>MUMD01000222.1 GCA_002155895.1 Streptomyces rochei
AGATGTGTATAAGAGCCCGACTCCCGCCCCAGCTCCCCGCCGGCACCGTGGACCCGGGCACGCCCGGCCGGTTCGCCACCACGACCGGCGAGTACACGCTCGACCCGGTCCGGCTGCCCGGCCTCACCGCACCGGTCGAGATGCGCGGCGTGGTCGTCGCGCCCAAGGGGGCGACCGGCAAGCGCCCGCTCGCCCTGTTCCTGCACGGCCGCCACGCCACCTGCTACGTCCCCGGCCAGGGCGAGGAGGCCGTCACCATCGACTGGCCCTGCGCCGACGACGCCCGGCCCATCCCCAGCCACCGCGGCTACCTCCAGGACCAGAAGCTGTTGGCCTCCCAGGGCTATGTGACCGTCTCGATCTCCGCCAACGGCATCAACGGCCAGGACGGCGACCTCGAGGACGGCGGCGCCCAGGCCCGCTCCTCCCTGGTGCGTTCGCACCTGGACCGCTGGGCCGGCTGGGCCACCCGCCCCGCCACGGCACCGACGGCCGTAGGCGGCGGCCCGAAGGCCGACCTGTCCCGCGTCCTGCTCGTCGGCCACTCGCGCGGCGGCGAAGGCGTCGACCGGGCCGCCATGGACAGCCTCTACCCGCCGCCCGCCGACCAGGACGGCGCCCCCGGGCGCGCCCGCTGGAACATCCGCGGCACCGTCCTCGTCGGCCCCACCGCCTTCGGCCAGAACCCCGTCCCCGACGTGCCGTCACTGACGATCCTGCCGGGCTGCGACGGCGACGTCTCCGACCTCCAGGGCCAGTTGTACGTCGACGGCACCCGCGGGGTGAGCCGGGGCCGGGCCCTGCACAGCGCGGTCCACATCACCGGCGCCAACCACAACTACTTCAACAGCGAGTGGACGCCCGGCCAGGCCGAGGCGCCCGCCTCCGACGACTTCTGGGACGACCCCGAGGGCCGCGACCCGGTCTGCTCGGTGGGCAGCCCCACCCGGCTCACCGCCGAGCAGCAGCACCGGGCCGGCGCCACCTACATCGCCGCCGCCGCGCGGCTGTTCGTCGCCGGCGACGACCGGGTCCGCGAGCTGATCGACGGCACCGGCCGCCGGGCCCCCTCGGCCGACCCGGCACGGGTGCTGACCCACGCGGTCGGCGCCGGCCGCGGCGCCGGACTCCTGCCCGACGGCGGAGTGGAGGTGACCGGCGGACGCCTGTGCTCCGCGGTCGACCCCGACCCGGCCGCGGCCTGTCTCGGCGAGAACGCCCACGGCGCCTCACCGCACTTCGCGTACTGGCAGCCGGAACGCGAGGTCGGCCGCGGCGCCGTCGCCCTCGACTGGACCGCACCGGGCGCCCCGGCCCGGATCCGGCCCCAGGCACCCGTCTCCCTCGAAGGCGCCCAGAGCCTCGCCCTGCGCGTCATCGTGCCGCCGGGCAGCACCGGCACCCGGCTCGACGTGTCCGTCACCGACGCCGACGGCAAGCGCGCCACCCTCGGCGGCATCCGCGCCGACGGACTGCCGGGCAGCGACCGCACGGCCTCCTACTGGGCCCAGGAACTGCGGGTACCGCTCACCGCCGCCGCCCGCACCGGAATCGACCTGCGCCGCATCGCCGCACTGGAACTGACGCCCCGTTCGCGCTCCGGCCAGGCGTGGCTGATGGACGCCTACGCCTGGCAGCCGGGCACCCCCCGGGCGCGGCCGGCTCCGCTGGCCCGGGTCGACGTGGGCCGGACGACGGTCCAGGAGGGCGACGACGGGGAGCGCACCTACCGCGTCCCGGTGCGCGTCTCCGGCAAGAACGGCGGCACGGTCCGCACGTACGTCACCGATCCGGTGACCGGCGTGACCGAGCACCGGCTGGTGAACGTCCGTCCCGGCGGCTCCGGCATCGACGTGACGGTGAAGGTGGCGGGCAACAAGCGGTACTCCTGGGACACCTCGCACGACCTGCTGGTGAAGGCGGTCCGCGGATCGGTCGTCGGCTCCTACGCCGGCGGCGTCACCGTCCAGAACGACGACCCGATGCCCGAGGTCGCGGTGAGCCCCGTCGCCGACGAGGTCACCGAGGGGCAGCCGCTGCGCTGGCGCGTCACCTTGTCCGAGCCCGCCGACGTCCACGTCGGCAGCCTGCTGCTGCCGGTGCCGGACGACACCCGTCCGGAACTGTCCACCAAGGACGTCGACCCGGACTGGCTGCTGGAGAACGCCTGGGAGGTCCCCGACGGCGAGGTCCCGCTGTCCCGGCTGGAGTACCTCTCGCTGTGGGCCCTGGTCCCGCCGGGGGAGACCGACGCCGAGGTGACGGTGCCCACGGTCCGCGACGAGGTCGCCGAACCCGCCGAGCACATCGGGTGGCAGCCCACCGACGACGCGGGTGAGCCGCAGGGCCCGGTGCTGAACGGCACGGTGCTCGACGCGTCGTAGACGACCGGGCCACCACCGCGCGCGGCCCCGGACCGCCCCGTCCGGAGCCGCGTGCGGTGGCGCAGGTCACGTGTGAGGGCGCCGCCGAGCGCGCACGATGACGCCATGCCCGTTGACACCCCGCTCATCGAACACGGCACGGCAGCCCTCCGGGGCGTGCGGATCGCCGACTTCTCCCGCGTGCTCGCCGGACCGTACGCCACCATGCTCCTCGCCGACCTGGGCGCCGAGGTCGTGAAGGTGGAACGGCCCGGAACCGGCGACGACACCCGCGCCTGGCGCCCGCCCGCCGACGCCTCCGGCACCTCCACCTACTTCCTGGGCGTCAACCGCAACAAGCGGTCCGTCACCCTCGACCTCGCCACCGACGAGGGACGCGACCGGGCCCGCGAACTGATCGCCGGCTCGGACGTCGTGGTGGAGAACTTCCGCCCCGGGACCATGGACCGGCTCGGGCTCGGTCCCGAGAAGCTGCGCGCCGCCGACCCGAGGCTCGTCTACTGCTCCGTCACCGGCTTCGGCACCGGAGCGGGCGCCGCACTGCCCGGCTACGACCTGCTGGTGCAGGCCGTCGGCGGCCTGATGAGCGTCACCGGGGAACCGGACGGCGAACCCGTCAAGACGGGCGTCGCCCTCGTCGACGTCATCACCGGCCTGCACGCCACCGTCGGCATCCTCGCCGCCCTGCGCCACCGGGAGCGCACCGGCGAGGGCCAGCTCGTCGAGGTGAGCCTGCTCGGCTCGCTGCTGTCGGCGATGGCCAACCAGGCTTCGGGCTATGTCGCGGCGGGCGTCGTCCCGGGCCGGCTCGGCAACGCCCACCCGAGCATCGCCCCCTACGAGACCTTCCACACCGCCGACCGGCCGCTCGCCCTCGCCGTCGGCAACAACCGGCAGTTCGCCGCCCTGGCCGCCCTGCTCGGCGCGCCGGAACTCGCCGACGACGCGCGGTTTCGCACCAACCCCGACCGCGTGGCCCACCGCGACGCGCTCCGGCCGCTGCTCCAGGACCGGCTGCGCACCCGGGGAGCCGACCACTGGGCGTCCGTGCTGCCCGCGGCAGGGGTGCCGGCCGGTCCGGTCAACGCCCTCGACGAGGCCTTCGCCTTCGCCGACCGGCTGGGCGTCCGAGCCGTCGTGGACGTCGACGGTACCCGCCAGGTGGCCCACCCGATCCGCCTCTCGGCCACTCCGGCGAGCTACCGCGCCAGACCTCCTGAGCTGGGCGAACACACGGAGGACGTGTTCCCCGCCGACCGGCGCGCGGACGGCTGACGCGGGCCCGGCGTGGCCGGGCGTCCGAGCCGGGGTGGCCTGGGTACCCTCCGCCGCATGGCGCTGGACGAAAGGACGGAACCGCCGCGCCGGACACCGGCGCGGCAGCGGACCGACCGCACGCTGGGCCGGGCGCTGGCCCGATGGGCGACCACCACCGATCACAAGGTGATCGGCAACCTCTACATGACGACGTCCTTCGGGTTCTTCCTGTTCGGCGGCGTCCTCGCCCTGCTGATGCGCGCTGAGCTGGCCCGCCCCGGCCTCCAGCTGTTCACCGCGCACCAGTACAACCAGCTCTTCACCGTCCACGGCACGATCATGATGCTGCTGTTCGCGACGCCGCTGTTCGCCGGGTTCGCCAACGCGATCATGCCGTTGCAGATCGGCGCCCCGGACGTGGCCTTCCCCCGGCTCAACGCCCTCTCGTACTGGCTGTACCTGTTCGGCGGCCTGATGGTGGTGGCCGGGTTCCTGACGCCCGGGGGAGCGGCGGCCTTCGGCTGGTTCGCCTACGCGCCGCTGAACAGCGCGGTGTTCAGCCCCGGGGCGGGCGGCGACCTGTGGACCATGGGACTGGTGGTGACCGGCGTGTCCACCACGCTCGGCGCGGTCAATTTCATCACCACCGTCCTGTGCCTGCGCGCCCCCGGCATGACCATGTTCCGGATGCCGATCTTCACCTGGAACGTGCTGTTCACCTCGATCCTGGTGCTGCCCGCCTTCCCCGTGCTCACCGCCGCGCTGCTCGCGCTGGAGGCCGACCGGAAGTTCGGGGCGCACGTCTTCGACGCGGCGAACGGCGGGGCGCTGCTGTGGCAGCACCTGTTCTGGTTCTTCGGCCACCCCGAGGTGTACATCGTCGCCCTGCCGTTCTTCGGCATCGTCTCCGAGATCATCCCGGTGTTCAGCCGCAAACCGATCTTCGGCTACGTCAGCCTGGTGGGCGCCACCATCGCCATCACCATGCTCTCCGCGGTGGTGTGGGCCCACCACATGTTCGCCACCGGCGCGGTGCTGCTGCCGTTCTTCTCCCTGATGTCGTTCCTCATCGCGGTGCCGACGGGAGTGAAGTTCTTCAACTGGATCGGCACGATGACGCACGGCTCGCTGTCCTTCGAGACGCCCATGCTGTGGTCGTTCGGGTTCCTGATGACGTTCCTGCTCGGCGGCATGAGCGGCGTCCTCATCGCCTCCCCGCCGCTGGACTTCCACCTGACCGACTCGTACTTCATCGTCGCCCACCTGCACTACGTGCTCTTCGGCACGGTCGTCTTCGCGATGTTCGCCGGGTTCTACTTCTGGTGGCCGAAGTTCACCGGCAGACTGCTCGACGAGCGCCTCGGGAAGATCCACTTCTGGACGCTCTTCGTCGGCTTCCAGACCACCTTCCTCGTCCAGCACTGGCTCGGCGAACAGGGCATGCCCCGCCGCTACGCCGACTACCTGGCCGCGGACGGCTTCACCGCGCTGAACACCCTCAGCTCCATCGGCGCCTTCCTGCTCGGCCTGTCCACGCTGCCGTTCCTCTACAACGTGTGGCGCACCCGCCGGTACGGCGCGAAGGCGGAGCACGACGACCCCTGGGGCTACGGGCGTTCCCTCGAATGGGCCACCTCCTGCCCGCCCCCGCGGCACAACTTCACGGCCCTGCCCCGGGTCCGCTCCGAGTCCCCGGCGTTCGACCTGCACCACCCGGACGTCGCGCGACGCGACCAGCGGCACGAGCAGAGGAGGCAGTAGCCCCGTGAGGACCGAAGCCCGACTCTTCACCGGTGTGGCGGCCTTCTGCGCCGTCACCGCCGCCGGCTACGGCTGGTTCTCCCACGAGCCGGCCGGCACCGCCGCCCTGACCGTCGCCTTCCTGATGGCCTCGCTCGTCGCGTTCTTCCTGCGTGTGCAGTACCGCAAGCGCGGGCCGCGCGCCCAGGACCGCGACGACGCCGAGGTCCAGGACACGGCCGGCCCGCTCGACTTCTTCCCGCCGCACAGCCCGTGGCCCGTCGTCACCGCCCTGGGCGCCGTCGTCCTCGCCCTCGGCATCGTCTACGGCCTGTGGCTGGCCCTCATCGGCTTCGGTGTCCTCGCCGCGGCCGTGCTCGGCCTCGTCCTCCAGTACGCGGGTCGCGACGCTCAGCGCTCCAGCTCACCCGGCGGGGAAGCGGACTCCTCCCATCGCGCGTCCTCCACGTCGACCCGGTCGCCGTAGTACCACTCGCTCAGGGCCGCCCGCAGCCGCTCCACCCGTGGACCCTCGCCGGGCGCGGTGGGCGCCGGCGGCTCCGGCTCCCGCCGCGCCCGCAGCACGTGCCGCTCCTCGGGCCCCAGGGGCTCACGGGCCTCGACGTAGCCGCCCGCGAGCGTCTGCCGCAGCTGCCCCGTCTCCACGCCCTCCTCCAGCCGCTCGCGCTCCCGCTCCCGCAACGCCAGGCAGACCCGCTTGGTGACCATGAGGGCGATCGGCGGCAGCACCACGAGAGCGACGCGGAACACCCAGGTCAACAGGTTGATCGAGACGTCGAAGACATGGGCGAGGATGTCGTTGCCGCCCGCCAGGAGAAGCACCCCGTAGAAGCAGACGGCCCCGACACCCAGCCCGGTCCGCACGGGCTTGTCACGGGGCCGGTCGCACAGATGGTGCTCCTTGTCGTCGCCCGTCACCCAGCGCTCGAAGAAGGGGTAGGCGTACAGCACCGCGAACAGGGCGCCCGGCAGCAGCACCGCGGGCACCAGGACGTTCCACATGACGGTGTGACCCCACACCGTCGTCTCGAACGGCGGCATCAGCCGCAGCGAGCCCTCCAGGAAACCGACGTACCAGTCGGGCTGCGAGCCGAAGGAGACCACGTCGGGCCGGTAGGGGCCGTACGCCCAGATCGGGTTGATCTGCGCCACCGCCGCGAGCAGCGTCAGGACGCCGAAGACCATGAAGAACAGGCCCGTGGAGTTGGTCACGAACTGCGGGAACATCGGCTTGCCGACCGCGTTGCGTTCGGTGCGGCCCGGTCCGGCCCACTGGGTGTGCTTCAGGTGGAACACCAGGATCAGATGGAGCGTCACCAGCGCCAGCAGCAGCCCCGGGACGAGCAGGATGTGCACCGGGTACAACCGCGGGACGATGTCCTCACCGGGATACTCGCCGCCGAACACGAACATGCTGACGTACGTCCCCACCACCGGGATCGACAGCATGATCCCCTGTGCGATGCGCAGCCCCGTCCCGGACAGCAGGTCGTCGGGGAGCGAGTAGCCGGCGAAGCCCTCGACGAGGGCCAGAGCGAAGAGCGTCACACCGATCAGCCAGTTGGCCTCACGCGGCCGGCGGAACGCCCCGGTGAAGAAGACCCGCAGCAGATGCACTCCGATGGCCGACAGGAACACCAGGGCGGCCCAGTGGTGCAGCTGCCGGATCAGCAGCCCGCCGCGCACCTCGAAACCGATGTCCACCGTCGAGCGGTACGCCTCCGACATGCTCAGCCCGAGCAGCGGCTCGTACGAACCGTCGTAGACGACCTCCGTCATCGAGGGCTCGAAGAACAGGGTCAGCCACACACCGGTCAGCAGCAGCACGACGAAGCTGTACAGGGCGATCTCGCCCAGGAGGAACGACCAGTGCTCCGGGAACGCCTTGCGCAGCAGCGTCCCGGCCGAGGAGACGGGAAGCCGCTCGTCGGCCCGGTCGACGGTGCGTTCGGCCACGACGCGGGCCCGCGCACCCGCGCGGGCCCTTCTCCTCTGGAACAGCACGGCGCATGGATTCCCCGGCGCCCGCGCCGGAAACTACCCCCGCCGCGCCGGCTGACTACGTACGGTCACCCTTCGGCTTGCCCCTCTGGTCGGGCGTGCCGTGCGGCGGCGGGGAGAACGGCTGCGGCGAGGTCGCGGGGGACACGGGGGAGCCCGAGCGGCCCTGCCCCTGCTCGGGGCGCACGGCTCCCGGATCGCCGGAAGACGGCTGCGCACCGGACCGCAACTGCTCCAGCCGGGCCGTCAGCAACTCCGTGGCGGGGAGCCGGTCGGCGTGCGAGCGCTCGTACGCCAGCAGCTCCTCCACCTCCTCCGCGCCCAGCGACCGGACGCGGCTCTCCAGCCCGCCGATCGGCAGATGGTCGTAGTCGGGCAGGGGCAGGCTGTCGCGGGCGGGGTCGGCCATGGTTCTCACTTCCCTCTGTACGGCGTCCTCGGTGTCCTCGGCGGTCAGCGGCCGCCCGGGCCCCCGCTGCCGAACGACCCGCTGCCGCCCTCGTCCCAGCGGGGCCGTTCCTGTCCGGAGGCGGTACGGCTGCCCTGGTGGCCGAGGTCGTGGGGCAGCGTCCGGTCGTCGCTGCGGGGCATCTCGTCGGGCTCGCGCCGCTCACGCACTTCGCGGACGGGCCCGTCGGCCGGCATGCGCGGCTGCTCGTCGGGGGTCGGCGGCGGCGACTCCTTGCGCTTCTGCCGGCTGCCGAAGGCGAACGCCCCGATCAGCAGCCCGACGACCACGACGGCCGCGACTCCGATACCGATACCGATGCCGCCACCACCGGCGGCCAGGTCCATCCATGCGTTCGTCATGGAGCGCGGGTACCCCCGGCCCGCGCCGCCAACCTGCTCAGCTCGACCGGGCGGACCGCGTCCGGGAACGGTTGGCCTTCCGGATCGCCGCCAGCAGGTCCGCCTTCGACATCCGCGACCGCCCCTCGATTCCGAGCCGCTTGGCCACGTCGTACAGGTGCTCCTTGGACGCCTTCTCGTCGACGCCCTCGCCGCTGCGGCCACCCTGCCCCCGCGGCCGCCCGGACTGCGGGTCCGAAGGGCCCTTGCGGCCGCCCTCCTTGCGCTCCCAGTGGTCACCGACCTTCTCGAACTTGTGCTTGAGCGCTCCGTACGCCACCCGGTGCGCCCGCTCGCCCTCGCCGTACTCCTCCACGGCCGAGTCGTGCGCCTTGATCCAGGTGCGCTGGGCCTCCCGGGGCGAGCGCTCCAGCGTCGACGGCAGTTCCTGTCGTCCCGGCATGTCGTGCACCTCCGCAAGCGGTCGACGTCCGCGCTGTCACCAGCGTCGGCGGAGTCCACGGGTGCCCGTCGGCCCGCGCCGGAAAACGGACGGAACCCTTGGGAACACCGGGCCCGGCGGTTTGGCGGCCGCACCGGCGGCAACCCGCGCGGTGTGACTTCGACGACTTCCCAGCAGGAACTCTTCCGCTTCCTCGAGGACCGCTTCGCCTGCGCACAGGCCTGCACCGAGTGCGCGCGGGCCTGTGCCCTGCGGGCGAGCCTCGTGGACCCGGACGGGACCGAGAACCAGGAACTCGTGCGGCGCAAGGGCATCATGTGCGCGGAGGTCTGCGACGCGACCTGCCGGATGCTGTCCGAACAGAACCAGGTGGACGAGGACGCGATCCGCGTCCAGCTCGAGTGGTGTCTGCAGGTCTGCCTGGAGAGCGCGCACGTCTTCGACGCCCACCCGGGCGCCGAGGAGAGCGCACGGGCGTGCCGCGACTGCGCCCGCGCCTGCGGAGAGTTCCTCGCCACCCTGCGCTGACCACCGCACCCCGGGGCCGCGGCGCGCGGGGCGTTAGCCTGCCGGTATGACGCTCACGCGGGCAGGCGATCCGACGGGCGACCCGGGACTGTTCGGCCCCGGCTCGGTGACCTGGCAGGCGCACGGCGACCCGATGATGTGGATCGCCGGCATCCGCGCCCTGTACCTCCAGGCGCTGCACCCGCGCGCCGTGCGCGGCGTCATGCAGAACAGCGACTTCCGGCGCGACGCCTGGGGCCGCCTGATGCGCACCGCCGGCTTCGTCGGCACCACGACGTACGGGACCACCGAGGACGCCGAACGGGCCGGGGCCCGCGTCCGCAGGATCCACCGCATGCTCGGCGCGACGGACCCCGACACCGGCGAACGCTACGGCGTCGACGAACCCGCACTGCTGCTGTGGGTGCACTGCGCCGAGATCGGCTCCTACCTGCACGTCCTGCGCCGCTCCGGCTTCCCGCTCACCGACGCCCACGCCGACCGCTACCTCGCCGAACACCGGCACAGCGCCCGCCTGGTCGGCCTCGACCCCGCCACCGTGCCCGCGGACCGCGCCGCGCTGGCCGCGTACTTCGCGCGCGTACGGCCCGAACTGGCCGCCGGCGACGACGCGCACGAGGTCGACGACTTCCTGCGCCGCCCGCCCGTGCATCCCCTCCTGGTCCCCGCACGCGCGCTGCTGTGGCACCGGGTGGCACAACTGGCGTACGACTCCCTACCGCCGTACGCGCACGAGCTCTACGGCAGACCGGCCCCCGATCCCGCCACCGTCACCCGTCGGCTGCGCGCCACCGGCACCGTCCTGCGCACGATTCCCGCACGTCTGCGCTGGCAACTGCCGCCCAAACACATCCTGCGCGCCATGGCACGGCTCGGGCCGGCCGCGCGCCCGGCACCGTACAAACTCGGACCATAGACCGCCATACTGGACCCGCCAGGGGAGGGCGCAGCGGACAGGACACAGAGCTACGGGGGCGGGCGTAGTGATGGGGGACAGCACGCTGATCCAGGGCCGGTACCGGCTGCTCGACCGGATCGGACGCGGCGGCATGGGCGAGGTGTGGCGGGCGCGCGACGAGTCACTGGGGCGGCACGTCGCCGTCAAGTGCCTCAAGCCGCTGGGCACGGACCACGACCACGCCTTCACGCGCGTCCTCAGGGAGAGGTTCCGGCGCGAGGCCCGGGTGGCCGCCGCGCTCCAGCACCGCGGGGTGACCGTCGTGCACGACTTCGGCGAGAGCGACGGCGTGCTCTTCCTGGTCATGGAGCTGCTGGACGGGCGCGACCTGAGCCGGCTGCTGGAGGACAACAAGCACCACCCGCTGCCGGTCGCCGACGTCGTGGACATCGCCGAACAGGTCGCCGCGGCGCTCGCGTACACCCACGAGCAGGGCATCGTGCACCGCGACCTGAAGCCCGCCAACATCGTCCGGCTGGCCGACGGCACGGTGAAGATCTGTGACTTCGGCATCGCCCGGCTCGGCCACGACGTCGGGTTCACCACCCGGCTGACCGGCACCGGCGTCGCCATGGGCACCCCGCACTACATGTCGCCCGAACAGATCGGCGGCGACGACGTGGACCGGCGCAGCGACCTGTACTCACTGGGCTGCGTGCTCTACGAGATCGCCACCGGCGTGCCGCCCTTCGACCTCGACGACGCCTGGGCGGTCCTCGTCGGCCACCGCGACACCCGGCCCGAGCCGCCCCGCACCCACCGGGCCGAACTCCCCGCCTACCTGGACCGGATCATCCTGGACCTGCTCGCCAAGCAGCCGGAGCAGCGCCCGCACGACGCCCGGGAGCTGGGCCGGCGGATCACCGCCGGCCGCACGGCACCGGCGTACGCGCCGGGCGTGGTGGCGCCCCGGTCCAAGGCGCCGCAGCCGGTCGGCCGGCCGGTCGGAGCGGGCGGGGCCGAGCCGCCGTCCTGGACCGGCGGCACGACCACCGGCCGCGAGGCGACCGGCACCGGTCCGCGCACCACGCCGCCCGGCCCCGTCCCCGGGCTGTCCGCCGACCGGGTTCCCCGGCCCGGCGACCCCGGGGCCGCCGCGCCCCCCGGCGACCCCTGTCCCGCAGCGGCGCCGGAGGAGGCCGCCGCGCTGGCCGGGCGGCACCGCGCGGGCCTGAGCCTCGGGCGGCTCGGCCGCTGGGAGGAGGCGGGGGAGATCCACCGGGCGGTGGCCGCCGAGCGCGAGCGCCTGCTCGGACCCGACCACCCGGACACGCTGGCCAGCCGTTACGAGGTCGCCTTCACCCTCAGCCGCACCGGCCACCCCGCCGAGGCGCTGCGGGCGTACAAGCGCGTGGCCGAGGCGCGTATCCGGGTGCTCGGCGCCGACCACGCCGACACCCTCGCCGTCCGCCAGGAGATGGCCTACGCCCTGGGACGGCTGGGCCGGCACGCCGACGCCCACCGGGTCTACGCGTCGGTCCTCGCCGCCCGCGAACGCGTCATGGGCCCGGACCACCCCGACACCCTGCGCTGCCGGCACAACCTGGCCTTCAACCTCGGCCGGCTGGGCCGCCCCGAGGACGCCCACCGGATGGCACGCGAGGTCGCCGAGGCCCGCGCCCGCGTGCTCGGCGCCGACCATCCCGACACCCTGGTCACCCGCTACGAGGTGGCCTACGAGCTGGGCCGGCTGGGCCGCTGGCAGGAGGCGCTCGCCGCCTACCGCGAGGTCGCCGCGGCCCGGGAACGCGTGCTCGGCCCCGACCACCCCGACACCCTCGCCGCCCGTCACGAGATCGGCATCTGCCTCGGCCGCCTCGGCCACAGCGCGCAGGCGCTGGCCCTGTACGAGGGGCTGATCGAGGACCGGACCCGGGCCCAGGGTCCCGATCACCCCGAGACGCTGCGCGCCCGCCACGGCCTGGGCGTCAACCTCGGCCGGCTCGGCCGCTGGGAGGAGGCCCTCGCCGAGTCCCGTGAGGTCCGCGCGCTGCGCGCCCGTGTCCTCGGTCCGGACCACCCGGACACCCTCGTCAGCCGCCGCGAGATCGCCGTCGCCCTCGGCTGGCTGGGCCGCTGGTCCGCCGCCCTCGGCGAGTACCGGGAGGTCGCCGCCGCCCGGGAACGCGTGCTGGGCCCCGACCATCCCGACACCCTCGCCGGCCGTGACGACGAGGCCCACTGCCTCGAACAACTCGGGCGTGCGGCCGAGGCCGTGGAGCTGTACCGCAGGGTCGCGGTCCTGCGCGGGTCGGGCGCGAGCCGGGCGGCGGGCACCGCGCACGCGGCCCCTTTCTGAGGCTCCTGACGGGCGCCCGCGCCGCCGGACGGCGAACCACCCGCGCTTCGGTCGGCGGCGCGACCGCCGTCACAGGGAGGGGCGGGCGGCCGTGCGGCAGTCCCGGACCGTCGGCGAGCGGGGCTGCGGTCGTCCCCGTCCCGGACCGGCGACGAGCGGGCCTGCGGTCGTCCTGGTCCCGGGCCGGAGCCCGTGCGGCCGGTCCGCCGCGGCCGCCCCTCTGGCTGCCCACCGCCGCCCCGTGTTACCAAGAGCCATGACTCCGCCGACGCCGCGCCCCGCATCCCGCGCCTACGACGCCGTCGTCGTCGGCGGTGGCCACAACGGCCTGGTCGCCGCCGCCTACCTGGCCCGCGCCGGGCGCTCCGTGCTGGTGCTGGAGCGGCTGGACCACACGGGCGGGGCGGCCGTGTCCGCCCGACCGTTCGCCGGTCTCGACGCGCGGCTGTCGCGGTACTCCTACCTGGTCAGCCTGCTGCCCGAGAAGATCGTGCGGGAGCTGGACCTGGACTTCCGGGTGCGCGCACGCACCGTCTCCTCCTACACGCCCGCGCGGCGCGACGGCCGGCCCACCGGGCTCCTCGTCGGCGGGGGCGAGCGGCGGACCCGGGAGTCCTTCGCCCGACTCACCGGCTCGGAGCGGGAGTACGCGGCCTGGCAGAGGTTCTACGGAATGACGGGGCGCGTCGCCCAGCGGGTCTTCCCGACCCTCACCGAGCCGCTGCCCACCCGGGACGAGCTGCGCCGCAGGATCGACGACGAGGCGGCCTGGCGTGCCCTGTTCGAGGAGCCGATCGGCGTCGCCATCGAGGAGCACTTCGCGGACGACCTGGTGCGCGGTGTCGTCCTCACCGACGCGCTGATCGGCACCTTCGCCGACGCCCACGAGCCGTCCCTGGTCCAGAACCGCTGCTTCCTCTACCACGTGATCGGCGGCGGCACCGGAGCCTGGGACGTGCCGGTCGGCGGCATGGGCGCCCTCACCGACGCCCTGGGCGGCGCGGCCCGCGCGGCGGGCGCCGTGCTCGCCACCGGGCACGAGGCGCTGCGCGTCGACACGGACGGCCGGACCGCCGAGGTCACCTACCGCTCGGCCGACGGCGAGGGCGTCGTCGCCGCCCGGCACGTCCTGGTGAACGCCTCCCCGCGCGAGCTGGCCGCGCTCACCGGGCAGGCCCCGCCCCCGCCGGCCGAGGGCGCCCAGCTCAAGGTGAACATGCTGCTGACCCGTCTCCCGGCCCTGCGCGACCCGGCGGCCGACCCCCGTGAGGCGTTCGCCGGGACCTTCCACATCGCGGAGGGCTACGAACAACTGGCCGCCGCGCACGCCGGCGCCGCCGCGGGCGAGCCGCCCGCCGCCCCGCCCTCCGAGATCTACTGCCACTCGCTGACCGACCCCGGCATCCTCGGCCCGGAGCCGGCCGCCGCGGGCATGCACACCCTCACCCTGTTCGGCCTGCACACCCCCGCCCGCCTCTTCACCCGGGACAACGACGCCGTGCGCGAGGAACTGCTGAGGGCGACCCTCGCCCAGCTCGACGCGCACCTGGCCGAACCCCTCGAGGACTGCCTGGCGACCGACGCCGACGGACGGCCCTGCGTCGAGGCCAGGTCGCCGCTGGACCTGGAGCGCGACCTGGGCCTGCCCGGCGGCCACATCTTCCACCGCGAGCTGTCCTGGCCCCACGCCCAGGACGGCACCGGCCGCTGGGGCGTCGAGACGGGGCAGGCCAACGTCCTGCTCTGCGGCGCGGGCGCGGTGCGCGGCGGCGGAGTCAGCGGAATCCCCGGCCACAACGCGGCCATGGCGGTGCTGGAGCAGGCGACGGGCTGAGTGGCGCATGCGCCGGACGGAGCTGGGTACCGCGACATAACGGAAATTCCGTACGCACGATCCGTACGACAACAAGGAGCCCGCCATGGCCGACCTCAGCCCCATCGACCTGCAGAAGGCCCTCAGCGGCATGGACTACCCGGCGGACAAGAAGTCGCTCGTCGACTGCGCCCGCAAGAACAAGGCCGACGAGAAGGTCGTGAGCCGTCTCGACGGCCTCAAGGAGAACAGCTTCGACGGCCCCAACGAGGTGCAGAAGGCCGTCTTCAACGGCTAGCGGACGCCTCCGGGACGCGTACGGCCGGTCAGTCGGCCGACGCCGTCCACCCCACCGCCTCGACCCGCGCCGCGTCCGCCGGACGCGCGTCGTGGAACAGGACGCGGCCCGCCGCCTCGGCGCGCAGCCCGTCGACGTACGCCCCGCGCCCCACGTACAGCCGGTCGGTCGTGTACCGCCAGCGCAGCGTGAGACCGCGGGCGGTCGGCAGGGCGGCCGTCAGCCCGTGCCAGACGCGGCCCGACCAGCCGCTGACCGCACCCGCCGGGTGCACCCGCGGTTCCTCGCCGCGGCGCGTGGTCGTGAACGGCACGGGTGCCCAGGTGGCGCCGCCGTCGGTGGTGGCCTCCAGGACCAGGGCGTCCGAGCCCGGCTCGGTGTCCCACCACACCGCGCAGCGCAGCCTCGCTCCACCGCCGGAGGTGTCCAGCGCGGGCAGCGTCAGCGTGGCCGTCGTGGAACCGGCCGTCCCGGAGAACCACGCCGTACGCCCGTGCGCGGGGCGGACCGGCACGGCCCGCGCCAGGTCGGTGGCGGCGGCGACCCGGGGAGCCGACCCCGAACGCCAGGTACGCACCGGGTGCACCGAGTTGCCCAGCACCACCAGGAACGAGTCGGTCGTCGGGTCCAGCACCAGCGAGGTACCGGTGAAGCCGGTGTGCCCGGCGGTGCGCGGGGTGGCCATGGCGCCCATGTACCAATGCTGGTACAGCTCGAAGCCCAGGCCGTGCTCGTCGCCCGGGAAGTCGGTGTTGAAGTCGGTGAACATCAGCTCCACCGATTCCGGGCGCAGGATGCGCGTCCGTCCGTAGGAGCCGCCGTTGAGCAGGGTGCGGCCGAGCACCGCCAGGTCCCAGGCGCAGGAGAACACCCCGGCGTGCCCGGCGACGCCGCCGAGGCTGAAGGCGTTCTCGTCGTGCACCTCGCCCCACACCAGCCCCCGGTCCAGGCCGGACCAGGGCTGCCGGGCGTCCTCGGTGGCCGCGATCCGGGGTCTCCAGGAGGCGGGCGGGTTGTAGCGGGTGCGGCCGAGGCCGAGCGGGGCGGTGATCTCCTCGCGCAGCAGGACGTCCAGGGTGCGGCCCGTGACCTGCTCCAGCACCAGCTGGAGGGAGATCATGTTGAGGTCCGAGTACAGGTACGCCGTGCCCGGCGGGCTGACCGGCGCCTCGTCGTAGACGAGCTGCACCTTCTCCTCGTACGTGGGCACCCGGTACAGCGGGATCCACGCCCGGAAACCGGAGGTGTGGGTCAGCAACTGGCGGACCGTCACGGCCTGCTTGTCGGCCCGGCCGAACTCCGGCAGGTACGCGGCGACCGGCGCCTCCAGCTCGATCGCGCCGCGCTCCAGCTGCTGCACGGCGAGGATCGAGGTGAACAGCTTCGAGATCGACGCGAGGTCGAACACGGTGTCCTCGGTCATGGGAATCTGCTCCCCGGCGGGGAACTCCACGCCGGTGTCGCTCTCCTCGTCGTAGGCCCGGTAGCGCACCGCCATGCCGATCGGCTCGTGCAGCGCCACCGTCCCGCCCCGGCCGGCGAGCAGCACGGCGCCCGCGTACCAGGGGTGTGCGGGGGAGGGGCCGAGGAACGCCTCCGCGTGGGTGACGAGTCGGCGCAGGTGCCCGGCGAGCAGTCCGGCGCGCTCGGCGGAGCCGCGCCGCAGTGTGGGGCGGCGGCCCTTGTCCGCGACGGCCTCGGCCGGTCCGGCCGCGAACGGGGCGATGGCCAGGGCGCCGCCCAGGGCCAGGGCGCCGGCGCCCAGTTGACGCCGAGTGAATCCGTTCGTCACCTGTCCGGCCATCGAAGAGCCTCCCGCCACCGAAGCTGAAAGTATCTTTCGTGGATCGCCGTGCGGGGTGAAACTTTCCTGTCAGGGACCGGTCGTGTCAATGGGGCGTGCGGAGCCGACGGGCCGTCGGACCCGCCCGGCAGGCCGCCGGGCGGGTCGCGGGGCGGCGCGGCTCAGCGTTCGCGCACCCGGACGACGCGCAGGTCCGGCGACGACCGGATGTCCCGCTCGCAGAACCGGGACGTCACCCACCGCTCGCCGGAGAACAGCCGGGTCTGGTCGGCGTGGTGCGGCGAGGTGGGATCGGACGACTGGGAGTAGGCCAGCAGCGTCCGGGCCACCGGACAGCGGCTGCCGTCCCAGCCCACGGCCTGGATGTAGCTGGAGCCGGTGGTCACCTCGGTGTAGCCGCCGCCCGCCGGGTCCCACACCGACTCGATCTTGTTCCAGACGCCCAGTGACTCCGTGCCCCCGCCCACGGGTACGCGTGCGCCGCCCCGCACGACGAACTGGTGGTCGCCGAGCCGCGCGTCGAGCGCGATGCCGGCCGCCCGCAGTTCGCCGACCGCGTCCGCGAGGGCGGTGGCGAAGCCCGGCGCCCCGGTGTTCAGCGTGTTCGGGGTGGCCACCGGGTCCGCGGGCGAGAACGGCACCTTCCACAGCTGTCCCGCGGGCACCGCCTTGGTGAGCGCCCGCCAGAACCGGTCGAAGAGCAGCGCTCCCCGGCTGTCGACGTCGACGGTGCGGTCCCAGTCGGCGAGCACACCGCAGGCGGCCCGCACGTCGACGGAGCGTCCGGCGCTGTCGGCCGCCGTACCGCCCGGCAGCGCGGCACAGGCCCGCGCCGCGTCGTCCGCCACCAGATCCCCGGCGGGTACCCGGTCGGCGAACTGCTGCCGCTCCAGGTCGGCCACGGTCAGCCCGCCCCGGTCGGCCATCGCCGCCACGTCCTCGATCGCGCCCCGGGTGCGCATCGACCGCTGGGTGCCCACCGTGCCGAAGACCCGCTCGTAGCCGGTCAGCGGCCGGTCCGCGTTGGCCAGCCAGGCACTGTCGTTGGAGTTCTCCGCGTACGGCGCGTCGGTGAGGGTGGGCATCCGTGACGGGCCGAAGATCCCGGGCTGCACGGCGTCCCGGTCGCGGCCCGGCGCGCATGCGGCGCGCGAGCCGTCCAGCACCGCCAGCCCCGAGGACGGGTAGGTCACCTCGCCGAGCGCCGTCGAACAGCGCGCGGCCAGCTCGTCGGTGATGCGGGGGAGCACCTGGGACTGCGTGAACAGCGTGTGGCCGCGCGCATCGGCGGCCACGGTGTTCACCCACGGCAGGCCCTGGGTGCGGCGCAGCGAGTCCAGCACGTCGTCCGTGCTCCGGGCCCGGCCGAAGCCGAGCGCGGTGTCGGAGGCGCGCAGGTTGGCGGCGTTGGGGTCGTTCAGCGCGTACGCCGTCGTGCTGGTCCAGGGCAGGGGCGTCGAGGCGCCCAGCGAGGTGACCACCGGGCCGTACCGGGTCCACCACTGGGTCCTGGTCACCGGGGCACCGTCGCGCACGGGGACGGTGACGGACCGCGCCGTCATCCGCTCGCGCCTGCCGTCCACCAGGTAGACGGTGGGGTCGGCCGGGTCCAGCTTCAGCTGGTGGAGGTTGAGGGTGACGCCGGTGGCCACGGTGTGGCTCCAGGCGACGTGCGCGTTGTGGCCTATGGACACCGTCGCGGAGCCGAGCAGGGAGCCGCCCGCCATGTTGAGGCGTCCCGGGATCGTCTGCTGCGACTGCCAGAAGCGGCGCCCGCCGTGCCACGGGTAGTGGGGGTTGCCGAGCAGCAGTCCGCGCCCGTTCGCGGTGGTGCGTCCGCTGAAGGCGACCGCGTTGGAACCCATGTCGGCACCGTCGGCGGCGAACAGCTCGCGGGCCGCCCGCGCGACCGCCTCGGGGGCGGGCTGCGTCGCGGACGGCTCCCGGGAGGCCCCGGCCGGCGGCCGCGCCGCCGTGATGCCGTCCACGGCACGGCCCTGCCCGCCGAGCACGGAGAGGGCGAAGCCGCGCGCCGCCACGTCCAGCGCGGTGACCGGCCGCACCCAGGCGGCACCGCGGCACGCCGGATCGGTGACGCGGTTCTGCTCCAGCCAGGCGTTGTACCCGGCGGCGAAGCCCCGCATCAGTTCCTTCGCGTCCCGGCTGGGACCCCGCGGCGCCGGTTGGGCCAACAGCCTCTCCACCGTGCCGGCCCGGCGCACGCCCCGGAAGTACAGGTCGCTGGAGAGGTTCGTGCCGGCCGACGACAGCGAGAGGTCGGACGTCCCGTCGGCGCCGAAGAAGCGGGAGCGCTCGCCGCGCACGGTCACGAACCCGTCGGCGAGCACGCAGACCTGGTCGGCGGCCTGCGCCCAGCCGGTGCCGAAACCGAGGTCGGCGTAGTCCTCGGCGACGATGTGCGGAATGCCGTACTCGGTGTAGCGGATCACGGCGGACAGCCCGCCGTGGGACGGACGTTCGTGCCGGTCGCGGGCGGGACCGTCGGCGGCCGCCGCGGGCAGTGCGGTCGCCGCGGTCAGCAGCGCGACGGCCACGGCGGCGAGCCGTCTCGGACGGATGCGCATCGTGCCTCCCGACGTCTCAGGGGGAAAGGGCGGCCGAGCGTACCAGCCGGTATGTGTACGTGTCAGTGGCATGACACGAGCCGTTTCCCGTGCCGCGCACATGACTTGACCCGCCCCGCCGCCCGGCCGAGGATCGGGCCATGACGCTGACGCCCGGACACGGCAGCACGGTCGACGGGGTGCTGCGGCGCAGCGCCCGCCGCACTCCGGCCCGCGTCGCGGTGGAGTACCGCGACCGCGCCTGGACGTACGACGAACTCGACGCCGCGGTCTCCCGCGCGGCGAGCGTCCTGCTGGCCGAGGGACTGTCCCCGGGCGACCGGGTCGGCGCCTACGGGCACAACTCCGACGCCTACCTGATCGCCTTCCTCGCCTGCGCCCGCGCCGGCCTGGTGCACGTCCCGGTCAACCAGAACCTGACCGGCGACGACCTCGCCTACATCGTCGGCCAGTCCGGCAGCGCCCTCGTCCTCACCGACCCCGACCTGGCCGCCCGGCTCCCCGAGGACGCGCGCACCCTGCCCCTGCGCGACGCCGACGGCTCACTCCTGTCCCGGCTGCCCGGGGCGCCCCCGTACGACGGACCCGAGCCGGGCGCCGAGGACCTGGTGCAACTGCTCTACACCTCGGGCACCACCGCCCTGCCCAAGGGCGCGATGATGACCCACCGGGCGCTGGTGCACGAGTACCTGAGCGCGATCACCGCCCTCGACCTGCGCGCCGGAGACCGTCCCGTGCACGCCCTGCCGCTCTACCACTCGGCACAGATGCACGTCTTCCTGCTGCCCTACCTCGCCGTCGGCGCGACCAACATCGTCCTCGACGCCCCCGACGGGGACCGGCTCCTGGACCTGATCGAGGCCGGCCGCGCGGACAGCCTCTTCGCGCCGCCCACGGTGTGGATCGGCCTCGCGGGCCGCGCCGACTTCGCCACCCGCGACCTCGGCGGCCTGCGCAAGGCCTACTACGGCGCCTCGATCATGCCCGTGCCCGTCCTGGAGCGGCTGCGCGCCCGGCTGCCGGACCTCGCGTTCTACAACTGCTTCGGCCAGAGCGAGATCGGCCCCCTGGCCACCGTCCTCGGCCCGGACGAGCACGAGGGCCGGATGGACTCCTGCGGCCGGCCCGTCCTCTTCGTCGACGCGCGGATCGTCGACGAGGACGGCAAGGACGTGCCCGACGGCACCCCCGGCGAGGTCGTCTACCGCTCCCCGCAGCTGTGCCAGGGCTACTGGGACAAACCCGAGGAGACCGAGGCCGCCTTCCGCGACGGCTGGTTCCACTCCGGCGACCTCGCCGTCCGGGACGCCGAGGGCTACTACACGATCGTCGACCGGGTGAAGGACGTCATCAACTCCGGCGGGGTGCTGGTCGCCTCCCGCCAGGTCGAGGACGCCCTCTACACCCACGAGGCGGTCGCCGAGGCCGCCGTGATCGGCCTGCCCGACGAGCGCTGGATCGAGGCGGTCACCGCGGTCGTCGTGCCCCGCGGCCAGGTCACCGAGGACGAACTGATCGCCCACGCCCGGCAGCGCCTCACCCCGTTCAAGGCACCCAAGGCGGTGCGGTTCGTGGACGCGCTGCCGCGCAACGCCAGCGGCAAGATCCTCAAACGCGAGCTGCGGGACCGGTTCGCCGGCCGCTGACCCGGCGCGGCGCCGCGCGCGGCCGGTGCGGCCAGTGCCGCCGGCCGCACCGGCCGTCCGGCCCGACTCGGCCGACTCGCCCGGCCCGCGCGGCCCCGGCGACTCCGCCGCGCCTGCCGCCCCGGCGACCCACCGCCGCGACCGGCCCGTCGCCGACGGGGCGGGCGCTCCGGATCCAGCCCGGCCCCGGAAACCGGGACGGTCCCGCGCACCCCCGATCCCCCGAAAGGCACCCCTCTCGTGGCCTGTCGGCGCCCGGGACCGATCGCTAGGCTGACCGCGGACGACGACACCGGGAGGAGCACGGACGTGGCCGAGAGCACCACCCACCAGCGCCCGCTCATGGGCTGGGACAAGCCGGACCTGGACCTCAGCAACGCGCAGTGGCAGTCCAGCAGCCGGGGCCTGGGGGATGTCCAGATCGCCTTCGTCGAGGGGTTCATCGCCATGCGCAACAGCGGCAGCCCGGAAAGCCCCTCGCTGATCTTCACCCCCGCGGAGTGGGGCGCGTTCGTGTCGGGCGCGAGGGAAGGCGAGTTCGACCTCACCTGAGCCGCCGGGACGCGCCCGCGCCCGAGCCGCCGGGGCTGGGCCGACCGGCCGAACCGGGGTGTCCGGTCGCGCCCCGGGGGGAACTCGGTCCTCCGGAGGTGAGGCACCCATGAGCACCCTGCCGGTCATCGCGGCGGTCGACGGATCGGACGACAGCCTGCGCGCCCTGGACTGGGCGCTGGAGGCAGCCCACCGGCGCGAAGCGCCCCTGCGGGTCGTGCACGTGCGCCAGTACGCCTCCTGGGCCCAGACCGACGTCCTGGTGGCGGGCCCGCCGGACACCGGCGAGGACCCGGTGCTCGACCAGGCCCGCGCGCACCTGGAGGGCCGGGCCTGGACGGTCTCCACGGAGTACGTCGGCATGGAGGGCGTCCCGGGCGCCGTGGTGCCGGAGCTGGGGGCCGACGCCCAGCTGCTCGTGCTCGGCTCCCGGGGCCGCGGCGGCTTCGCAAGCCTGCTGCTCGGCTCCAACGGGATGGCGGCGGCCCGCGACGCCGAGTGCCCCGTCGTGGTGGTGCCGCGCCCGGGCCGCGAGGTCCACGGCGAGGCGCCGGACGAGCCCGGTCCCCGGGTGGTCGTCGGCCTGCACGTGGACAGCCCTGACGACGCCACGCTCTCCTTCGCCTTCACCGAGGCGGCCCTGCTGAGGGCCCGCCTCCAGGTGGTCGCCGCCTACCCGTGGCCGGTGCAGACCTGGGCCGCGGCGGGCCAGATGATGCCGCTGGTGATCGACGAGGTCTCCGTCGAGAGCGAGACCCGCGTCCTGGCGGACGGCTTCCTCGCCCCGTACCGGGGGCGCCACCCCGACGTCACGGCCGAGACCCACGTGGTGCCCGGCGACGCGGCCGGACACCTCGTCGCCGCCTCCCGCGACGCCGCCCTCGTCGTCGTCGGACGCCACCGCCGGCGGCTGCTGGCCCCCGCCCGCATGATGGGCTCGGTCGCCCACGCCGTCCTGCTGCACGCGGCGGCCCCGGTCGCGGTCGTACCACCGGCCCCGCCGGGCGAGGGCTGACCCACTCCGCCGGGGCGGGGACCCGGATCGTCGTGACCGCCGAACCCGCCGAAGGTCCCGGACACGGAGGCGGACCGCGCGTCCCCGCCGGGCACCCGCCCGCACGCCGTTCGCGGGCCCCGGCCACGTACCATGGCGGCATGTCGTTCCTCCGCCGCCGCAGCGCCACGCCCGCCGGGCCCGACTTCGACGTACTGGCCATGGACCCGGGCGACTGGCCCGGCAATCTGGGCGCCGGCCTGCTGCCCGCGCCCGACGGCAGCTGCCAGGGCGTCTTCCTGCGCTACGACCTGTTCGGCGGCCGCGGCCCCGCGATGATCATCGGCAATCTGCCGGAGGGCTCCCCGGCCCGCGAGGTCCCCGAGGGTGAGATCCCCTTCGAGGTGGCCCAGCTGCTGCTGGCCCTGGAGAACGACGAGGAGGTGACGGTCGCCGGCACCGAGGACGTCCCCGTGATGCAGGGCGACAACCTGCTCATCGTGCGCCGCCTCAAGCTCTCCGAGAGCCGGATCTCCTGTGTGCAGTTCGACCGCAGCGACGGCGTCCTGGTGACCATCGCCGCCTGGGACCGCCCCATCACCGACGATCTGTACGCCCTGCTGAAGCCGCTCCCGGCGGAGCTGTTCCAGCAGGGCTGAGCCGGCGGCTACCGCAGGGTCGAGAGCGTGACGTCGGCGGCGCGCACGTACGCGACCCGGTGGCCGAACTGGATCTCGTAGTACATGTCCTCGCCGGTCACCACCCGGTGGGATGCCTCGTCGAAGGTGACCGCGTAGTAGTACTCGCCGGGCACCTTCTCACCGACCACGTACTTCTGCCCCTTCGGCAGCCGGTACGGCAGCGGCGACACCGTCTGGGCGGGCACGCCCGCCGGGTAGGCGGACTTCTCCGGGTACGCGCGCCCGTACACCGGCACGCTGTCCAGGCCCTCCCTCGGCGTGATCACCCGGCCCGACGCGGGGACCGCCGCCGGGTTCTTCCCCGGGTTGTGGAACCACGCCTTCTGCCCCAGGTACCAGATGGCCGTCCAGTCGCCCCACCGGTCGGCCACGGCGTACTGCTGACCCGTGGAGACGCGGGAGGACAGGTCGTTCACCCCGGTCGTCGGGGCCGTGCCCAGACCGATGTCCCTGATCAGGGGAGCGTTCACGTCGTGGTCGGAGTAGAGCCGCACCGCGCTGGAGCCGTGCGGCGCGCAGGGCTCGCCCCGCGTGACGCAGCCGGTGTAGACGGGGCCGTTCTCCGCGTAGTCGGGGCGGATCGTCACCATGCCGGAGTTCTTGCCGGCGGTCGGTTCGAAGGGGCGGCCCAGCAGCTGGAAGTAGTGCCGCCAGTCCCAGTACGGGCCCGGGTCGGTGTGCATGCCGGGGATCGTCGCCGTGGTCGTGCCGGGGACGTTGTCGTGGCCCAGGATGTGCTGCCGGTCCAGCGGGATGTCGTACTTCTTCGCCAGGTACCTCACCAGGCGCGCCGACGAGCGGTACATGGCCTCCGTGTACCAGGCGTCCGGTTCCGCCAGGAAACCCTCGTGCTCCAGGCCGATCGACTTCGCGTTGACGTACCAGTTGCCCGCGTGCCAGGCCACGTCCTTCGCCTTCACGTGCTGGGCGATGTGGCCGTCGGTGGAGCGCAGGCTGTAGTTCCAGGAGACGTAGGTGGGGTCCTGGACCATGTCGAGCACGCCGTTCCAGGCGCCCTCGGTGTCGTGCACGACGATGTACCGGACGCGCTGGGAGGCCGGCCTGTTCCCCAGGTCGTGGTTGCCGTAGTCGCCGTCGCCGAACTCCTCGTACGGCGCCGGGATCCACTCGCAGGACACCGTCCTCGGGCACTCGGTGCCGGCGGCCCGCGCCGCCCGCAGACCCACGTCCTCCAGTTGGGAGACGTCGGGAGCCACGTCGGGGTCGGCGGTCAGGGTGACTCGCTGCCCGGCGTCGGTGGTACGCCGCTCGCCCGAGCGGATCACCTCGAACACGTCGTTCGCGTACGCCGCGGCCGTCGCGGAGTCCTCCGCCCCGGAGAAGCGGGCCACCGCCCCGTACCAGTCCGCCGGGTCCGCGCTGAGCGGCTCGCCCGCCTCGCGCTGGGCGGCGGCCAGCAGCGCGGCACCACCGGCGACGTTCGCCGCCGGGTCGGTGCGCAGCGCCTCGGCGCTCAGGCCGGTCAGCTCGGCCGCCCTCGGCAGTGTGGTGAGCCGGGCCGGGAGGGTGGCGGGCGGTGAGGTCTTCGCCTTCGGGCGCAGCGGGGCGCGCGCGTCGTCGCCGCGCGGGTCCTCCGTGCCCTCGTCGTGGTGGGAGGCCCCGGCCAGCGCGGTGCGCGCGTCGGTGAGGTGCAGCGGACCGTAGCCGCCGGTCACGCTCGGGGCGCCGCCGTGCGCGTCCCAGCGGGACTGGAGGTAGGAGACGCCCAGCAGGACGCTCCGCGGCACCTGGTACTCGGCCGCCGCCTCGGCGAACGCCCGCTGCAGGCGGTCCGGGGCGGGCGGCGCGTCCGGCGGGCGGGCGGCGGACGGTGCCGCGCCGAGCAGCGGCAGCAGCAGGGCCGCGGTGGCGAGGGCGGGCACGACGGGGGTTCTGCGCAAAGCGGCCTCCTGGGACGGTCGGACGTCGCGGGGACGTGCCGGGTGTGAACGACGGGAGGTGCGGGGCCGGGCGTGGATCAGTGGTACCCGGCAGTCCGACGATCCGTCAATCATGCAGTCGGAGCGGCGATTTCCCACGTCAGCAGGGGGTCGGGCGAGTTTCGCCGCGCCGGCCCACGGGCCTGCGCGGCGTCAGTGGCGTACACCAATGGCCGCCGTCGGGAGTCCGGGCACACGAAAACCGCGGTGCGCCCTCCGGGGAGGGCGCACCGCGGATCGTCGTCCCGTTCCTCAGCGCGTGCCGACCGCCGCCCGCACGGCCCTGCGGGCCATCTGGCAGTCGTCGTGCAGCCGGCGCAGCAGCAGCCGCTGCTCCTCGCCGGAGGGCACGGCGCCCGGCTGGGCGGGCACCGGCTGGGCCGGCACCGCGTCCTGCATGGAGCGCTGCACGGCCGTCTCGTAGGTACGGATCTCCCGGGTCAGCACCAGCATCAGGTTCACCAGGAAGGCGTCCCGCGCGGCGGTCCCGCCCGCCTGGGCGATCTGGCTGATCTGACGGCGGGCCACCGGGGCGTCGCCGAGGACCGCCCACAGGGTCGCCAGGTCGTAGCCCGGCAGGTACCAGCCCGCGTGCTCCCAGTCCACCAGCACCGGACCGGCCGGTGACATGAGGATGTTGGACAGCAGCGCGTCACCGTGGCAGAACTGGCCCATGCCCTGGCGTCCGGCCGCGTGGGCGATGCCGTGCAGCAGCTTCTGCAGGTCGCCCAGGTCGCGGTCGGTGAGCAGCCCCAGATCGTGGTACCGGGAGATCCGGGCCGCGTAGTCCAGCGGGGCGTCGAAGGTGCCCGCCGGCGGCCGCCAGGCGTTGAGCCGGCAGACCGCGCCGAGCGCTGCCCTGATGTCCGCCCGGGGCGGGGACTCCAGCGGGTGCCGCTGCAGCGCCGCCACCCGTCCCGGCATCCGCTCGATCACCAGCGTGCAGTTGTCCGGGTCCGCCGCGATCAGCCTCGGCACCCGTACCGGAGGGCGGTGCCGGACGAACGAGCGGTATGCCCCTATCTCGTGCCGGATCCGCTCCGCCCAGGCGGGGGAGTGGTCCAGTAAACACTTGGCGACCGCGGTGCTGCGTCCGGTCGTGCCGACCAGGAGCACGGACCGTCCGGTGCGGCGCAGCACCTGCACCGGGGAGAACTCCGGGCAGATCCGGTGCACGGAGGCGATCGCCGTGCGCAGCTGGGCGCCCTGCGGGCCGGACAGGTCGATTCTTCCGCTGAGCGGCTGGGTGCCGGGGCCCGTGCCGCGCCGCGCCCTGCCCGCCCCGAGGACCGGGGCAGCCGGACGCGCGGGGGCGAGGTAGGGGCCGCCGCCCGCCGCCGGGCGGGGGTGCAGTGAGCGCTGCGGGGCGGACACGGAGGACGATGCTGCGTACATGGGCGAGACAGATCCCTTCGTGTGCCTGCTGTGCCTGCCTGAAGAGCCGCGCCCGCCCCGCCAGGAGCAGGCGTCTCTTCCGAAAGCCGTCGCGCTGCCCGCCCGGCCGCCCGGGGTCACCCTGGGGAGTAATCCCGCGGCGACCGGGTCGGGGTGGCGCATTCCTACCTGACACCCGTCCGCCCGTGGCACACCATCTGGCGCACCCTGGCGAACGGTGGCGAATAGTCGCCCGGCAACCGGCACGGGGCTACTGTCAACTCAGCCGAGAACCTGGGGGCTTGACGTGAGCAAAGAACCCAACACCCGTCTGTCGGACCTGTTCGGCCTGGCCGGCTGGTCCAAGGGCGAACTCGCGAGGCTGGTCAACCGGCAGGCGGCGGCCATGGGCCACCCCCAGCTGGCGACCGACACCTCGCGGGTGCGGCGGTGGATCGACATGGGAGAGATCCCGCGCGATCCGGTGCCGCGGGTGCTGGCGGTTCTGTTCACCGAGCGTCTCGGCCGTGTCGTGACCATCGAGGACCTCGGTCTGGTCCGGCACGGGCGCGCGGGGAAACGGCAGGGCGGCGGGAGCGAGGAGCATCCCGACGGAGTGCCGTGGGCGCCCGAGCGGACGGCGGCGGTCCTCACCGAATTCACGGGAATGGACCTCATGCTCAACCGACGCGGCTTGGTGGGCGCGGGCGCCGCGCTCGCCGCGGGCTCCGCACTCAGCAGCGCCATGCACGACTGGCTCCACACCGACCCGGCCCTGGCGGCCGACGCCCCCGACCTCCACCAGCCCCTGCACGCCGACCCCGTCGGGTTCGACCGCTACGAGGCCGCCCCCATCGGGTCGCAGGAAGTGGAGGAACTGGAGCGCTCGGTCGAAGTGTTCCGCGCCTGGGACGCCGCCCGCGGCGGCGGCCTCCAGCGCAAGGCCGTGGTGGGCCAGCTCAACGAGGTGGGCGGCATGCTCGCCTACCGTCACCCGCCCCACCTCCAGCGGCGCCTGTGGGGCGTCGCCGCCAACCTCGCGGTCCTCGCGGGCTGGATGTCGCACGACGTGGGCCTGGAACCCACGGCCCAGAAGTACTTCGTCATCGCCGCCCACGCCGCGCGCGAGGGCGGCGACCGGCCCCGGGCCGGCGAAGCGCTGTCCCGGGCGGCCCGCCAGATGGTGCACCTGGGCCGTCCCGACGAGGCGATGGACCTGATGAAGCTCGCCCAGTCGGGCTCGGGGGACCAGGTGCTGCCGCGCACCAAGGCGATGCTCTACACCATCGAGGCGTGGGCGCAGGCGTCCATGGGCAAAGGGCAGGCGATGCGCCGCACCCTGGGCCGGGCCGAGGACCTCTTCGTCTCCGACAAGGCGGACGTGCCGCCGCCGGACTGGATGCAGACGTTCAAGGAGGAGGACCTGTACGGCATGCAGGCCCTCGCCTACCGGACGCTCGCCGAGTTCGAGCCGGGGGCCGCCGCGCACGCCCAGCACTACGCGGACAAGGCGCTGGCCCTCCGGGTCGACGGCCGGCAGCGGTCGAAGATCTTCGACTATCTGTCGATGGCCTCCGCCTGCTTCATCGCCGACGATCCCGAACAGGCGGACCGGTACGCGCGCCTGGCCCTGGTGTCGATGGGGTCCAACTCCTCCCAGCGGACCTGGGACCGGCTGCGGCAGATGTACCGGCTCACCGCGCAGTACGCCGGCTATCCGAAGATCCAGGAGCTGCGGGAGGAGATCGAGTTGGCGCTGCCCAAGGCGAAGGCGTCCAAGGGCAGGGGGAGCGGCGGCACCGCCAAGGCGTAGCGCGCGGCCCCGGCGGTGAAGCAGGGGCCGTCCGGCGGCGTGCGGTCCAGGTGGCGGTGTGGAGCGGGCGGTGGTGTGCGGGTCAGGTGCGGGGCGCGGGGCTCTGCCTCGGGGTCACCCGGGCCACCAGTACGCAGGCGTCCTCCCGGCGCAGGGACTCGCCCACCTCCTCCGTCACGATGCTCAGCACCTCCTGTGCCGAGCGCGCCCCGGTGAGCCGGGGGGCCAGGGCGAGGAGGCGTTGGCGACCGGCCGGTACGAGTCCGCCCGTGTGCAGCACCAGCAGGTCACCGGCCTGGAGGTCGGTCCCCGTCCGCCCCGTCTGCCCGGTCTCCGTCCCGTCCCGGAACAGCAGCGGGGCGGGACCGTCGGCCTGGGCCCACCTCAGGGTGCGGCTGCCGGGCCGGTAGCCGCAGTACACGGCGCCGCGCACCGGCGGCAGAGCGGTGGACCGGAGCAAGCGGGCGAGCCGGTCCGGGAGTTCTCCCGGGCGGGTGCCCGCCGCCGTCAGGCCGCGCAGCGCGCCGATCACCATCGCCGGGCCCTGCGCCGGGTCGGTGTCGGCGCCGGTGAGGTCGCCGACGGCGAGCAGGGTCTCGTCACCGGCGAGGGGGCAGGCGTCGTACCAGACCCCGCACCGGGGCGTGTCCGCCGCGGCGGGCAGATACCCGGCCGCCAGGTCCAGGCCCGGCCGTCCCTGGTGCGGGAACCGCAGGAGGCCGTGCCAGGGCGGCGGCACGGCTTCCCGCGGTTCGACCGCGGCCCGTGGCCCGGTGCGCGCGGGCAGCGGGGAGTGCCGGAGCGAGTCACGGGTCTCGCTCACGGCCCGCTGGCTGCGGCGCAGTTCACCGACGTCACGCAGGACCGCCCACATGGAGGCGGTGCTGCCGTCGGCGTCGAGCACGGGCTCGCCCATCATGTGCACGGTCCGTACGGTGCCGTCGGGGCGGACGACGCGGAACTCCCCGTCGATGGGGCGGCCGTCGACCAGGCAGTCCGTGACCATCGAGGTCAGCTTCGGCCGGTCCTCGGTCAGCACCAGGGACGGGAACTCGTCGAGGCTGAGCGGTGCGGCGGCCGGGTCGCGGCCGAGGATCTGGAAGAGTTCCCCGGACCACTCGGCCTCGTCCGTCAGCAGGTTCCACTCCGCGCTGCCGACCCTGCTGAGCAGCGAACCCGGGCGTGGCGCGGGCGCCGGCCCGTCCCGCAGCTGCGCCAAGTGCGCGTCCAGGTCGCTGAGCTGATGCAGTGCCAGGTCGCACAGGGCGCGGTGCCAGCGTCCGCGGGGACCGGTGCCGTCGCCCTGGTCCCGCCGGACGGCGTCCACGTCGCCCTTGAGTCGCCGGGCCTGCGATATGAGCGCCTCGACCGAGCCGCGTCCCGGGGGCTGGACGGCCGGGTGGTCCGTGGAGAGATGGGACGACATGACGCACTCCGATGTGCAGACGGTACGAACCAAGGCGGGACCGAGGCCGGCGGGAGGGCCGTTACGACTGTTGCACAGCCCGCGATGCCTCGTAAGGGATTTGGCAAGACACGATACGGTGGTGCTCGCGGCATATGCCACCGTCTTCCCGGAGTGACTTCGACGCCCCGGAAGCGTAGGTGCACGGGCCCCCAAGTCGTAGCCCTTCTACGGGACTTGGGGGACCGAGCGGCCGTCCGGGGCAGTCGCCCGAGTGTTCGTCGGACTCGTGTTCTATGGGGTCGTGTACAGCGCGGGCCGAGGCGCGAGGTCGACGGGGGTGCGCGAGCCCGTCTCCAGCGCCCGCACCCCGGCGTCGGCGACCGCGGAGGCCGCGTACCCGTCCCAGGCGTCCGGCCCGGTGACCCGGCCCCCGCGGGCGGCGTCGACCCAGGACTGCACCTCGCGGTCGTACGCGTCCGAGAACCGGACAAGGTAGTCCTGCGGCACCTCCCGGCGGGCTCCGCCCGCGGCCGTCACCACCATGGTGCGCGCGTCCCCGATCCGGGCGCTGCCGGTCTCGCAGACGGCCTCGCAGCGCACCTCGTAGGCGAAGCCGCAGTTGACGAAGATCTCCACGTCGACCAGGGCGCCCCGCTCGGTCTCGAAGAGCACCAGCTGCGGGTCGAGCAGACCCTCGGGAGCGCCCGCCGACGGGCGGGGCCGCAGCACGGTCACCGCGGTCAGCTCCTGACCGAGCAGCCAGCGCGCCGCGTCGATCTCGTGCGAGACGGAACTGGTGACGAGCATGTCGGAGGTGAAGTGCGGCGGTGAGGAGACGTTGCGGTGCACGCAGTGCAGCATCAGCGGCCGCCCCAGCCGCCCGCCCTCCAGCAGCGACTTCAACTGCCGGTACTCCTCGTCGTAGCGCCGCATGAACCCGATCTGCGCCAGCCTGCGGCCCAGCCGGGCCTCCGCCTCCACCACCCGCAGCGCGCCCGCCGGGTCCGGCACCATCGGCTTCTCGCACAGCACCGGCAGCCCGCGCGCGAACGCGGCCAGCAGCGCCTCCTCGTGCGCCTCGCCGGGGGAGGCGATCAGCACGGCCTCGACGCCCGGCGCGTCCAGCACGGCCTCGACGTCGGTGTGCACGACGACCCCGTCGATCCCGGCCACGGCCGCCTTCGCCCGCTCGGCGTCGGGGTCCGCGACGGCGGCGACCCTGGCGCCGCTCACCACCCGGTCGAGGCGCCGTACGTGATCGGCGCCCATGTGTCCCGCGCCCAGGACCGCCACACCCAGAAGATCGCTCACGCTCCGCCGGCTCCTTCCCCGCCCGCCGCCGCACCCGCGGAGGGCGGGTGCGTGTACCGCGAACAGGGTTTCACGGTCGTCAAGGGGCCGGGGTGGCCGGAGCCGGTGGACGCGGTGGACGCGGCGGCCGGACGCGGTGCCGGCGTCAGTACCGCAGCACGCCCGCGATGCCCTCCGCCTCGCCGAGCGCGCCGTCGGGGACGAAGCGCACATCGGCGCCGGTCTCCAGGCACTGCTCGACGATCTCGTCCACGATGTCCTCGCGGGCGTCGAGGTCGCCGTCGTGCGCCGGGAGCAGGTGCTCGCCGTCCTCGCGCATCGTCACCTTGAAGTTCTCCTCGACGGCCAGCAGCCGGACCCGGCCGGTGTGCGCGCTCTCCCACAGCTCGTCGACCCCGGCCGCGAAGTCCTTGCGCCCGCGTGCGGCGTCCAGCTCCCGCGCGACGTCCTCCACGGAGCCGCGCGCCTCGTCGTCGAGGACGGGCGCCACCGCCTGCCGGACGGCCTCGGCCGTGCCGTGCGCGAGGCCCCCGTGCGGGATCAGCACCGCGTCGCGCACGGTGTTCCCGGTCTCCTCCAGCACCGACAGGGCGGGCTGCGGTCCGGTGACGTACAGCGGCCTGGGGTGGGCGCGCAGCACCCTGCCCATCTCCGTGTCGGCGTCGCGCAGGAAACGGCGGGTGTTCTCGTCCCGGAAGGTGCTCGGCGCGTCGCCGATCCGTTCCTGGCGCTCGGGGTCGAAGTCCAGCGGCGGCCGGTCCATGGGGAAGCCGCCGGTGCGGTCCTCGACGATCCGCCCCGCGCCGCCGCTCCACAGCGTGACCCGGTCGGCGGCGACCGACAGCACCCAGAAGGGCCTCTCGGCGGCCTGCGCGGCGACGAGGTTGCGGGTCAGGAAGGTGTCCGAGAGGACCACGCGCTCCGGGACGGAACGGGCGAGCGTCCACACCTGGTGCTCACCCGGCGCGGCGAAGATCGCCAGCCCGTCCTCGGCGTACGTCAGGTCGACCTCCGCGAGCGCCCGGTCGAGCTCCCGGGACACCTCCATGCGCCGGTCGCGGGTGACGGCCGGATCCTGCTCGAGCTGCTTCTTGGCCTCGGCGACCGCGTTGCGCAGCCGGACGGGGTCGCCGGCGTTGTCCGGCTCCCGGCGGTGCGTCGGCGTCAGCACGGACACGGCCGGGTAGGGGCGGGGGCGCCGGAGTTCGGCGAGGGCGCTGGGACTCAGATCGTGCTCCATGTCAGCACGATAGGACGAACGGACCTGTCGGGCATTCGGAGCAATCCGGGGCGTGCGCCGTCACTCGTCCCCGCCCTGGGACGACTCGGAGCCGCAGGAACTGCCGTCGGGCGGCAAGGAGCCGTACAGCAGGAAGTCGTCGACCTTGCGGTGCACGCACTCGGACGACGCGTAGCCGGTGTGCCCCTCGCCCTTGTTGTCGAGCACCACGGCCGAGGGCCCGATCCGGTCGGCCGTCTGCTCGGTCCAGCGGTACGGAGTGGCCGGGTCGCCCCGGGTGCCGACGAGCAGCATCCGCGCGGTGTCGAGGTCCTTCACGTCCTCCCGGATGTAGTCGGTGCCCTTGGGGCGGCCGTAGCACATCAGCACCTGGGTGAGCCGGTACCTACCGAAGACCGGCGACGCCTCCTCGTACCGGGTGCGCAGCCGTCCCAGCGACTCGGCGACCTGCGCGGCGGAGGGCCGGTCGGGGTCGTCGGCGCAGTTGATCGCCATCAGCGCGGCCGGCAGGTTGTCCATCGGGATGTCCTCCGGGTCGGTCAGACCGGCGCCGGTGTTCCCCCGGACGGCGATGCCCGTCCGGTCGCGGACCGGGAAGCCCACGCCGCCGGACACGAAGCCCTCCAGGCCGCTGGTGTCGCCGCTCTCCATGAGCTGTGCGAGCGCCCGTTCCAGCGAGGGCCACAGCTCCCGGCTGTACAGGGCCTGACCCATGGCCCCCACCATGTCCTGGCCGGAGAACGGCTCGCCGAAGCCGGTCGGCACCGGGTCGGCGTCGAGCGAGGCGACGACCTGCTCGACCAGTCGCCGGGCCTGTCGGGCGTCCTGCCCGAACGGGCAGGCGATGTCCTCCACGCACCAGTCGAGGAAGTTCTCCAGAGCGGTCTGCTGGCCGCGCGCACCGGCGAGCCCCTGCTCGGTCAGCGGTTCCGTCAGGGTGTCCACACCGTCCAGCACCATCCGCCCGACCCGGTCCGGGAACTGCGCGGCGTAGACCGCGCCCAGCCGGGTCCCGTAGGAGAAGCCGAGGTAGTCCAGCCGGTCGTCGCCGAGCGCCTGGCGCATCACGTCCATGTCGCGCGCGGCTTCCACCGTGCCTATGTGGCGCAGCACGGGGCCCGAGTGCTTCGCGCAGTCGGCCGCCGCGTCCCGCAGCCGCCGCAGCACGTCCTGAGGATCGGTGAGCTTCTCGTCCCCGTCCGTCGCCTCGATGATCTCCACGGTGGCCGGGCCGCAGGTGACCGGCGAGGAACGGCCGACACCGCGCGGATCGAAGGCGACCACGTCGTAGCCGTTGGTCAGGTGCATGAACTCCTTGCCCCCGGCCGCGAGTTCGTCGACGCCGGAGCCGCCGGGGCCGCCGAAGTTCAGCAGCACCGAGCCGCGCTTGTCGCCGGTCGCCCGGTACCGGGCCAGGGCGAGGTCCAGCGTCCTGCCCCCGGGGCGGTCGTAGTCGAGGGGGACGGTGACCTTCCCGCACTGGAGGTCCTTCGGGGCCTCCATGTCCTCGCACGCCGACCAGGTGACCTTCTGGTCGTAGTACCGGGACAGGTCGGGCCCGGTGTCCCTCGCGGTCGCGGCGGGCAGCCCGGCGACCAGCAGGGCCAGTCCGAGCGTGCCGGTGACCGCGCAGCGCCGGACCGAGGGCCGAGACTCCAGCTTGGCCTGCATCGATGCCTCCCGGGCGCCGGGTCGCGGACCGGTGGTCGGCGCCCTCGCTCACCATAAGCGGGCCCCGGGCGGCTCGCCTCCGGGCGGCGGTGCCGTGCGCGCGGAGCGCCGACGGCGGTCGTCGCGGCGCTTTGCCCGCAGTTCGACAAAACGGTCGCTCGATGGAGTGAAAGGCGTATGAGCCATAACTCGGATGGTGCGTCCGCGTTTTAACCGGTGCGGGCGAGTGCCCGCGACCATGTCTGGAAGGCAGGGAACTCATGAGAAGGGTTACCCGAAACGGTGTGTTCGCCGTCGCCGCCTCCGGCGCGCTGGCCGTGACGATGCCCGCGTACGCGGCCTTCGCGTCCGACGGCGCCGCCGCGGACGGCTCCGCGGCCGGCTCACCGGGGCTGATCTCCGGCAACACCGTCCAGCTCCCGGTGGACGTCCCGGTGAACGTGTGCGGGAACACGGTGAACGTGGTGGGGCTCCTCAACCCGGCCGCGGGCAACAGCTGCGCCAACACCGGGGCGAGCGGCGCGGCCGGCAAGGGGGCGGACGCCTCCGAGGGCGCCGGCGCGTCGGGCGGCGCGGTCGCCGAGGGCGGCGCGCAGGACTCGCCGGGCGTCATCTCCGGCAACGGCGTGCAGCTGCCGGTGCACCTTCCGGTGAACGTCAGCGGCAACAGCGTCAACGTCGTCGGCGTCGGCAACCCGGCCGTCGGCAACGAGTCGGTGAACACCTCCGAGGACGAGCCCGAGCGCGTCGCGCCCCCGGAGCGGCCGGAACCGGAGCCGTCGGCGCCCGAGCCGTCGTCGCCCGAGAAGGAGCGCCCGCGGCCCCAGCCGTCCCCGCACGCCGCCGCGCCGCAGGAACCGGCGTCCCTGGCCCACACCGGCGCCGACGGGACCCTGCCCGCCCTCGCGGGCGGCGCCGCCCTGGTGCTCGGCGGGTCCGTCCTCTACCGGCGGTTCCGGCCGGGCACCCGGGGCTGACCGCCCGGGGCTGACCGACGGCGGCGGCGGTGCCGACCGGGCCGCCGCCCCGGCGGTGAGCGCGATGCCGCCGACCGGGTGACCTGCCGCCGGGGCGGGCTGCGCGACGCGGCGCACCGGGCGCGGCGCGCGTGCCGCCCGTCGGGCCGGTGAGGGAGCCGTCGGCCGGGGCGCGTCGCTCCCGGTCGGCGCCGGCCGGGCCTTCCCCCTCGCGCCCCCGCCGTACCCACCTGCGCGACCGCCCGTCGGCGAGCGCTCCCCGGCTCACCGGCATGCGGGCGAGCGCGTCGACCCTCTTCCCGCGCGACCCTCTTCCCGCGCGACCCTCTTCCCGCGCGAGCCTCTTCCCGCGTGACCCTCTTCCCGTACGAGCCTGTTGCCGCGCGACCCTCGTGCCGGCCCGGCCCCGTCGGGCTCAGGCCCGCCCGGTGTGGAACCGGCGGTGCAGCGCGTGGATCTCCCCGGTCAGTTCCGGTACCGGGCCGTCCACCGCCACCGCGGGTGCCACCTCCCGCACCGCCAGCGTCCGCACCGGCGGGGCGGGGACGCCCAGTTCCGCCAGCCAGCCGCCGAGCTGCTCCGACGAGGCGACGTACACGATGCGCCCCAGGCCCACCCACGCGTGGGCGGCGGCACACATCGGGCAGTGCTCGCCGGACGTGTAGACCGTCGCGTCGGCCCGCTCCTCGGGGGTGAGGTGGGCGGCGGACCAGCGCGCCAGCTCGAACTCCGGGTGACGGGTGCGGTCGCCGGAGGCCACGCGGTTGCGGTCCTCGGCCAGCACCTCCCCGGCGGCGCCGACCAGCACCGATCCGAACGGTTCGTCGCCCGCCTCCAACGCCTCGGCCGCCAACTCCACGCAGCGGCGCAGGTACGGCAGTTCGGCCTCCATCACGGCCATGCTCGGGAACCTCCTCGATGTTCCGGTCCTCACCGGCAGCCTAAGCCGCCCCTCCCTTGCTACTGGTCAACGCGAGAGTTACAGTCTCTAACAAGAGCTACCGCTTCTCGCGGCTCCGCTCGCGCCGATCACCCTGAGCATGGAGAGAAGGGACCGCCATGTCCGCCGTCACCCCGCAGTCGCCCACCTCGCACACCGTCCTCGGATCGGGCCCCGCCGGCACCGCACTCGCCCGCGAGCTGGTGCGCCGGGGGCACCGCGTCCGGCTCGTCGACCGGAAGGGGGACGGCCCCGCCCTCGAGGGCGTCGAGCGGTTCGCCGCCGACGTGAGCACGGCCGAGGGCGCGCGGGCGGCCGTAGGCGCAGCCGCGGTCGTGTACCACTGCGTCAACGTCGGCTACCACCTCCAGACCGAGGTGATGCCGCGCGTGCAGGAGGCCGTCCTCGCCGCGGTCGGGGAGACCGGGGCCCGGCTCGTCGTGCTCGACACCCTCTACCCGTACGGCGAGACCGGGGGAGCCGTGATGACCGAGGACAGCCCCTGGCAGGCGACAAGCCGCAAGGGCCGGATGCGCGCCGAACTCGACGAGCGCTACCTGTCCGCGCATCGGGCGGGCACGGCCCGAGTCGTCCTCGGTCGCAGCGCGGACTTCGTGGGACCGGGGGTGCTCAACTCGTCCCTCGGAGCCGCCGTCTTCCCGGCCGCCCTCACCGGTGGGGAGGTCGCGGGCCTCGGCGACATCGATCTGCCGCACAGCTACACGGACATCCGGGACGTCGCGGCCGGCCTGGCCACGCTCGGCGAGCGTCCCGAGGGCGACGGCCGGGTCTGGCACCTGCCCACCGCGCCCGCCGTCAGTACGCGCGAGATCCACGCGATGATCGAGAAGCGGGTCGGCCGGCCGCTGAACGTCGTGGTGGTCGCCGAGCCCCGCCCCTTCGGCCCGTTCGACGAGCGGTTCATGGCCGAGTACGCGGAGATGTTCTACCAGCACACGGAGCCGCAGATCATGGACTCCTCCGCCTTCGAGCGGACCTTCGGCGCGGTGCCCACGCCTCTCGCGGACACCGTGGACGCCACCGTGGCCTGGTACGAGGAGTGGCTCACCGGCCGGTGACCCGGCAGGTGAGCGGTGCGGTCGCCCGTTCAGCGCCGGGTGCGGGCCTTCGACCGGTCCAGCGCGGCCACGCCGAGGGCGGCGAGGGCGATCTGGATGAGCCACTCGACCCAGTCGACGCCGTCGGTGTCGGCCACGTCGAACGCCGCCGCGACCCACGATCCGATCAGTGCGGCGACGATGCCGACCAGGATCGTCCACAGGATCCCGATGCGCTGGCGGCCCGGGACCACGAGTCGGCCCAGGACGCCGATGACGATGCCGATGACGATCGCGCTGATGATGCCGTCGATTTCCATGTCCACCCCTTCTTGTCAAGACCCCCGCGGTTGGCGTGTGCCCGGTGCGGGCGGGCGTAGTCCACGGGCGTCCGTCACCAGGCGCGCGGCGGTCGGCCGGCGAAGGGACACGCACGAGGGCCGGCCCGCCGAAGCGGACCGGCCCCCGGTGTTCCCTTCCCTCGTCTCCAGGGCGTCTCTAGGGCCTGCGCATGCTCTTGGCCGCCGTGGCGGCGCACACCGTGCCCAGGGCCAGGGTCAACGCGCCGATGATGATGTTGTTCCAGATGACACCGGCGTCCGGGTTCGTGCCGACGATCCAGGGCGAAATGATCATCCAGATACCCATCGCGCACATGGCGCCGCTGAGGCCGTACATGCGCTCCGGGGCACGGGTGAACCCCAGGGCCAGCAGGCCGATGGCGATTCCGATGATCAGATTGTGGGCCACGAGCGCGGGCTGGCTGGTGGTGAAGTGGACTACCCACGGGGACACGGCACAGTACAGGCCGAGCAGGAACACCGGCCCGTCCACGAGTGCCACGTCGCGGCCGCCGAGCATGCGGGCGTAGCGCGCCTGCATTTCCGGGGCGTCGGGATGGCTGGTGATGTCACCTCGGGGGTGCGAGACGTTGGCCATGAGTCGTCTCCTTTGACTAACCGGGCCGTCCGATGCGGTCTTCGGAAGCGCCGCACGCGTCCATTCTGCTCTTATTTTTCCCTTATGTGTAGTCGTGGGCGGGGTTCGTTGTCAGGGAACGTGTCGGACATGTCGCCGCGGATCGCGGGCAGGCGAACTGATGTCAGTCGTCATGGACACAGCGACAGTGGAGGTGGTCGTCGTCATGGGCGCGAAGGTGTTGGAGCGTTTCCCCGCGGGCTCGCCGCGCGGGTCGTGGCCGGCCGAGGAGTATGCCGCGCGCCGTCGTGCTCAGGGGGAGCCCGCGACCGTCGTGATGGACCTCAAGACGGACGCCTTCCTGGTGGTCGTTCCGGCCCGGGAGGACAAGTGAACCCCTCCCGGTGACGGCGCGGCCGGTCAGCGTCCGGCGCCGGACAGTGCCGCCAGGTGCGCCCGGCGCACCGGTGCCGTCTGCCCCTGCACCAGCAGGAACATCGCCTCCCGGGCGAGCCGCTGAGCGGGGCTGTCGAGGCTCGTCGCCCGCCCGCCGCCGGCCACCACCGCCGCGGTCGTGGCCGCTCGCATGAGGTCGTACGCCCGGGTCCGCAGCGCCAGCCGCTCCTCGACGTGCTCGTGCGCGACGGGATGGTCGGCGAGGGCGTAGGCCCGCGCCCTGACCTCGTCGAGCCCGGCCCGCAGCGACTCGGCTGCCCCCCGCTCGTCCGGCGTGTCGCCGAGCAGGTCCAGCGCGGCGCGGGCGACGCCGAAGACGGCCGGGGAGGCGTTGGTGCTGCGCGGGACGTCGACACGCGCGAACTCCGCCCGCGGGGTGCGCCGCACCACGTTCTCCGCGGGCACCCGCAACCCGTCCAGCTCCAGGGAGACCGTCCGGGCCGCCGTCAGCGCCGCCAGGCGCAGGGGCGGCGACGGCCGCAGTCCGGGCTGCTCCCGGGCGTCGGCGAAGGCGAACACCACCTCGTCCGCTTCGGTCACGCCCGCCAGCAGCATCACGTCGTTCAGGCCCCAGCCGGTGTACCAGGGCACGGTGCCGTCGAAGCGCACCCCGTCGCGGTCGACGCGGGCCCGCACCGGGACCCGGGGGAACGCCCGGACGTGCGCGTAGGCGATGCCCGCGAGCAGCTCGCCGGTCGCCAGGGGGCGCAGGAACCGTTCACGTGCCGCGAGTCCCGGCGAGGCCCCCGCGAGCAACCGGACCGGCGTGTGGTGCTGGGTCTGCACGAACCAGGTGGAGCAGCAGGCACCCGCCAGGATCTCGGCGATCTCCCGGGCCACCGAGTCCGGTGCCGCGGCCCCGCCGAACTCCTCGGGGGCGCTCACGCCGAGCAGCCCGCCGCGCCGGACCGCGTCCAGGTGGCTCGCGGGCACACCGTCCTGGTCGACGCGTTGCGCGCAGGGGGCGAGAAGCCCGTCCGCGAGCCGGCGGGCCTCGGTGACGAGCGGGTGGAGTGTGGTGGTCATGCGGTGATTCTCGCGACCGCGCCCGGCCGTGACGAGGGGGCCGCCCGGAGCGGCGGTCCGGTGGGGAATGAATGCCGGCGGCAGAAAGTTGTGTATTACATCTAGCTCGATCGATCCCATCCCAGCGAGGCTCCCCGTGAACCACCCCGCCCCCGAACGGCCCGCCGACGTCGTCGCCCGGCTGCGGGCCACCTTCCGCACCGGCCGTACCAAGCCCGTCGAGTGGCGCACCGGCCAACTGCGCCGCCTGCGCGCCCTGCTCACGGAGAACGGCTCGGACCTGGAGGCGGCCCTCCACGCCGACCTCGGCAAGAGCGCCGCCGAGGCCCAGCGCACGGAGATCGGCTTCACCGTGCGCGAGATCGACCACACCCTCGACCAGCTCGCCGACTGGCTGCGCCCCGAGCCCGCCCCGGTCCCGGCCCACCTCGGCGCCGACGCCACCGCCTGGACGCAGTACGACCCCCTCGGCGTCGTCCTCGTCATCGCGCCCTGGAACTACCCGGCCCAGCTGCTGCTCGCCCCGGTCGTCGGCGCCCTCGCCGCGGGCAACGCGGTGGTGGCCAAGCCCAGCGAGCTGGCCCCGGCCACCTCCGCCGCGCTGGCCCGGCTGCTGCCGCGCTACCTGGACACCGACGCGGTGGCCGTCGTCGAGGGCGGCGTCCCCGAGACCACGGCCCTGCTCGCCGAGCGCTTCGACCACATCTTCTACACCGGCAACGGCACCGTCGGCCGCATCGTCATGCGCGCCGCCGCCGAGCACCTCACCCCGGTCACCCTCGAACTCGGCGGCAAGTCGCCCGCGTTCGTCGACCGCGACGCCGACCTCGACACCGTCGCCGCCCGGCTGGTCGCCGGCAAGTTCCTCAACGCGGGCCAGACCTGCGTGGCCCCCGACTACGTGCTGACCGACCCGGAGACTGCCGCCGCCCTGGAGCCGGCGCTCGTCCGGGCCGTCGAGGCGCAGTACGGGACCGACCCCGCGCGCTCCACGGAGTACGCGCGGATCGTCAACGAGCGCCACTTCGACCGGCTGACCGGCCTGCTGGACTCCGGCCGAGTGGTCGTGGGCGGCGGCAGCGACCGGTCACGGAAGTACCTCGCGCCGACCGTGCTCGCCGACGTGGCCCCCGACGCGCCGGTGATGCGGGAGGAGATCTTCGGCCCGATCCTGCCGATCGTCACCGTGCCCGGCCTGGACGAGGCGATCGATTTCGTCAACGACCGCGACAAGCCGCTGGCCCTCTACGTCTTCAGCGAGTCCGACGGGACCCGGGAGCGGTTCGCCGCGGAGACGTCCTCCGGCGGGCTCGGTCACGGCCTGCCGCTCGCCCATCTCACCGTGTCCGACCTCCCGTTCGGCGGGGTGGGGGAGAGCGGCATGGGCAACTACCACGGCCGGTACTCCATCGAGACCTTCAGTCACCGCAAGGCGGTCCTGAAGAAGCCGCTGGGCTGACCGGTACGACGACTCCACGCCAACCCGGCCGATGTTCGGCCGGGTTGAACTGGTCTACACCCTTGACTGGTACAGACCAACACGGTTGAGTGTGCCTCCACACCCCCCACCACGGCCGCCCCCGACGCCGTGGCCGGTACGGCCGGCCCGTGCGCAGGGCTCGCTCCTCCCTTCCCCGACGCGGGAGCGGCCGTGCTCCGCCGAAGGAGGCAGTCCGTGTCGAGGCGCCGAATCTCCGCCGTGGTCACCGCACTCGCCCTCGCGGGAGCCGTCCCCGCCTTCCTGCCCGCCACCGAGGCGTCCGCCGCCTCCTGCTCGAGCTACCCCGCCTGGTCGGCCGGCGCGAACTACAACGCCGGCGACATCGTCCGCTACACGGACGGCAAGGCCTACATCGCCGAGCACGCCAACCCGGGCTACGACCCGCTGATCAGCACCTGGTACTGGGAGCCGTACGCCTGTGACGGCGGCTCCCAGACGCCGGTCGGCAACTTCGTGGTGACCGAGGCGCAGTTCAACCAGATGTTCCCGGGCAGAAACTCGTTCTACAGCTACAGCGGCCTCACCGCCGCGCTCAGCGCCTACCCCGGCTTCGCCAACACCGGCAGCGACACGGTGAAGAAGCAGGAGGCCGCCGCCTTCCTCGCCAACGTCAGCCACGAGACCGGCGGACTGGTGCACATCGTCGAGCAGAACACCGCCAACTACCCCCACTACTGCGACTGGAACCAGCCCTACGGCTGTCCGGCCGGCCAGGCCGCCTACTACGGGCGCGGCCCCATCCAGCTCAGCTGGAACTTCAACTACAAGGCGGCGGGCGACGCTCTCGGCATCGACCTGCTGAACAACCCCTGGCTGGTGCAGAACGACTCGGCCGTCGCCTGGAAGACCGCCCTGTGGTACTGGAACACCCAGTCCGGGCCGGGCAGCATGACCGGGCACAACGCGATGGTCAACGGCGCCGGTTTCGGCCAGACGATCCGCTCCATCAACGGCTCCCTGGAGTGCAACGGCAAGAACCCCGCGCAGGTCCAGAGCCGCGTCACCAAGTACCAGCAGTTCAGCCAGATCCTCGGTGTCTCCCCGGGCGGCAACCTGTACTGCTGACCCCCGCCGGGCGTGTGCGAGACTCCGCCGATGACCTCGGAAACGATCACCGCGGAGTCCTCCGGCACCTGGCACCTCGGCGACCTGCCCGTCCGCCGCGTCGGCTTCGGCGCGATGCGGCTGACGGGCAGCGCCGCCTTCCACTTCGGCACCCCGAGCGACCGCGAGCGCTCCCTCGCCGTGCTGCGCAAGGCGGTCGAACTCGGCGTCAACCACATCGACACCGCCGCCTTCTACTTCTCGTCCCTGCGCTCCGCCAACGAGCTGATCAACAGCGCGCTGGCCCCCTACGCCGACGACCTCGTGATCGCCGCCAAGGTCGGCCCGTACCGCGCGTGGTCGGGGGAGTGGGGCACCTCCGCCCGCCCCGAGGACCTGCGCGCCCACGTCGAGGAGAACCTGCGTCAGCTCGGCCGCGACCATCTCGACGTCGTCTATCTGCGCCGCATGCGGCAGGACTCGATCGCCGACCACTTCGGCGCCCTGGCCGAACTGCGCGCGGCGGGCCTGATCCGCCACCTCGGCGTCTCCGACGTGGAGCCCCGCCACCTCGCCGAGGCGCAGGCCATCGCGCCCGTGGTCTGCGTGCAGAACCGGTACGGACTCGGCTTCCACGACCCCGCCACCGACGAACTGCTCGCCCGGTGCCGCGAACAGGGCATCGCCTTCGTGCCGTTCTACGCCCTCGCGGGCGAGGAGGGTCCGCGGGGCGGCGCCTCGACGGCGCACGAGGAGGAGGTCCGCGCGGTCGCCGGGGCGCACGGCGTGAGCCCCGCCCAGGTCCGGATCGCCTGGACCCTGCACCAGGGCCCGCACGTCCTCGCCATCCCCGGCACCGGCGACCCCGGCCACCTCGCCGAGAACGTCGCCGCGGGCGCCCTGCGGCTCACCGACGGGGAACTCGCGCGGCTCGACGCCGCCCGGACCGGCTGAGGCGGGCTATGCGGTCCAGGCGCCGTCCCGCATGATGTGCCGCCCCTTCAGCTCCCGCACCTCGTGCCACGCCTGGACCGCGAGCGGCCGCACCCGGAACCAGGCGTACGACGCGCCGTCCCCGCGCGGATCCCAGCCGGTCTTCGCCGCGAACGCCTCCGCCGCGCCCGCGGGCGCCTCCCGCAGGCCGAACACCTCCGCCTCACCGTCGATCAGCACGACGTCCCGGGTGTGCCCCAACGCCAGCCGGGCCCGGCCGCCGTCCCGCAGGTTGCGACCGGTCGGATTGGCCGCCCGCGTGCACAGCCACACGGCGTCCCCGTGCCACACGAACCACAGCGGAACCATGCAGGGCACCCCGTCGGGGTCCGCCGTGGCCACCCAGATGTCCAGCTCGCGCTCCAGCCGGTCCAGTACGTCCTGCCGGCGCTGCCCGGGCCCGCGCGGCGGTGCGGTGATCTCCATGGCCGTGACGGTAGCGGCCGGGACACGCCCACGCCTCGGGCCGGAGGACTAGGACCGGAGACTGGCGTCCGGCGAGTTTTACGTATAACCTCTCCCGTCAATCGCCCGTCCCGGAAGGTCCCGATGCCGCACATCGCCCTGGTCGCCCTCGTCGTCGACGACTACGACGAGGCGATCCGCTTCTACACCGAGGCCCTCGGATTCCGCCTGACCGAGGACACCCCCCGGCCCGACGGCTCCCGCTGGGTGGTCGTCGAGCCCGGCGCGGGTCACGGTGGCACCGCTCTGCTGCTGGCCCGCGCCAAGGGCGAGCGGCAGCGGGCCCGGATCGGCGATCAGACGGGCGGACGCGTCGGGTTCTTCCTGCACACCGACGACTTCGCCCGCGACCACGCCCGGATGACCGCCGCCGGCGTGACCTTCCTGGAGGAGCCCCGGCGTGAGCCCTACGGCTCGGTCGCCGTCTTCCAGGACCTGTACGGCAACCGCTGGGACCTGCTCCAGCCCGCCGCCTGACCTTCCCGCCCTTCGCCACCGACCCGCCGAGGAACGACCGCTCATGTCATCTACGCGCATAGACGCCGAAACCCTCCGCCGCCTCCCCAAGGCCGTGCTCCACGACCACCTCGACGGCGGCCTGCGCCCCGCGACCGTGGTGGAGCTGGCCGCGTCCGTCGGCCACACCCTGCCCACCACCGACCCCGACGAGCTGGCCGCCTGGTACTACGAGGCCGCCAACTCCGGTGACCTGGTGCGGTACATCGCCACCTTCGAGCACACCCTCGCCGTGATGCAGAGCCGGGAGGGGCTGCTGCGCACCGCCGAGGAGTACGTCCTCGACCTGGCCGCCGACGGCGTCGTCTACGGCGAGGTCCGCTACGCCCCCGAGCTGATGCTGAAGGGCGGCCTCGGCCTCGCCGAGGTCGTCGAGACCGTCCAGGAGGGCCTGGCCGCGGGCATGGCCAAGGCGGCCGCCGCCGGCACGCCGGTGCGCGTGGGGACCCTGCTGTGCGGCATGCGGATGTTCGACCGGACCCGCGAGACCGCCGACCTCGCGGTGGCCTTCCGGGACGCGGGCGTCGTCGGCTTCGACATCGCGGGCGCCGAGGACGGCTTCCCGCCCGCCGACCACCTCGATGCCTTCGAGCACCTGCGCCGCGAGAACGTCCCGTTCACCATCCACGCCGGCGAGGCCCACGGCCTGCCCAGCATCCACCAGGCGCTCCAGGTGTGCGGCGCCCAGCGCATCGGCCACGGCGTCCGCATCACCGACGACATCCCCGACCTGGCGGCCGGCAAGCTCGGACGGCTCGCCGGCTGGGTGCGCGACCGCCGGATCGCCCTGGAGATGTGCCCCACCTCCAACCTCCAGACCGGCGCGGCGACCTCGATCGCCGAGCACCCCATCACGGCGCTCAAGGACCTCGGCTTCCGCGTCACCCTGAACACCGACAACCGTCTGGTCTCCGGCACCACGATGACCCGGGAGATGTCCCTGCTCGTCGAGGAGGCCGGCTGGACCGTGGCGGACCTGCGCACGGTCACGGTGAACGCGCTGAAGAGCGCCTTCATCCCCTTCGACGAGCGCAGGGCCCTGATCGAGGACGTCGTCCTGCCGGGCTACGCGGCGGCGCTCTGAACCAGCCCGCGCACATAGGCGGCCTGTCCGACGTGCTGGAGATCGTCGGACAGGACGCTGACCAGGCGTGTGCCGAGCGTGACCGGCGGGTCCCAGTTCTCGTCCACGACGCGCTCCAGGTCCTTGGCGGTCAGGGAGCGCAGCACACCGAGTGTCTGCTCGTGCACGGCGTCGTAGTAGCCGGTCAGCAGGTCGGCGGAGTCGACGCGCACCTTCGCGACCTGCGCCGGGCTGTGGCCGTACCCGGTGTCGAGGCGGGGCAGGCCCAGCCCGAAGCGCTTCTCCCACGCACCGGTGAGCCACACCTGGTCGAGCCCGAAGGCGTCCGCGACGTGGTCGTCCTGGACCCGGGTGAGGTGCCACACCAGCCAGGCGACGGAGTTCGCGTCGTCGGCGGGGCGGGCGTTCAGGCCGTCGGGCGGCAGGTCCCCGACGGCGGCGTGGACTTCTTCCCGGATGCGGCCGTAGCCCTCGATGAGGATGTCCTTCGCGTGCATGCCTCCACCATGGCGCAACCGGCCCTCAGTCGCTCGCCGTTCCCAGCAGCCCCATGAGCGCCCGCGCCGCCGGGCTGGTGGCCTGGACGGGCGGCAGGAGGGCGATGGTCTCGTACGCGGTCTCGTCGCCGTCCTTCAGGGGCAGCGAGGTCAGGGAGGCCCGCTTGTCCCGGAAGTGGCGCGGCACCACCGCGATGCCGAGGTTCTCGTCGAGCAGGTCGAGCAAGCCGTGCACGTCGTTCACCTCCAGCGCGACGGTCCGCCGTACGCCCGCCGCGGCGAAGGCGGTGTCGGTGACGCGTCGCGGCCCCCAGTCGGGGTGGAAGTCGACGAACACCTCGTCGGCGAGGTCCCGCGGGGTCAGCGGCGCGCCGTACGCCGCCAGCCGGTGGTCGGGGTGGCACAGCACCGTCATCGGCTCGCCGGCCAGCGACACGGACCGCAGCTGGTCCGTGTCCTCCTGCGTCCGGTAGGCGAAGGCCAGGTCGAGCCGCCCGGCCGCGACCTCCTCCGCCAGCTCGCCCGAGCCCGCCTGCCGCAGCCGTATCTCCACGTCCGGGTGCTCCCGGCGGAACGCGGCCAGCAGCCCCGCCACCGGCACCCCGGCGATGCACTGCTCGGTCCCCAGCGACAGCGTGCCGCGCAGCACGCCCTGCACCGCGGCGACCGCCTCGTGCGCCGAGCGCACCTGCGCCAGGATGCGCCGCGCCTCCTCCAGCAGCGCCCGCCCGGCCTCGGTCAGCGTGACCCGGCGGGTCGTGCGCACGAACAGCGGCGCCCGCAGCTCCCGCTCCAGCGCCCGGATGGACGCCGAGAGCCCGGACTGGGACACCAGCAGCCGTTCGGCCGCCCGGGTGAAGTGCTGGTCCTCGGCGACCGCCACGAAGTGCTGGAGATGACGCAGTTCCATGACTCAAAAGCGTATCCGCACAATCCCATCGAATTCTTCTGTTGGACCACTGCCCGCAGGTCACGCCAGAGTGGGACCGGTTCCGCACACGGCCCGTACCCGGGCGCCAACCCCTCTGGAGTCGCGTTGTACACCGCACACCCCGACCGCTACGCGGACATGCCCTACCGGCGCACCGGACGCAGCGGCCTGAAGCTCCCCGCGCTGTCGCTCGGTCTGTGGCACAACTTCGGTCCGGACCGTCCCGTCGAGACCCAGCGGGCGATCCTGCGCCGCGCCTTCGACCTCGGTGTCACCCACTTCGACCTCGCCAACAACTACGGCCCGCCCCCCGGCTCCGCCGAGTCCGCGCTCGGTGACGCGCTGAAGGCCGACTTCGCGCCGTACCGCGACGAGCTGGTCATCTCCACCAAGGCCGGCTATCTGATGTGGCCCGGCCCGTACGGCGAGTGGGGATCGCGCAAGTACCTGCTCTCCTCCCTCGACCAGAGCCTCGCCCGCATGGGCCTGGACCACGTCGACATCTTCTACTCGCACCGCCCCGACCCCGACACGCCCCTGGAGGAGACGATGGGCGCCCTGCACACCGCGGTGCAGCAGGGCAAGGCGCTGTACGTCGGCGTCTCCAACTACTCGCCGGAGCAGACCCGCGAGGCCGCCCGCATCCTCGCCGAGCTGGGCACGCCGCTCCTCATCCACCAGCCGCGCTACTCCATGCTCGACCGGCGCCCCGAGACCAGCGGTCTGCTGGACACGCTCGGCGAACTCCAGGTCGGCTCCATCGCCTACTCCCCGCTGGAGCAGGGCCTGCTGACCGGCCGCTACCTCGACGGCATCCCCGAGGACTCGCGCGCCGCGAGCGACAGCCCCTTCCTCGACTCCGACGCGGTCACCGGGGAACTGGTCGGCAGGCTGCGCGCCCTGAACGACGTCGCGGCCGACCGCGGGCAGTCCCTGGCGCAGCTGGCGCTGGCCTGGGTCCTGCGCGAGGGCCGGGTCACCTCCGCCCTGGTCGGCGCGAGCAGCCCGCGGCAGCTGGAGGACAGCGTGGCCGCCGTCGGGAACTTGGAGTTCGGGGCCGACGAACTGGCCCGGATCGACGAGATCGTCAAGAAGTAGGAAGCGGAACGGACGACCCACGCGATCCCGGAGGCGGCGGCCCGCCTCCGGGATTCCCGGCATGTCCGGACCCGGGCCTTCGGATACCGCCGCCCTGCCCACACCCCGCGACGCGCTGTTTCGGCCACCCACTGCCGTGAATATGCCAGGAGAGTGGCCGGAAATTCATGGTGACAGTGGTTCAGTAGTGAACATACTCACCTACAGGGCGTCTCACAGCACGCGACAGCGTCCTCACGCACAGCACACGAGCCGCACGGACGTCACGCCCGACCGGCAGGCGGACTGCGCGACGGGGGAGGGGAGCAGTGCACGACGAGTTCCTGTGCCATGTCACCGCCTACGGTGTCTGTGACGGACGGCGCATCGGAGTACCCCTGGGGACCTACCGGGCCCCCACCCTGGCCCTCGCCCTGTGGTGGCTGCGCGACCGGGCGTCCTGGATCGCCGAGCGGCTCGACCCGCAGCCGGACACCCCCCACTTACCCCGCGGCGCCCTGACCCCGGTCGCCGACGATGCCCCCGACGTGCCGCGCGTGCTGCGCACCTGGTGCGCCGACGACGTCCAGCAGGAGCTGGTCGCCGAGGAGCTGGCGGCGGGCCGTCTGGTGCGCGTGGCGACCAGTGACGACACGACGGAGTACGAGCTGATGGCGGAGTCCGTGGACGCCCTGCGCATGCAGCGGGCCGCACCGCCCCTCGTGGTCCCCGTCGCCTGAACCTTCGCGCCTGCCTAGGCGCCGGCCGCGCCCCCGTCACGGCGCCGCCCCGCCCGGCGGGCGAGCAGCGCGCCGAGGAACCCGGCGGCCAGCCCCCACGGCAGGGCGAGGCCGACCGCGGCCCAGAGCCTGGGACGCAGGAACAGCTGTCCGGCCAGTCCGCCGCCCAGGTCGCCGATCCCGAGCACCGACAGGCCGTAGTGCGCGGAGATCCGGCCGACGAGGCCGATCATGAGGACCGTCAGCGCCAGCGCCACGGCCATGTGCACGGCGTGCAGCCAGGCCGGCACGGCCGCCGGGGAGCGGCGCGCCAGCAGGACTCCGGCCGCCAGGAGCAGGACCGCCGCGACGACCAGGAGCCACCACCACCGCCCGTCCCGCTCGGTGAGCGACCCCAGGTTCAGGGCGGCGACGTCCGGCTTGCGCAGCACCTCGTCGAGGACGTGCGGCATCGGCAGCCCGAACGGCCCCTCCACGCGCCCGTCCCAGGTGGCTCCGAGCCCGACCGTGAGCGCGAGCCACGCCAGATTCGGCAGGCCGAGCAGCAGGACGGCGAAGGTGTCCGCCGGGTGCCCCCGGGTCCCGGCGACGACCAGCCCGACCAGGGCGCCGACGACGACGTAGGCGAGCAGCAGCGCGAGCATGGCGTACGCCGCCGGGCGCACCGAGGTGTGCAGGCGCAGCAGCCGACCGGGCAACGGTGCCCGGCGCGAGACCAGCAGGGCCGACAGGAGCACACCGGCCAGCCACAGCAGCCCGAACAGGACGGTCAGCGGCACGTCCGTGGTGAAGCCGACCCGCGGAGCGACGCCGAACAGGTCACCCAGGTCGTCCAGCAGGCCCTCGCCCAGCGACACCTCGAAGGTCTGGCGGGCCGCGAAGGAGAGCCCCAGCAGGGCCGCCAGCCACAGGACGGCGATCCGTCCGGCCCAGCCGGCCAGCTCCGCCGCACCGGCGACCGCCCGGTGCCGCAACGGCCGCAGAAAGCCCCGGCCGACGACCAGGGCGCCGGTCAGCGTGACGGACAGCGGCAGCACGGTCAGGCCCGCGTCGGTCTCGGCGAAGCCGCCCGCGTCCCCGGACAGTTCCAGGGCCCCGCCCACCGCGGTGACGACGGTCGCCGTGACGACCCGGGGGAAGGCGTTGTCGGGCAGGTCCGCGGCGCCGGCCGCCCACAGGCCCAGCGCGGCCACGACGCCCATGGCGACGAGCCCGGCCAGGACCGTGGCCAGGGCCTGCGGCCAGCCGTGACGGGCGACCGCCTGTCCGGACGTGCCGGGTGGGGTACGCGAACTCACGCTGCCACGCTAAGCAGCACCGGCCCGCGGCGCGCGCCGGCGAGACCGTCCGCGTCCGCCCGGCGCCCGATCGGGCCCCCGGCCGAGCGGCCGGGCTAGCGCACGGCCCACGCGGTGCGCACGACCAGGGCGTGGTCGCCGAGCCCCAGCAGCCGGTCGGGCGGTACCTCGCCCCGCGTCGTGAACACCGCGAGGACCCGGCCCGTCTCCGGGGCGAACGCCACGTCCAGCACCGTGCCGCGTGCGGTGCCGTTCTCGGTCAGGACCCGGTGCCCCAGCAGCTCGTGGTGGACCGGAGCCGACTCCGCGGCCTCGGCGGAACCGACCCGGACGGCACCCGGACCGACCGACAGCACCGCCTCCCAGGGCAGTGCCGTCTCCCCGCGGAAGCGGCCCCTGCGCAACCGGAGCCGGCTCACCGCGCCGGCCGCGACGTCGACCGTCAGCGACGTCACGGTGCCGACCGGCCCGTCCCCGTCCGGCACCAGCACCGGCAGCCCCCGCACCTCGGTGAACAGCATCACGGCGGCGAGCCCTTCGGGTGACCGGGCACGCCGGCGACCAGCGCGGTCAGGCCCGGCAGATCGTCGGCGACGTGCGCGGCGGCCTCCCCGGCCAGCACGAGGTCCCGGCCGGCGAGGGTCGCGGAGACCCCGCGCGGCACGTACACCCGCCGCCCGTGCCGGGACTGACCGGGAACGAACCGTCTGCTCGCCGCCACCCGGAAGCCGACGACCCGTCCGCCCGTGCCGCCCTCCACCACGACGTCGAGCACGGTGCCGACCTCGTCACCGGCCTCCGTGAGGACCCGGGCCCCGATCACCTCGGCCCGCAGCGACTGCCGGCGCTCCGTCAGCACCGCCGCGCTCACCAGGCCCCGCCGGTCGCGGATCATCACCGCGTCGTGCCCGAGGGCGTACACGGACGACCAGGGCAGACCCTCCTTCAACGGACCCGACAGCAGTCCCCGGCCGGTCAGGGTGAAGCCGGTGATCCGGCTCGCCCCGGCGTCGCATACGGTGTCCTTGACATGGGCGACCGCATCGCCGCCGAGGGTGACCACCGGCCGGGTGGTGAGGCTTCGCGCGGCCATCAGTTCGTTCATCGCACGCCCTTCCCGCACCCTCTCCCGCCACCTCGGGTTCCCCGTGCCACTGTGACGATGCCCGCAGTACGAAGACACGGGGACTGCGAAGCCGGGGGCGGGGTACGAGGACAGGTGCAGCAGTGGCCGGCCCGGCTTCCGAGAGAGACACGCATGACCGAGTACCTGGACGGGGCAGTGATACCGACTGGTTTCGACGTACCCGTTGAACCGCTCCGACAGGGGGCCCACTACTCCGGGGAACCGGGGTGCATAGCGCGGGCACGTTCCTTCGCCTCGCACTTCCTCGACCGGCTCAGGACCGAGTGGTGCGCCACCATCGGCCCGCGGTCCGACGGCGCGGTGCTGCTCGTGGTGAGCGAGCTGATCACCAACGCCGACCGCCACAGCAAGGGCCCCTACATCCTGGAGCTCGAGGGCACGCCCGCCTCGGTGACCGTGTCCGTCTACGACAGCAGCGGCGCGGTGCCCGAGCGCTACCCGCGCGATCCCGAGCGCGTCGGCCGGCACGGCCTGGAGATCGTCCACGCGCTGGCGGAGGCGGTCGTCGTCGAACACGTACCGGTCGGCAAACGCGTCAAGGCGCTTGTGCCCCTCACCGAGGCGTGACCCCACCCGCCCGGCCCCGGACACGGACGCACCGCCCCACCTCAGGCGTGTCGGGCGGCACAGGCGCCTCGTCGGTCGGCCTGGTCGGCCCGGCCGGCCTCAGGCGGTGGGCCCTCAGGCGCAGCCCAGCTCGCCCAGCATCCCCTCGCGCAGCCGCGTGATGATCCGCTTGATCAGCCGGGACACGTGCATCTGCGAGCAGCCGAGCCGTTCCCCGATCTCCGCCTGGGTGGCCTCCTCCACGAACCGCATGTGGATGATCCGCCGGTCGCGCTCGCTCAGCTCGGCCATCAGCGGGGCGAGCGAGTGGAAGTCCTCGACCAGCCGCAGCCCGTCCTCCTCCACGCCGATGAAGTCGGCCAGCACGGACTCACCGTTCTCCGCGCCGTCGCCGGTCAGCGCCGCGTCCAGCGAGGAGGAGTTGTAGCCGTTGGAGGCGATCTGGCCCTCGATCACCTCGTTCTCGCTGATGTTCATCAGGGTCGCCAGCTCGGCGACGGTGGGCTCGCGGTCCAGACGGGAGGAGAGTTCCTCACGGGCCTTGGCCAGCTCCACGCGCAGCTCCTGGAGCCGCCGCGGGACGTGCACCGCCCAGGTGGTGTCCCGGAAGAAGCGCTTGATCTCGCCGACGATGTAGGGCAGCGCGAAGGACGTGAACTCCACCTCGCGCGACAGCTCGAACCGGTCGATGGCCTTGATCAGGCCGATCATGCCGGTCTGGACGATGTCCTCCATGTCGTCCCCGCGGCCGCGGAACCGGCCGGCGGCGAACCGCACGAGAGACATGTTCATCTCGATCAGCGTGTTGCGGGCGTACTGGTACTCGTGCGTGCCCTCTTCGAGTTCCGTCAGGCGCTGGAAGAACTGGCGCGACAGCTGCCGCGCGTCACGCGGAGCCACGGCGCGGGGGTCCTCGACGCCCGGCAGTGATCCCTCGTCCGTCCCGCTCCCGGTGGTCTTCCCGACGACCTGCGCTTCCGGCCGGATCACGGCGGTCTCCATTACCTCTCCCACGAAAGTCACGGTTCGGCGTCTCCCTAGGTTCTTCCCGCGCCGGCGGGTACCCGGGTCGCCGCGGCACATGCCTCTCATTTTCACGGATGGCGGAAAACCGATGCCGCGGCACCTTCGCGGAGCGACGTGCTCGCACCCAGCGTAGCTCCGCGGGGCCCGCCCGGCACCCGGCGATTTCCCTGTGGGCTGAACGCCGCCCCCTTCCCCCTCCGCGCCGTGATCCTAGGCTGAGGAGGTGACCAGCCACGTGCCGAACGAAGCCCGCGTCATTCCCCTGCGCCCCCGTGCCCAGCGCCCGGAGGCCGCCCCCGCCGCCCGGCCGGCCGCCCCGGAGCGAAGGCGCCCCGCGGCGCGTGAGCCCCTGTGGCGCGACCTCGTCGGCGACGTCCTCCGTCGCGAACGCCTCGCCCAGGAGCGGACCCTGAAGGAGGTCGCCGAGACCGCCCGGATCTCCATGCCGTATCTGTCGGAGGTGGAGCGCGGCCGCAAGGAGGCGTCCTCCGAGGTGCTGGCCGCCGCCGCGGGCGCCCTAGGACTGGGCCTCGGCGACCTCCTGGCCCGCGCCCAGGGAGAGCTGGTCCGGCTCGCCGCCCGGCATGCCGGTCCGGGCCGGGGCCCCGGCTCCTCCGGCGCGCGGTACGACGGGATGTGCCTGGCCGCCTGACCGCGGTCCGGGACGGCGCCCCGCCGGGCGTGCGGCGCCGTCCCGGCGCTCACACCCGCGCCAGCCGCCGGCTGAGCACCTCGTCGGCCAGCCCGTAGGCCACCGCCTCCCGGGCGGTGAAGACCTTGTCGCGGTCCATGTCGGCGCGCAGCGTCGCCACGTCGTGCCCGGTGTGCCGGGCCAGCACCTCCTCGACCTGCGCGCGGATCCGCACCATCTCCTTGGCCTGCAGGGCCAGGTCGGTGACCGTGCCCTGACGGCCGCCGCTGGCCGGCTGGCCGAGCAGCACCCGGGCGTGCTCCAGCACGAACCGCCGTCCGGGGTCACCGCCGGCCAGCAGCACGGCGGCCGTGGAGGCGGCCTGCCCGACGCAGAACGTGGAGATCGGCGCCTGGACGAAGGTCATCGTGTCGTAGATCGCCATCAGCGACGTGAAGGAGCCGCCGGGGGAGTTGATGTACACCGCGATCTCGCTCTCGGGGGCCGAGGACTCCAGGTGCAGGAGCTGCGCGATGACGACGTTGGCCACACCGTCGTCGATCTCGGTGCCGAGGAAGATGATCCGCTCCGACAGCAGGCGGCTGAAGACGTCGTAGGACCGCTCGCCCTGCGGGGTCCGCTCGACGACGTTCGGAATCGTGTAGCTCCCCATGTCACAGCCCCATCCGTCGCTTCGGAGCGGCCGGGCGCACATCCGCGAGGGACTGGACGACCCGGTCCACCATGCCGTACTCCCTGGCCTCCTCGGCCGTGAACCAGCGGTCCCGGTCGCCGTCCCGGGAGATGGTCTCCGGGCTCTGCCCGGTGTGCTCGGCGGTGATCCGTTCGATGGTCCGCTTGGTGAACTCCAGGTTGTCGGCCTGGATCTCGATGTCGGCGGTGGTGCCGCCGATGCCGGCCGACGGCTGGTGCATCATGATCCGCGCGTTCGGCAGGGCGTAGCGCTTGCCCGCCGTGCCGACGCTCAGCAGGAACTGCCCCATGCTCGCGGCGAACCCCATGGCGAGCGTCGACACGTCGTTGGGGATCAACCGCATCGTGTCGTAGATGGCGAGCCCCGCGTGCACGGAGCCGCCCGGGCTGTTGACGCACAGCGTGATGTCGGCGCGCGGGTCCTCCGCGGACAGGATCAGCAGCTGGGCGCAGACCCGGTTGGCGGAGACCTCGTCGACCTGCGTGCCCAGCAGCACGATCCGCTGCGCGAGCAGCTGGGCCGCCAGATGGTCGTCGAACCGGGAGGGAGGGGTGTCGCCCTCCTGGGCGCGGGGTCCGGTGGCCGGGGCGGGACCGGCGGTGAGTGGGGACATCGGCGCTCCTTGTCGAGTCGTCGGACGAGTCGTGCGCGGCCGGTGGGGCCGCGCTCCCTCCCACTCTTGGCCCGCGGCGGTCCCGAGCAGCCCTTTCTCTGCCCGCGGCAGATCTGCCACGGGCAGAACGCTCGGAGGCGGAGCGGACGGCGGGTCCCGGGCGGCCGATGAGCCCCGGGCGGCCGATGAGTTTCCGGACTCCGGCGGGTCGACAGTGGTGACCGTGTTCCCGCGCCCGGGAGGGTACTGATGGACACCGACGGATTCACCACCTGTCTCTGGTTCGACGGCCGGGCGGAGGAGGCCGCGCGCTTCTACGTCTCGCTCTTCGAGAACTCGTCCCTCGGGGCCGTCACCCGCTACCCCGAGGGCGCGCACCAGCCCGCCGGCACCGTGCTCACCGTCGACTTCACGGCCAACGGCCAGCGGTTCGTGGCCCTCAACGGCGGCCCGGAGTTCCGGTTCAACGAGGCGATCTCCTTCCAGATCACCTGCGACGACCAGAAGGAGGTCGACCACTACTGGGCCGAGCTGACCGAGGGCGGCGGCGAGGAGGGGCCCTGCGGCTGGCTCAAGGACCGGTTCGGCGTCTCCTGGCAGGTCGTCCCGGGCCGGCTCGAGGAGATGTTCCGGGACTCCGATCCCACAAAGGTGGCGCGGGCCAACCAGGCCATGATGACGATGCGCAAGCTCGACATCGCCGCGCTGGAGAAGGCGTACGCAGGGGAGTGAAGCCACATGCGACCTGAAGGAACGCCCTGCTGGGCGGATGCGATGTTCGGCGACGTCGAGGGGGCCAAGCGCTTCTACGGCGACGTCCTCGGCTGGACCTTCGGCGTGTCGTCGTCGGAGTACGGCGACTACACCCAGTGCTACGCGGACGGCAAGGCGGTCGCCGCCGTGGTGCCGCCCGTGCCCGGACAGGAGGACCGGGCGCAGTGGTGCCTGTACTTCGCCACCGCCGACGCCGAGGCGAGCGCGGCGCGCGTCCGGGAGGCGGGCGGCGACGTGGCGATGGGGCCGATGCGGGTCGGCGACTACGGCACCATGTGCCTGGCCCGGGACCCGGGCGGCGTCGTCTTCGGCCTCTGGCAGGGCGGCACGCACGAGGGGTTCGAGGCCGTCGCCGTGCCCGGCGCGTACTGCTGGGCCGAGGTCTTCACCCGGGAGCCCGGCGCCTCGGACGCCTTCTTCCCCGCCGTCTTCGGCTACACCGCGAAGCAGATGGAGGACGACAACGTCGACTTCCGCGTCTTCGACCTGGGCGAGGAGCCCGTCCTGGGCCGCATGGCCATGACCGACGACTTCCCGCCCGAGGTGCCGTCGTACATCAACGTCTACTTCACCGTCCCCGACTGCGACGCGGCCGTGACCCGCGCCACCGCCCTCGGCGGCACCCTCCGCTTCGGGCCGATGAGCACCCCGTTCGGGCGGTACGCGGCGCTGAGCGACCCGCAGGGCGCCGACTTCTCGGTGATCGACGTCACCAGGACCGAGGGTGACATGCCGAAACTCACGGACGTCCGCTGAAGCGGCCTTTCGGCCCGGTCCGGTGGACCCGCCGTGCCATGGCATGATCGGGCGCATGCTTGAACGTGTTGTGGCCGCGTGCGACGGGGCTTCGAAGGGAAACCCGGGCCCGGCCGGCTGGGCCTGGGTCGTCGCCGACGCGTCGGAGACCCCGGTGCGCTGGGAGGCCGGCCCGCTGGGCAGGGCCACCAACAACATCGCCGAACTCACCGCGCTGGAGCGCCTGCTGGCATCGACCGATCCCGGCGTGCCGCTCGAGGTCCGCATGGACTCGCAGTACGCCATGAAGGCCGTCACCACCTGGCTGCCCGGCTGGAAGCGCAACGGCTGGAAGACGGCGGCCGGCAAGCCGGTCGCCAACCAGGAACTGGTCGTGCGCATCGACGCGCTCCTCGACGGCCGCTCGGTCGACTTCCGCTACGTGCCCGCCCACCAGGTCGACGGCGACCGGCTCAACGACTTCGCCGACCGCGCCGCCAGCCAGGCGGCCGTCGTCCAGGAGGCTGCGGGCAGCGCGCTCGGCTCGCCGGAGCCGCCGCCCGCCCCCGACGTCCCGGCGAAGAAGGCACCGCGCCGCAAGCCGGGTACGGCACGCAAGGGCGGCGGCGCCTCCGCGCGCACCATCAAGGCGAAGTTCCCCGGGCGCTGCCTGTGCGGCCGTTCGTACGCGGCGGGCGAGTCCATCGCCAAGAACGACCAGGGCTGGGGCCATCCGGAGTGCCGCACGGCCGCCGCCGGCTAGGGCGGGAGCGCGGGACCGGTCCCCGGACGGGAGAAGGACGGTGCCCGGCGGACGCGGACGCCGGGCGCGCGACCCGCGTCGGGCGGGGTCACGCCCCACCGTTCCTCACCTCTGTACGCTGCGTAGCGACATGATCGCTCCGAGTGCAACCCAGGGGTGAATGTGAAGGTCGCCTGCGTCGGCGGCGGGCCCGCCGGCCTGTACCTGTCGATCCTGCTGAAGCTGCGGGACCCGTCCCACGACATCACCGTCCGCGAACGCAACCCCGAGGGGTCCACCTACGGCTGGGGTGTGACCTACTGGCGCGGCCTCCTCGACCGGCTCCACGCGCACGACCCCGCGTCCGCCCGCGCCGTCGAGGAGCACTCCGTGCGCTGGCGCGACGGCGTCGCCCACGTGGGCGGGCACACGGTCCGCCACCACGGGGACGAGGGCTTCGGCATCGGCCGGCACCGGCTCCTGGAGATCCTCGCCGCCCGGGCCCGCGCCCTGGGCGTGCGCCTGGAGCACGAGCACGAGGTCCGCGCCGACCGCCTTCCCGACGCCGACCTCGTCGTGGCGGCCGACGGCGTGGGCAGCGCCCTGCGCACCCGGTACGCCGGTCACTTCGGCACCGAGGTCCGCGCCGGGCGCAACCACTACATCTGGCTCGGTACCACCAAGGTCTTCGACGCCTTCACCTTCGCCTTCGCCGAGACCGACCACGGCTGGATCTGGGCGTACGGCTACGGCTACGGCCCCGGGGGCAGCACCTGCGTCGTCGAGTGCGCGCCCGAGACCTGGTCCGGGCTGGGACTGGACCGGGCCGACGAGGCCGAGGGGCTGGTCGTACTGGAGAAGCTCTTCGCCGACGTCCTCGACGGCCACCCGCTCACCGGCAGGTCCGGGCGGGGCGCCGGCGCCTCGTGGCTGACCTTCCGCACCCTCACCAACCGCACCTGGTCCCGCGGCAATCTCGTCCTGCTCGGCGACGCCGCCCACACCACGCACTACTCCATCGGCGCCGGCACCACGCTCGCCCTGGAGGACGCGATGTCCCTGGCGGCGGCGCTCGGCGAACCGGTCGCCCTCCGGGACGCCCTCGCCCGCTACGAACAGGAGCGCAGGGCGGCCCTGCTGCCGGTGCAGAGCGCGGCCCGCCACAGCGCCCAGTGGTACGAGAACCTGCCCCGCTACATCCGGCTGCCCCCGCAGGAGATGTTCGCGCTGCTCGGCCAGCGCCATTCGCCGCTGCTGCCCTACGTCCCGCCCCGGCTGTACCACCGGATCGACCGCGCGGCCGGGCGACTGGAGACGCTGCGGCGGCTCAAGCGCCGGCTGGGGCCCCGGATCGCACGGACGGTCGAGGCGCGGAACCTGGCCGCCCGCGGCTGAGCCGCCCCGCCCGCACCGTGCCGACGCGGTGCGGGCGGGCACCGGATGACAGACTGGCGCCCATGGACGAGCGCACTTTCGACAGGTCGGACCAGCACGCCTCGGTGATCGGACTCGGCACCTGGCAACTCGGCGCCGACTGGGGAGACGTCGACGACAAGGAAGCCCTCACGGTGCTGGAGGCGGCGGCCGAATCGGGGGTGACCTTCTTCGACACCGCCGATGTGTACGGCGACGGGCGCAGCGAGGAGACCATCGCCACCTTCCTGCGCGGCCGGCCCGACCTGCACGTGCTGGTGGCCACCAAGATGGGCCGCCGGGTCGAGCAGATCCCGCAGAACTACGTCCTGGACAACTTCCGGGAGTGGAACGACCGTTCCCGCCGCAACCTCGGCGTCGACGTGATCGACCTGGTGCAGCTCCACTGCCCGCCCACCCCCGTGTACTCCAGCGACGAGGTGTTCGACGCCCTGGACACCCTGGTCGAGGAGGAGCGCGTCGCCGCGTACGGCGTCAGCGTGGAGACCTGCGCCGAGGCGCTGACCGCCATCGCCCGGCCGAACGTGGCGAGCGTGCAGATCATCCTCAATCCGTTCCGGATGAAGCCCCTGCGCGAGGTTCTGCCGGCGGCCCGGGAGGCGGGCGTCGGCATCATCGCCCGGGTGCCGCTCGCCTCCGGCCTGCTGTCCGGCAAGTACACCCGGGACACGGTCTTCGCCGCCAACGACCACCGCAACTTCAACCGGCACGGTGAGGCCTTCGACCAGGGGGAGACCTTCTCCGGCGTCGACTTCGCCACCGGCGTGGAGGCGGCCGCCGAGTTCGCCGCGCTCGCCCCCGAGGGATACACCCCGGCTCAGCTGGCGCTGCGCTGGATCATCCAGCAGCCGGGCGTGACCACCGTGATCCCCGGCGCCCGCTCGCCCGAGCAGGCGCGCGCCAACACGGAGGCCGCCCGGCTGCCGGAGCTGTCCGAGGACACCCTCGCGGCCGTCCGCGACCTCTACGACCGCCGGATCAAGGACCAGGTCGAGGGCCGCTGGTAGCCGGCGCGCGCGGACCTCACGGCACCAGGAGCAGTTCCCGTTCCCGCTCCTGGTCGCCGGAGGCCGCTCCCTCGTCCCGCGTGCCGAAGGCACGGGACAACAGCCGGCTCGCGGTCTCGACGGCCTGCGGTGTGCCCTGCACGGTGACCGTCACCGGCGCGGACAGCGGGGCGCCCGCCTCCCGCGGTTCCGAGGACGCCTCCGGGGCGCCCGCGGCGTCGAAGGTCGCGGTGCGTACCGTCGCGTGCTCGTCGGACGGCAGGCTGTCGGGAGCCCCGAAGACGCCCTCCAGCGCGCGGACGATCGCCCGCGCGTCGTCGACGCCGCCGCCGCTGAGCGTCACGGTGAGCTGAGTGTCGGACATCCTTCGCCTTCCTCCGGGCTGCGTGGTTCCCGGCCCGTGTAACCGGCCCCCGGCCGCCCAAACGCCCATGGCCGTGCGGGGGGGCCTGCGGGTGGGGAACCCGGGAAGAGGGAAGGGGACGCGGTCACGACAACGGGAGGAAAAGTGACGGACACGGACGAGGGGCCGGCCCGGCGCAGAGGGCGCAACGAGACCGAGGAGGAGCGGGCGGACCGGATGTGGACGGAGCTGATCCAGGAGGTCCGCGTCGCCCAGATGGGTGTGCAGATCCTCTTCGGCTTCCTGCTCACCGTGGTGTTCCAGCCCAAGTACGACGACCTCTCGGACACCGACCAGATGATCTACCTGATCACGGTCGTCCTCGGCGCGGTCACGACCGGCGCGCTGATCGGCCCGGTCTCCCTGCACCGCCTGGTCTCGGGGCGGCGCGTGAAACCCCAGGCGGTGCGGTGGGCGTCCCGGCTGACCCTGCTCGGCCTGGTGCTGCTCCTCGCCACGACGGCCTGCTCGCTGCTGCTGATCCTCCGCGTGGCGACCCACGACGGCTTCGTGCCCTACCTCGTCGCCGGCGTGGTGTTCTGGTACCTGCTGTGCTGGTTCGGGATCCCGATGTGGACCCGGCACCGCCACACGTCCCGCTGAGGGCGGTCAGCCCTCGGCCATCAGTTCCGCCAGGAAGTCGTCGACGCGTACTTCCTCCCGTCCCGGCCGGACCACGTCGTACGTCTCGCGCAGGAACGCCTCGACCGCCGCCGCCCACAGGTACACCACGGCGCGGTGGCGGCCGCCGTCCGTCCGCGTGTCGCCCAGCAGTTCGACGCGCAGCTCGTCCCACATGCCCCGCGACTCGGGGCTCAGCCGCACGTCGCCCTCGCCGACCGGACGGGTCAGCCCTTCGCCCACCATCTCCCGGTCGAGGGTCCAGCGGGCGAGCACCCGGCCGTCGTGGCTGAAGACCACGGTGAGGGCGAACGGGTCCGCGGCGTCGTAGGCGAGGTGGGCGAGGACCGGGCAGCGTTCGGTCTCACCGGCCTGGAGCTGCACGACCAGCGTCTTGCGCACGAGGGACTTCACGACAGGGGCCTCCCGGGGAACGGCGTAGGGCCCTCTAGTACCCCGTACGCCCGCAAGATGCTCAGGCGTACGGGTGATTCGCGGCGGCCCCGCCGTCCCCCGGTCCCGCTGCCCCGGCTCCGCTGCCCGGTCCCGGCCGGAGCGGCGTTCAGGAGTCGCCCAGCGCCTCGCGCAGGGCCGGGAGCAGGGTCTTCTCCGACCAGTCCAGGAAGGCGGGTTGGCTCTCGCCACCGATCTGCACCAGGGCGATCTCGGTGAAGCCGGCCTCGGCGTAGGGGCGTACGGCCTCCACGAACGCGTCCGGGTCGTCGCCGCACGGGATCGACTCGGCGACGTCGTCCGGGGTGACGAACTGGGTGGCCGCCTCGAAGGAGTCCGGGTGCGGCAGCTCGGAGTTGACCTTCCAGCCGCTGCCGAACCAGCGGAACTGGGCGTGGGCGCGCTTGATCGCCGTGTCCCGGTCGGGGTCGTAGGAGACCGGGAGCTGGCCGACGCGCGGCTTGCCGCGGCCGCCGTGCCGGTCGAAGGACTCCAGCAGCCCCGGCTTGGGCTCGGTGGCGATCACCAGGTCGGCGTGCTCGCCCGCGAGCTTGCAGGAACGCTCCCCGGAGACGGCGATGCCGATGGGCGGCGGGCTGTCCGGCACGTCCCACAGACGCGCCGACTCCACGTCGAAGTGGGTGCCGCGGTGGTTCACATGACCGCCCTCGAACAGAGCACGGATGATCTCCACGGCCTCGTGGAGCATCTCGTGCCGCACGTCGACCGACGGCCAGCCGCCGCCCACGACGTGCTCGTTGAGGTTCTCGCCCGAGCCGAGCCCCAGCCGGAAGCGGCCCTCGGACAGCAACTGCATCGTCGCCGCCTTCTGCGCCACCACCGCCGGGTGGTAGCGGAACGTCGGACACGTCACGTAGGTCATCAGCGGAATGCGGGAGGTCGCCTGCGCCGCCGCGCCCAGCACGCTCCACGCGTACGGCGAGTGGCCCTGCGCCCGCAGCCAGGGGAAGTAGTGGTCCGAGGTCACCGAGAAGTCGAACCCCACCTCCTCCGCGCGCACCAGATGGCCGACCAGCTCACGGGGGCCGGCCTGCTCGGTCATCATCGTGTATCCGATTTGCACCATAAGAGGCGAGTCCCCGGCCGGACGGAGCGAAAACAGGGGAGGTGCGGCGGAGCCGGCAGCAGGGGAGGGCGAAGCCGTCCGTCAGGTGCGCCCGTCCGGGCCCTCCCGGAACGTCGCCAGGACCGCGGCGAGCGCCTTCTGGTTCGCGGTCTCCGCCCAGTCGTCCGCCGGTGCCGTCCAGCGCAGCGAGAAGCTGCGTCCGCCGCCCAGGAGGAAGCCCCGCCCGAAGGTGCGCCTGCGCTCGCCGCCGTCCCGGACGACCCACTCCATGTCGGCGGCCTCGCGGCCCCGGTACGTCGTCGCCCGTACGGCGCCGATGCGGCGGTACTCGCCGTCCGAGCGCCGGAGCCCGGGCTCCACGTCGTCGCGCCACACCGCCACGGGGTCCTCGCCCGCCCGCTCGCTGTGGGTGACCGCGAGCGTGCGCGGGTCCCCGTCCGCGCCGAAGACGACCCGGTAGGCCCCGTCCGGCACGCGCGAGGTGTCCAGGCGGCGCCAGCCCTCGGGGAGGGCGACGGAGAAGCCCTCCGGCGCGTCGTAGCGGCGGAAACCGGCCGGGAGGGGGTCACCGGGCAGTGAGGGCGAGGGCGGCGGTGAGGGCGCCACGCCGGCGGGAGGCGCCGCTTCTCCCGAGGGCGGTGTCGCGGGGGCCGAGGGGCGCCCTCGGGCCCCGGCGGCGTCGCCCTCGGTGCCGGGCAGTCCGTGGGTCATCGCCAGGACGGCGGCCGTCACCGCGACGACCACCAGGACGGTGACGGCCGCCGTCGCCCGCCGGGTCCCCGGCCGGCCCGCCTCCCGGGCGGCGGCACACGCGCCCCGCAGCCGGGGCCGGGGCACCGCGCGGACGGCCGCGTCGGGATCCTCCGTGAGGACCCGGGTCAGGGCCGCACGCACCACCGGGTGGGTCAGGCGCTCCCGGTGGTCCTTGCGCAGCAGCCCCCGCACGGTCTGGGCGAGCGGACCGGCCCGCACCGGGGTGCGCAGCGGCAGCCGGTCCACGCCCCGCAGTGTCGCCTCGGGCCGGCCCCGGTCACGGAACGGCGGACGGCCCTCGGCCATCGCGTAGAGGAGCGCGCCCAGCGTCCACAGATCGGTCGCTGGCCCGAACCGCTCGTCGCGGGCCTGCTCGGGCGAGGCGTACGAGGGGGCGGTCAGCCGGGGAACGAGGGCGGCGCCGGCCAGTCCGAAGCCGGTGACGACGACCGATCCCTCCTCGCGCACCCACACCTGTCCCGGGCTCAGTTCCCCGTGCGTGACGCCCTGTCCGTGCGCGGCCTCCAGGACCTCCAGCAACTCCAGACCGACGCGCGCCGCCCGTGCGTAGTTGAGCGTGCCGTGCCGTTCCAGGAGTCCCCCGAGCGGCACTCCGCCGGGCCACTCGGTCACCGTCCACAGGAAGCCGTCCTCCACCACCGCGTCGACCACCTCGGCGACTCGCCCGGGGCACCCCGCCTGCAGCGTCGCGCCGGTGCGGACCACCCGGCCGGCGGTCCGGCGCGCCGTCTCGCCGGCCCCTTCCCCCTCGGGCAGCGCGGTCTGCGCGACCAGGCACGGGCGGCCGGTGTGGACGTCCTCCCCGGACCAGGAGACATGGTTCGTCTCCCGGTGCACGACCTCGAGCAGGCGGTACCGTCCGGCGATCAGCTCGTGTGTGGAGACGCGCGCCCTGCTCATGGTCATCCCTCGTTCGCACCGTCGGCTCTCGGCTTGCCCGGAAGTACGGGGAGCCGGGCGGGCCGCGTTCAACGCGGCGGCGAGTCGGTGGGAATCGAGGTCGTGGGAGCAGTGGCGCGCGGACCCCGTCAGCGCAGCCCGAAGCGGTCCGCCCAGCCCGTCATGTCGGCGGTCGTGGCGTTGCCGCCGCAGACCACCAGCCCGAGCCTGGCGCCGTCCCCGACCCGCTCCACCACCCGTCGGGCCGCGGGCAGCAGGCACCCGGCGGCCGGCTCGGTCCACACCTTCCCGTGCTCGGCCAGCGCCAGCGAACCCTCGACGGCCTCCCGGTCCGGCACCACCAGCACCTCGGTGACCAGCGCCGACACATGGTCGTACGTGAGCCGGGAGACGGCCGGGGCGCTGAGCGTGGTGACGATCGACGACAGGGACACGGAGCGCGGCCCGCCCGCCGCCAGGGCCTGGGACATGGCCTCGGCGCCCTCCGTCTCCACGCCCCAGATCCGCACGTCGGGCCGACGCGCCCGCAGCGCCGCCGCCACCCCCGCGATCAGCCCGCCGCCTCCGATGCTCACGACGACGTCCGTCAGCTCCCCGGCGTCCTCGGCGAACTCGAGACCCACGGTGCCCTGCCCGGCGACCACCACGGGGTCGTCGAAGGGGTGGACCAGGGTCAGCCCCTCCTCGCGCAGCCGGGAGACGAGCGCGAAGGCACTGTCCATGCCGTCGGTGAGCCGCACCAGCGCGCCCGCCTCCTCGGCCACCTCCACCGAACGGGCCGGTGCCGTACGCGGCATGACCACCGTGGCCTTCACGTCGAGCGCGGCGGCCATGACCGCCACGGCGACGCCGTGGTTGCCGCCGCTGACCGCGACGACCCCGGCGGCCCGCTCGGCCTCGGTCAGCGACAGCAGCTTCGCCGTCGCGCCGCGCGCCTTGAACGAGCCGGTGCGCTGGAGCAGCTCCAGCTTCGCGGTCACGGGCACCCCGAGCAGCCCGGACAGCCCGGGGCTGGGAACGGTCGGGGTGCGTACGACGTGTCCGGCGATCCGCTCGGCCGCGGCTTCGATGTCCGTGATCCCGATCAAGGCACTCTTCCTTCCGAACCCGGGCGCCCGTCCGCGCCCGCTCGCACCCTTTCGCGTGCGGTGCCCAAGGTCAACACGGGCCCCGGGGTCCCACGAGGCACGGGCGCACCCCGGTCGGGCCGGCCGGCGGGCGCGCGGCTCAGTGCTGCTGTGTCTTCTGCGGCGTCGCCTCGCTCGGCCGCACCACGACGAACCCCTCGCCCTGGAGCACCAGTTGGACGGCCTCCCCGGACCCGCCGCGCAGCATCGAGCCGATGGACTGCGAGCGGTGCAGCGAGGTCGACAGCCCCGCGGACCAGCCGACGACCGCGTCGGTGTCGACGTAGACCGGGTACTGGGGCGAGACCGGGATGACCAGCGGGCTGCCCTCGCAGATCAGGCCCAGCCTGCCCTGGCCCGTGAAGACGCTGTTGAAGAGCCCGCCGCCGGCGATGCCGGAGCCCTTGACGGTGGAGATGCGGTACGACAACGAGGCGTCGAAACACAGGACGTTGCGGCCGTTGACGGTGAACTCGTCACCGGGCTCGACGTCCACCACGAAGCAGTTCTGCGCCTCGTGCGCGAACCATGCCTCGCCCTGTCCGCGCACCGCCATCAGGGGCAGCCCCTCGCCGGTGACCGCGCGCTTGAGCATCCCGCCCACACCCTGGCCCTTGCGCTCGAACTGCAGACTGCCGCGGTAGGCGACCATCGCGCCCTGCCGCGCCAGCATCTCGCCGTTCACCGTGTAACGGATGCACTTGGAGTTCTCGACGGTCATGCCCGGCGCGGTCGCGGGCTGCACCATGTGCTCGCTGGAAAAGAGGTCACCCTTCATAGGCGCATCCTGTCCCGGAGTGCCCCGTTCCGCCAAGATCGGGTGGTTCCCGGCTCGTTCAGCCGCCGAAGAGCTGGGTCCAGTACGTGCCCGCCCGCCCGCCGCCGGCGAGGCCGATCCCGAGGTGGGTGAAGTCGGCCTCGAGGATGTTGGCCCGGTGACCGGGACTGTTCATCCAGCCCTCCACCACGTCGGCGGGGGAGCGCTGGCCGCAGGCTATGTTCTCGCCGACCGTGCGCCGGGCGGCGCCCGCGGCGGCGGCCCGGTCCCAGGGCCGGCCGCCGTCCGGATCGGTGTGGGAGTAGAAGTCGCGGGCCACCATGTCGGCGCTGTGCGCCTGGGCGGCGGCGGTGAGCCGCGGGTCGACGGCCAGCGCGGGCAGCCCGGCGCGGGTCCGCTCCCGGTTGGTGAGGTCGACGACCTCGTCCGTGGTGCGGGCCAGACCGTCCGGGGTGAGCGGCACGGCCCACAGCACCGTCCAGTACGTGTCGCCCGAGGGGCCGCCCGTCGCGTGTCCCCACCCGGTGTGGGTGAAGGCGGGATGGTGCAGCGTACGGCGGGTCCGCTCGGCGCGCAGGCAGTAGGCGACGAACTCGGCGGGGGTGCGCGGGCCGGAGACCAGGTGCTCGCCGACGGTGAGGTACGCGTACCCCGCGGAGACGACGCGCTGGTGGACGCAGACGCCGTCCCGGGTCTCGACGCTCAGCGCACCGGCCGCGGACATCGCGGCGGCGTGCGCCCGGGCCGCGGTGTGCAGGCGGGCGTCCGCGGTGACGGGCCGGGAACCCGCCGCCGTCCGGGAGGCGTTGACCAGGGTCAGGAACCCGTCGGAGTCGGGGACCGGCACCGACGCCGGCACGGGTCGGGCAGGCACCTCGCGTGCGGCGGGCGGTTGCGGCGGGCCGTCCGCCTCGTCGTCGACGTCCACCCCGAAGTCCCGGGCCAGCCCGGCGAGTCCGTCGGCGTACCCCTGCCCCAGGGCGCGCAGCTTCCAGCCCGCGCCGCGCCGGTAGAACTCCGCGAGCAGCAGGACCGTCTCCTGCCGGGGACGGGCGGGGACGAACCGCGTCAGCGCGTGCCCGCGCGCGTCGGCGACATGGAGCGCGGGGGAGGGGAGCGCGCCGAGGGCGGTGCCCGGGTCGGAGGGGCTGACCGCGACCGTGACGCGGGTGGCACTCGGCCGCAGTCGCGCCGGATCGACGGTGAGCGTGTCGCCCCGCAGGTGGACGCCCGGTGCCCGCGGCTGGTTGTAGAAGACGAAGTCGCCGTCCCCGGCCACCTTGCCGCCGTCGTCGGTCACCAGCGCCGACACGTCGAAGGCGCCGGGCACCCGCACGCTGACGGGTCCGTCCGGCAGGGGGATGTTCCCCCCGGGCACCAGCTCACTCATCTGCCGCCCTGCCTCCCGGTCGGCGCTCCTGCGGGTGTCGGCTGTCGGGTCAACGTCCGCCGCGCGGCAGGGGTTCCCGGTCGGCCGGTCGGCCCGGACCGGCGGTCTCCGGTGCGATCAGACCCTGCCGGTAGGCGATCGCCACCGCCTCGGTGCGGCTCGCCGCCTCCAGCTTGGCGAGGATGTTGGAGACGTGGACGCTCGCCGTCTTGGCCGTGATGAACAGCTCCTCGCCGATCTGGCGGTTGCTGCGCCCCCGGGCGAGGAGCCGCAGCACCTCCTGTTCGCGGGCGGTCAGCTGCGTGGCGCGGTCCCCGGTGTCCGCCGGCCGGGCCCGCCGCACCAGATCGTCCAGCCGCTCACGCAGCGGGGCGGCACCCAGCCGGTCGGCCTCCCGATGGGCGAGGCCGGCCTCGCGGGCCGCCTCCTGGGGGCGGCCGGCCGCCAGCAGCGCCTCGGCCAGCCGCAGCCGGCAGCGGGCCCGTTCGTACACGTCGCCGTGGGCGAATCCGTCCACCGCCCGCTGCCAGGCCGCCGGGTCGGGCCCGGTGGCCAACCGCTCCCACTCCGCCTCCGCGCGGGCCAGCCACGCCTGTCCTTCCGGGCCCTGAGGCCGATCGTCCTCGCCCCGGCGGGCGGACCGGCGGGCCTGTTCCAGCAGTTCGGCCGCGGCCTGAGTCCACCGGCCGGCTTCCGCCTCGTCGCCGGCCGCGCGCAGCCCCACGACGGTGTCCGCGACCGCGGACAGGGCGAGCGCGGCGAGCCGGACCGTGACGGCCGGCGGCGTCCCCGCGTCGTCGGTGAGCCTCGCCACGGTGGACCGCGCCCACCGCACGGCGTCCTCCGGGTCCCCGCGCAGCGCGGCGGCGTCGGTCAGCACGATCCCCGCCACCAGCGTGACCATCCAGTCGAACGGTCCGTCCAGCAGGGCACGCGCGCGGTCGGCGGCCCCGAGGTCGCCGCGCGCCAGCGCCACGTACAGGACGGGCGCGACGGTGTGGGCGCCCGCGGCGGGCGGGCCGCCGGCCTCGTCCTCGGCGGCCTCGCGCAGGCACTCCTCCCAGTGCCCCAGCGTGTACCGCACCAGCAGCCGCAGATACCGCATCTCCCGTGCGTAGGGCGAGGACAGGAGCCCGGAGCGCCGGGCCCGCTCCAGTCCCTCCGCCGCCCGGTCCAGGCAGTCCGCCGGCGCTCCGGACTCGAAGCACCCGATGGCCAGGTTGAACAACGCGCGCAGCTCCACCGGCGCGTTCCCCGCCCGGCGGGCCAGCTCCCGGGCCTCCCGCAGCCGTCGCCGGCCACGCTCGGTGGTGCGGTTGTCGTCCTCGAGACCGATCACCGAGATCAGGAGGTCCGCCCGGGCGTCGGCGACCCCCAGTTCCTCGGCGACGCGCAGGGCCCGGCGTCCCACCCGCAGCGCGGTCTCGATCTCGCCGACCTGACGTGCCGCCATGACGTGGGTCGCCGCGGCCCACACCCACGTCGGCGACGGCGGCTCGGCGGGGATCAGGGCGAACGCCTCGCTGCTGTGGGCGAAGGCTGCCGACAGGTTGTCGACCCGCAGCAGGTTCCCGGCGAGCGTGTAGCGGACCCGGGCCGCGAGTTCCAGGTCCGCGTCCTGCCCGAGGCCGGCCAGCGCCGACCGGGTGAGCGACACCGCGCGGTGCAGGTCGCCGGCGTGCGCGGCGGCGGCCGAGGCACGCAGCGTGAGCGTCACGGCGTCGGGGCCGGCGGGCCGTGCGGCGGCGTCGACCGCCGACCACAGGTCCAGGGCCGCCTCCAGGTGCCGCAGCTCCTCGGCGGGCGCCCCGATGCGCTGGGCGTGGTCGGCGGCCTCCAGGGACGCGGCGAGCGCCTGGGGCAGGTCGTGGCTCTCGCGGTGGTGGTGGGCGCGCTCGGCGGCACTGTCCGACCGGCGGTCCGGACCGCCCAGCAGCCGGGCGAACGCGCCGTGCAGCCGGGCCCGCTCGCCGGGCAGCAGGTCGGCGTAGACCGCCTCGCGGGCGAGGGCGTGCCGGAAGGAGTAGGTGTCGCCGTCGTCGGAGACGAGCAACTGCCGTCCCAGGGCCTCGCGCAGCGCCGACTCCAGCTCCTCCTCGGGCAGCCCGACGGCGTCCCGCAGCAGCTCGTGCCCCACCCTGCGCCCGGCGACGGCGGCGGTGCGCAGCACCTGCTGGGCCGTCTCCGACAGCTGCTCGAACCGGATCAGCAGGACGTCGGCCAGACCGCTGGGCACACCGTGGACCGGCGCGTCCGTGGCCGCGACCAGCTCCTCGGCGTAGAAGGCGTTGCCCTCGGCGCGTTCGACGATCCGGTGCACGGTCGCCTCCGGCAGCGGCCGCTCCCGCAGCGAGCGCACCAGCCGGGCCACGTCGCCGTCGGGCAGCGGCCGCAGCTCCAGGCGCTCCACGGACGGCAGCCGCACCAGCTCGGCGAGCAGGGGGCGCAGCGGGTGGCGGCGGTGCAGGTCGTCCGCCCGGTACGAGGCGAAGAGCGCGACACGGTGACCGCGGGCGCCGCCCGCGGGCCGTTGCAGCACGCCCCGGCTGAGGAGGAACCTCAGCAGGTCCCGGGAGGACTGGTCGGCCCAGTGCAGGTCCTCCAGGACCAGCAGCAGCGGGGCGACGTCGGACAGCTCGGCCAGCAGCGCGGCCACGTCCTCGAACAGGCGCAGTCGTGACCGCGTGGTGCCGTCCCGGCCCTCCGCTTCCTGCGGGCCGGCGCCCAGCAGCCGGTCGGCCACCGGGTGGGCGGCCAGCACGGCGGCGAACCGCTCGTCGGCGGCGAGCACGCCGAGGATCTCGGTGAACGGCAGGTACGGCAGGCCGACGTCGCCCAGGTCGACGCAGTGCCCGGTGAGGATGGTCGTCCCCGCCGCGGCCGCCCGCCCGGCCACCTCGTCCAGCGTGCGGGTCTTGCCGACGCCGGCGTCCCCGGCGATCAGCACCGCGCGGGCCTCGCCGGCCCGGGCGCGCTCCAGTACGCCGGTGAGACGCGCGAGTTCGTCCTCGCGGCCGACGAGCGGACTGACGGAAGAGGTCTGCGGCACGTCCCCATCCTGGCACGCGGGTCGGACAGCCCCGCGGGAAACCCGCGCCCGGGGGTCCGGTCCCACCGGACCGCCGGGCGGGGCGCGTCGCCTGGACGGGGCGTGTCGCGCGGACGGGTCGCGCCGCGCGGACAGGGTGCGCCGTCGTGCTCAGCGCCGCAGGGCCCGGGCCCAGTCCGCCGGGACCCGGTCCGCCGGACCGGGGGACGGCTGGTCGGCGGGGTGGCTGCTCGGCGGGGCGAGGGCCGGGCCCGACGCCCTGACCTCCTCGGCCGCGTAGTCCCAGAACCAGTCCTCGCCGGGTTCGAAGCTCTGCACCAACGGGTGCCCGGTGGACCGGTAGTGGCCGGTGGCGTGCTGTCCGGGCGAGCTGTCGCAGCAGCCCACGTGGCCGCAGCTCGCGCAGCGCCGCAGATGGAACCACCAGCCGCCGGACGCGTCGCAGTCGGCGCAGCCGGTGCCGCTGGGCGGGGCGGCGGGGTCGATTCCGGTGTCGTCGTTCATGTCGGCTCCTCGGTCGGTTCGGGCTCCTCGGCCGGTTCGGTCCCGGCGGTGAGCGGCAGCAGCACCTGGAAGCGGGTGTCCCCCGGAACGGACTCCACCTGGAGCGTGCCGTGGTGCTTGTCGACCACGATCCGCCAGGAGATGTCCAGGCCGAGCCCCGTGCCCTCGCCCACCGGTTTGGTGGTGAAGAACGGGTCGAAGACGCGCTCCCGGATCTCCGGGGCGATGCCGGTGCCGGTGTCGCGGAACTCCACCAGCAGCCGGTCGTGGTGGAGCGCGGTCCGCACGGTCAGCGTGCCCTCGCCGCCCGCGTCGTTCATCGCGGAGACCGCGTTGTCGATCAGGTTGGTCCACACCTGGTTGAGTTCCGCCGGGTACGCGGGGACCGGCGGCACCGTGCGGTCGTACTCCTTGACCACCTCGATCCGGGGCCCGATCTTGCCGGAGAGCATCAGCAGGGTGCTGTCGAGCAGTTCATGGACGTCGACGGTCCGGTGCGGCGCCCGGTCCAGCTGCGCGTACTGCTTGGCCGCGTCCACCAGGTGGGAGATACGGGCGGTGGAGTCCGCGATCTCGTTCATCAGCAGCTCGGTCTCGACGGTGTAGTTGAGCCAGCCGACCGCTCCCGGCAGGATCTCCTCGTCCACGGCCGCCGCGACCTGCTCCAGCCACTCCGTGTCGAGGCCGGCCTGCACGAAGGTCGGCGCCAGCCGCCACCCCTCCCCGATGCCGTGGTCCTCCAGCCAGTCGGTGAGCGCGTCCTCCCGGTCGGCGGCCTCCAGCGGGCTCAGCGCCGGCGCCTTGGCGACCCGCTCGGCCGTGCGCTCCTGGATGTCGATCAGCCCGGCGAGCGCGTCGCGCGAGAACGGCCCCTCGGCGATCACGGCCAGCTTGTGCCGCATCTTCGCCACCCGTTCCCGCAGCGTCGAGGTGGCCCGCACGGCCGCCGCCGCCGGGTTGTTCAGCTCGTGGGTGAGTCCGGCGGACAGCGAGCCGAGCGCCAGCAGCCGCTCGCGCTGCCCTATGGTCCGCTGGGTGTTCTTGGACCCGAAGAACAGCCCCTCCAGCAGGTGCACCGCCATCGGGAACCACTCCCGCATCACGGCCGCGAAGGTCTCGGCGGGCAGCACGAAGAACCGCGTCGGCTCGGTCACCCGCATCGAGTTGGTGTAGACCTGCGGCACCCGGTCGCCGACGTACGCCTGCATGGCGCCCGCGTACACCCCGCGCTGGGAGGTGCGGTTGGTCTCCACGTCGTCCGCGCCGACCCGGCGGGAGAGGACGACCGTCCCCTCCAGCATGACGTAGAAGCAGGTCGCGTCCTCGCCCTCGGCGTACACCGGACCGGGTTCGAACAGCTCCACCCGGCCCTCGGCGCACAGCCGGCCCAGCTGCTCGGGCGTCAGCTTCTCGAACAGGAACAGCTCCCCGATCTCGCGGGGGCTGCACGGCATCGGCCGCCCGCTCACGACTGCTCCAGGTACCGGTGGACGAGCATCACGGCCATCGCTCCCTCTCCTACGGCGGACGCGACCCGCTTCGCGGACTCGGCGCGGGCGTCGCCCGCCACGAACACGCCCGGGACGCTGGTCTCCAGGTGGTACGGCGGCCGGTCCAGCTCCCAGCCGGCGGGCGGCCGCGCGTCGGGCGTCAGGTCGGGTCCGGCCAGGATGAACCCGCGCGCGTCGCGCAGCACCGTGCCGTCCAGCCAGTCGGTGTGCGGGGCCGCGCCGATGAACACGAACAGCCACTGGGCGTCGACCAGTTCGGTGGAGCCGTGCTCGTCGCGCAGGGTCAGCCGCTCCAGGTGGCCGTCGCCGTGCGCCGACTCGACGACGGTGCCGCAGCGCACACGGATGTTGGGGGTCTCCTCGATCTGCCGGATCAGGTAGTGCGACATCGACGCCGTCAGCGACCGGCCGCGCACCAGCAGCGTCACGGACTTGGCGCCGCGGGAGAGGAACATCGCCGCCTGCCCGGCCGAGTTGGCGCCGCCCACGATGTACACGTCGTGGTCCTGGCAGGCGGCGGCCTCGGTCAGCGCGGAGCCGTAGAAGACACCGCAGCCGGTCAGGTCGTCCGTGCCCGGCGCGGCCAGCTGCCGGTAGGAGACGCCGGTCGCGAGGATCACGCTGTGCGCGGCGATCGACGAGCCGTCGGAGAACCGCACGATCCGCGCCGCCCCGCTCGCCTCCAGCCCGGTCACCTCGCGCGCGGTGAGGATCTCGGCGCCGAACTTCGACGCCTGCCGCCGGGCCCGCTCGGTGAGCTGACCGCCCGAGACGCCGTCGGGGAAGCCGAGGTAGTTCTCGATGCGGGAGCTCTGTCCGGCCTGCCCGCCGGTGGCCGACCGCTCCACCAGCACGGTCCGCAGCCCCTCGGAGGCCCCGTACACGGCCGCGCCCAGCCCGGCCGGGCCGCCGCCGATCACCACCAGGTCGTAGAAGTCGGCGGCCGGTGTCGTCGCCAGGCCCACCCGCGCCGCCAGCTCCGGCGCCTCGGGCTCCACCAGCGGTGTCCCGTCCGCCGTGATCACCACCGGCAGCCGCTCGCCGTCCTGCCCCGCCGCCGACAGCAGCCGCCGCCCCTCCGGCTCCTCGGCCGAGTACCAGCGGTACGGCACCTGGTTGCGCGCCAGGAACTCCCGGACCTCCGAGGACCGCGCCGACCAGCGGTGCCCGACGACCTTGGTGCTGGGCACGGGACGGTGGTCACCCGCGCGCCAGGCCCCGAGCAGGTCGTCCAGGACCGGGTACAGCTTCTCCTCGGGCGGGTCCCACGGCTTGAGCAGGTAGTGGTCCAGGTCGACGACGTTGATGGCATCGATCGCCGCGTCGGTGTCCGCGTAGGCGGTCAGCAGGACGCGCCGGGCGCCCGTGTACACGTCCATGGCCTGTTCCAGGAACTCGATGCCGTTCATCTGCGGCATCCGGTAGTCGGCGAGGATCACCGCCACGAGGTCGCCGCGCAGCTTCAGCTCGCGCAGCGCCTGGAGCGCGGACTCGCCGGACTCCGCCCGCACGATCCGGTACGACGCGCCGTAGCGCCGTCGCAGGTCCCGGGCGACGGCACGGGAGACCCCCGGATCGTCGTCCACGGTCATGATGACGGTCCGCGTCGCCCCGTCGGCCTGTGCCATGCGTCCCCCACGTCGAGCGGCCGGATTCACGGCACGGCCTCCCCGTCACCGCACCGGCCCGCGCTCCATCGTATGTTCGGTCCCGGCTCCTCGCTCAGGCAGCGCGGAGGACGTCCCGCCGGGCGCCGCGGGGCGGGCCGCGTCGGCGTTCCCCTGCCCCCCACTCCGGGATCATGAGGACGGCGTGGGGAAGACTGGCCCCATGGACGACGTGACCGCGACACAGGGAGGGGCCCGCATGACGCGCCCGATCACGGCAGGGGTGGACGGTTCCGAGGAGAGCCTGGCCGCACTGGCCTGGGCCGCCAGGGAGGCGGTCCGGCGCCGGGCGCCGCTGCACGTGGTGCACGCCTGGCAGGCGCAGACCGGGGACGGCGCCGGGGAGCGGGACGCGCAGGAGCGGTGGGTGCGGGAGGCGGTCGCCGAGTCGGTGCGGACCGTCACCGAACGGCACCCGGAGCTGACCGTGTCCACGGAGGTGCGCGAGGCCGACGACGCCGTCGCCGTGCTGCTCGCCGCCGGGGCCGGCGCCGAGGAACTGGTGCTGGGCTCGCGCGGCCACGGGGCGGTCGTCGGGTTCCTGCTCGGCTCCGTCGGCCAGCAGGTGATCGCCGAGGCCACCCGTCCGGTGGTCCTCGTGCGTTCCGGCGACGAGGCCGCGTCCGAGGCGGCGGGCCGCGAGATCGTCGTGGGCCAGCAGGGCGAGCCGGAGGACAGCGCCGACGTGATCGGGTTCGCCTTCGAGGCCGCCGCCGCGCGCGGCGCCACCGTGCGCGCCGTGCGGGCCTGGACCCTGCCGACGGTGTTCACCTACAGCCCGGGTTCCATGGCCCTCGCCGACGAGGCCGGGGGGCTGGAGCAGTACGAGCGCAAGGCGCTCGGCGAGGCGCTGGGGCCGTGGCGGGAGCGCTTCCCGGACGTGCCGGTGATCGAGCACGTGGAGATGGGCAGCGCCGGCCAGGTGCTGCTGTCGGTGGCCGGCGGGGCCCAACTGGTCGTGGTCGGCCGCCGTGCCCGCCGTACCGCCGTCGGCGCCCGCATCGGCTCTGTGGCGCACGGTGTGCTGCACCATGCCGAGTGCCCGGTGGCGGTGGTCCCGCACTCCTGAGGGCGCCGGGCGGCGCGGTCCGCCGCTCAGTCCGACGTCGGCTGCAGCGTCTCGCGGGCCCGGGGCAGGATGTGGGCGATGTAGTCCGCGACGGCGGTGTCCAGCCCGATGTCGTGCTGGGCCCGCTCGGAGAGGTACCAGCGGTGCTCCAGCAGCTCGTGGTAGATCTCCGCCGGGTCCATCGCGCCGCGCAGCTCCACCGGCACCGCCCGCACGGTGGGCCGGAAGACCTCGCGCACCCAGCGGTGGGCGAGGACCTCCGGGCGGGCGCCCAGGGGGTCACCGGGGGCGTAGTCGTCCTGGGTGGCCATCCAGCTCTCCAGGTCGTTCAGCAGCCGCCGCGCCTGGTTCTCCTCGGCGTCCAGACCGGTCAGGCGCAGCAGCTGGCGCTGGTGGTGGCCGGCGTCGACGACCTTGGGCACGAAGGTGACCGTGTCGCCGTTGGAGGCGTGCTCGATCTGCATCTCGGCCACGTCGAAGCCGAGGTCGTTCAGACGCCGGATGCGGCGCTCGATGTAGTGGTACTTGCCCGCCGGGTAGACGGAGGTGCGGGTCAGCTCCTGCCACAGACTCCGGTAGCGGGCGCAGATCTCGGTGCCGAAGTCGACGGGGTCGACGGAGGGGTGGAGCGCCCCCGACGCCTCCAGGTCGAGCAGTTCCCCGCTGATGTTGACCCGGGCGAGATCGAGGTCGTAGTCGCGCTGCCCGTCGCTGAGCCGCTGGTGCAGTTCCCCGGTCTCGGCGTCCACCAGGTACGCGGCGTAGGCGCCCGCGTCGCGGCGGAAGAGGGTGTTGGACAGCGAGCAGTCGCCCCAGGCGAACCCGGCGAGGTGCAGCCGCACCAGCAGCACCGCGAGGGCGTCCATCAGGCGGTGCATGGTCGCCGGGCGCAGCGTCGTCTCGAACATCGACCGGTACGGCATCGAGCCGCCCAGGTGCCGGGTGATCAGCACCGGTTCCAGGGGCTCGCCCGCGGCGTCGGTGCGGCCGGTGACCACGGCCAGCGCGTCGACCGCGGGGATGGCGAGCCGGTCCAGGTCGCGCAGCAGCTGGTACTCGCGCAGCGCGGGGCGTTCGGCCAGCTCCTTGACGGCGACGACCTCGTCCCCGGCCCGGGCGTAGCGGACGACGTGCCGGGAGATGCCGCGCGGCAGCGGCACGAGGTACTCCTCGGGCCACTCCTCCAGCGGCGTCTGCCAGGGCAGTTCGAGCAGGAGCGCGGGGTGCTCCGGGTTGGTGGCGCTGATCTGCAAGGCCATGCCACGACTCTAGAACGCCCGTTCCCGGGCCTGGCGGGCGGCTTCCTTCACGAGGCCGCGGTGGACCGGGCCGTGCCCGGGGAGCAGGACGTCGGCGTCGAGTCCCGCGACGACGTCGAGGGAGGCCAGGGCGCCCGCCCGGTCGTGGTGGAACATGCCGGGCAGCAGCTGGGGGCCCGAGGTCCGGGAGGTGGCGTGCGCGCTGACCAGCGCGTCGCCGGAGATCACCACCCCGGCGTCCGGGAGGTGGTAGACGCAGTGCCCGTCCGTGTGCCCGGGGGTGTGCACGGGCACCGGGCGGCCGGGCAGGTCGAGCGCCCCGTCGGTGGAGAAGGGCTCGGGCGAGACGACCGGATGCCGCTCGGTGCCGCCGGAGCGCAGGACGTGCGCCGCCCAGGGCAGCACGCCCGGACGCCAGGCGTTGCGCAGTACGGCGGTGAGGGACACCTGCTGGAGGAAGTCGCGCCGGGCGTGGGGCACTTCGGCCGGGTGGAGCAGGACCGGCGTGCCGTACGCGGCGCGCAGGTACTCGGCCGAGCCCAGGTGGTCGTTGTGCGCGTGGGTGACGAGCACGGCCGCCACCGCCTCGGGCGCGGTCCCCGCGGCGGCCAGGGAGTCCAGCAGCGTCCGGCGGTCGCCGGGGTAGCCGGTGTCGATCAGGGTGGCGGCGTCGCCGTCGGTGAGGATCACCCAGTTGGTGTGGCCGCCGTGCACCAAGAAGGTGCCGTCGGCGACCTGCCGTACGTCCGGTCCCATGGTTCTCCCGCGTCGAGGTGACTGCCCTTCGGGCGACAGCCAACCAGACACGGGAGCCGGGAAGGACGCACGACCCTCGGCCTCCGGTACGCGGTCCTCAGCGCACGCCGTGCGGCCGGAACTGGACGCTGATGCGGGGCCCGGCGGCGCGGGTGCTCTTGGGCACGCAGTGTTCCCAGGTCCGCTGGCAGGAGCCGCCCATCACGATCAGGTCGCCGTGGCCGAGCGGCCGGCGCACCGTGGCGCCGCCCCCGCCCACCGGGCGCAGCAGGAGATCGCGGGGCGCGCCGACCGAGAGGATCGCGACCATCGTGTCCTGGCGCGCGCCCCGGCCGATCCGGTCCCCGTGCCAGGCGACGCTGTCCCGGCCGTCGCGGTAGTGGCACAGCCCGGCCGTGGTGAAGGGCTCGCCCAGTTCCCCGGCGTAGTGGGCCGTCAGCGCCTCGCGCGCCTCGGTCAGCAGCGGGTGCGGGAGCCGGTCGCCCGCCCCGTAGAAGGCCAGCAGCCGGGGTACGTCCACCACCTGGTCGTACATGGCCCGCCGCTCGGCGCGCCACGGGACCTCGGTGGCCAGGTGCCGGAAGAGCGCGTCGGCGCCGCTCAGCCAGCCGGGGAGCAGGTCGATCCAGGCGCCGGAGCCCAGCTCGGTGCGGCGCAGACCGTCGAGCGGGCCCAGCCGGACCTCGTCGGTCTGGTCGAAGAGCGAGCCCTGGAGGTGCGTGGTCATGGGACCAGCGTACTCCGTATTCGAAAATGCGTTCTACTTCTGGTCGCCCCCCTTTCGATACATCGGTGCATCCGATACGTTCACGCATCGAATCGAGGAAGGGCGTGGCGGTGAAGGCGACGACCGGGCGGGTGACCAGGCGGCGCCTGCGCACCCGCGCCAAGCTCCTGGACGCCGCCTTCGAGGTGTTCGCCGCCAAGGGGTTCGGGCGGGTGTCGATCGAGGAGGTCTGCGAGGCCGCCGGATACAGCCGGGGGGCCTTCTACTCCAACTTCGACACCCTCGACGAGCTGTTCTTCGCGCTCTACCGGCAGCGCGCCGACGAGATCGCCGATCAGGTGTCCGAGGCTCTCGCCGGCGACGGGCCCGACCTGGACGTCCCGGCCGCCGTGGACCGGGTCACGGAGGTGCTGCTCCTCGACCGGGCCTGGCTCCTGGTCAAGACGGACTTCCTGGTGCACGCCGCCCGCGACATCGACGTGGCCCGGACCCTGCTGGAGCACCGGGCGCGCCTGAGGAGAGCCATCGCCGACCGGCTCGCCCGGGCGCGCGGGCACACCCCGCTGCCCGCCGTGCTGGGCGACGCCGAGAGCGCCGCGCACGCCGTGGTCGCCGCGTACGACGGGGTCACCACCCAACTGCTGCTGGACCGGGACGTCGAACACGCCCGGGTCCGGCTGGGCCAACTGCTCACCGCGCTGCTCACGGACGGCGGCGCCGGTCAATGACGAACAGGAAGGGACGGTCGCCATGGACGCCGACGTCATCGTGGTCGGAGCGGGACTGGCGGGTCTGGTCGCCGCGCACGAGCTGACCAGCCGGGGCCGCAGGGTGGCCCTGGTCGACCAGGAGAACGCGACCAACCTCGGCGGGCAGGCCTTCTGGTCCTTCGGCGGCCTCTTCCTGGTCGACTCCCCGGAGCAGCGCCGTCTCGGCGTCAAGGACTCCCTCGACCTGGCCTGGAGCGACTGGCAGGGCAGCGCCGGCTTCGACCGGACCGAGGACGAGGACTCCTGGGCGGTGCGCTGGGCCCGCGCCTATGTCGAGTGGGCGGCGGGGGAGAAGCGCTCCTGGCTCGCCGGGCACGGCATCACCTTCCTGCCCACCGTCGGCTGGGCCGAGCGCGGCGACCTCCGGGCCGGCGGGCACGGCAACTCGGTGCCGCGCTTCCACATCGCCTGGGGCACCGGCACCGGGGTCGTCGAGCCGTTCGTGCGGTACGCGAAGCAGGCCGCGCGCGACGGGCTGCTCACCTTCCACCACCGTCACCGCGTCGACCACCTGATCGTGGAGGACGGCACGGCGCGCGGCGTCCGGGGCACC
>MUMD01000223.1 GCA_002155895.1 Streptomyces rochei
GGGAGAGGGGCGGGCGCCCCAGGACGCCCGCCCCTCCCACCTGCCGCACCGGACTACGGCACGACCGTGCCGATCCGCACGCTGCCGAGACCCGCGGTCGTGCCGTGGGCGTTCACCAGCCGGACCTGGCCGAAGAACGCACGGCCCTCGGGCGCGGCGGCCAGCGCCGTGACGCTCCCGGAGACCGTCGCCGTCCCGCCCGTGCCGAGCTTCACCGGCGCCGAGCCGTCCACGCCGACCGAGCCGAGGGAGGACGCGAAGTACACGTCCCGGTAGTCGTACTCCGTGCTGCCCGACGGCACCGCGTAACCCACGACCTCGACGGTGTAGGTGCCGGCGGCCGGCTTCGGGACGGAGACCGACTCCTCCGAGTCGCCGTCGGCGGACTGGCCGACCACGTCGCCGTCCTGGTCGTAGACGGTCAGGTCCAGGTCGGAGGCCGCGTCGGAGACGCCGCCGATGGCCACCTCCAGCGACTCGGCGCCCTCGGGCACCTCGACCGTGGACGTGGTGGTCTCACCCTGCGCGATCGTGGGGCGGGACGTCTCGGCCGAGCCGAGCGGGCCGCCGACCAGCTTGCCGTCGATCGGGCCGTACTGGTTGGTCACCTTCCAGGAGGCTTCGGCGGGGGTGCCGACCTTGGCCTCGGGCACGGTCACGACCTCCGGTTCGAAGGTGGCGCCCAGGACGGTGACGTCCAGCCGGTACGGGTTGTCCAGCAGCGGCGAGGTGCGCCGCGACTCGACCTCGATCTCCCAGACGCCGGGCTGCGGGTCGGCGTACGCGCGCACGTCGGGCCGGCAGCCGTTGCCGTCGAGGTAGTTGTTGTAGCAGTACGGCGTGGAGGTGTTGTCGACCGGGACGCCGTACGGGTGGATGGCGATGAACCGGGTCTGGCTGCCGTCCTTCAGGCCGCTCATCGCCACCTCGAGCGTCTTCGCGCCCTCGGGGACGGTCACGAAGTACGACTCGGTGCTGTTGCGCTGCACGGAGTCCTTCGCGGAGAAGTCGTACTCCAGCGGGGCCGAGGCCACGACCGTGGTGAGGACCAGCTTGTCGGTGCCCTCGGTGCGCGGGTCGTCGACCTCCAGGACCGCGCTCTTGAGGCCCTCGGAGCCCGGCTTGGCCTGCACCTTGACGGTCACCGGCTGGTTCAGCGGCAGCATCACCTCGTCGGAGCCGACGATGCGGAAGGTGCCGCCCGCGTTGTTCTCGAAGTGCAGCTCGTGCCGGATCGCCCGGTCGGCGCCGGTGGTACGGGTGAGCGTGATCTCGTACGTCTTGCGCTCGCCCGCCTTCAGGCCGCCCTCACGGTCGTAGAGGCCGGTGCCGAAGCCGGGGGTCTTCAGGAACTGGTCGATCGCGGTGTCGACCGGCGCCTTTACCGTGTACTCGTGGGCCGTCGCGCCCTTGCGGATCGACCGCCAGGCGTCGGGGACGTTGATCAGGCCCGCGCCCTCCTCGTACGCCTGCACGCCCTTGATGTGGTCGGCGGTCGAGGTCAGCGCCGTCCGCAGCTTCGCCGGGGTCAGGTCGACGCCGGCCTGCTTCGCGGCCGACAGCAGCAGCGCCGAGGCGCCGGCGGCCTGCGGGGAGGCCATCGAGGTGCCCTGGAGCATGCCGTAGCCGGCGGGCAGGTCGTAGCCCGCCTCGGGGACCGGGGCGCCCGGCATCCAGGTCTGGATGGTGTTGACGGCCGCGCCGGGCGCGGTCAGCGTCGGCGTGAAGCCGCCGTCCTCACGCGGGCCGCGCGAGGAGAACGGCATCATCGCGTACTTCTTCTTCACCGCGGAGCCGTAGTTGGAGGCCCAGGTCTCGCGGGAGATGGAGGCGCCGACCGAGATCACCTTGTCCGCCAGCGACGGGTCGCCGATGGTGTTGGCGCCGGGGCCGGAGTTGCCCGCCGAGATGACGAGCTGGACGCCGTAGGTGTCGATGAGTCGCGTGTACAGCTCGGCGCGGGCGTTGTTGCCGTCGTTGAGCGCCGGGAGGCCGCCGATCGACATGTTGACGATGTCGACGCCGCGGTTGACGACCAGGTCGATCATGCCCTCGGTGAGCGCGACGTTGGTGCAGCCGCCGCTCCAGGTGCAGGCCCGGGAGGAAACGATCTTCGCGCCGGGAGCCGCGCCGTCCATCCGGCCGCCGAACAGTCCGTTGGCGGCGGCCAGTCCGGCCACGTGCGAGCCGTGCGAGCCCTCGATGACGCCGATGTTGACGAAGTCGGCCTTGGCGCCGGCCCCGTTGTAGACGACGTCCTTGCGGATCTCGACGACGAACGGCTGGCGCTCGGCCACGTCCGTCTTCGGGTCGTCGGTGCCGAAGTACCCGATCTGGAAGCCGTCCTTGTAGGGCTTCATCGGGGTGTCGTCGGCGAAGTCGTTGTTGTTGTTCAGGTCGACGCGGACCGTGCCGGCCGCCTTGTCGTACAGGACGCCCCAGGAGTCGGTGGTGTCGCCGTCCCGGTTGGCGTCGCCGGCCGCGTCGCCGCCGGTGGTGTACGACTCCAGGAAGGTGCTCACCTGGTAGGAGCCCGCCGGGGCCGTCCAGGTCTTCCCGCCGTAGGTGAAGGTGGGGCCGGAGACGGAGGTGAGCATCGGGCGCCAGGTGCGGTCGCCGTCGACGACCGGGTCGGTCGCGGTGACCCAGTCGACGATCTTGCGCTCGCCGGTGGTGGTCTTCTGCAGCGCCGGGTGGGCGAGGTCGACGCCGGAGTCGAGGATGCCGATGGTGACGCCGCGGCCGTCCGCCTTCGGGTTCTTCTTCACGAAATCGACGGCGCCCGTCTCGAAGGACGGGTTGTACGGGTTCTCGGCGGGGGTGCGGCGGTCCGGCGCCGGGTAGGAGCGGCCCTGGTGGTGGGCGGCGCCCTTCGCCCGGTCGGCGCTCGGCGTCGGGTCGTCCAGCGGGATCTCGTCGCGCAGGTCGATGCCGTGCACCGAGGAGAGCTTGGCGGCGGAGGCGATGGCCGCGTCCGCCTTGCCGGTGGGCACGGTGGCGCGGACGTAACCCAGTTCGTCGTAGGTCCGGCCGACGCTGCCGCCGTCCACCGCGTCCAGCTCCTTCGCCACCTGCTCGGTCCTGCCGGGGGCGGTGGCGACCATCATCGTGACGTTCTTCGTGCCGTCGGCCTTCGCCTCGGCGAGCAGGTCCGCGTCGTCCGAACCGAGCTTGTCGTGCGCGGACTTGACCGAGGCGTCGGCGGGCGGCGCGACCTGCGGGCCGTCGGCGGCGAAGGCCACGGGTATCGGCCCGGCGGCGCAGAGCGCCGCGACGAGACCGGTGGCCACGGCGAGGCGGGCCGCGCGTCTCGCGCCCGGTATCGGTTCGCGCTGGGGGGTGTGGGTCATCGGCATCCCTTGTAGGTAAAGGAACGTGAAGGCACGACCGGGTCCGATCGGTCCTGGTCGCCGGGGTCCGGAATCCGATCCCGGACGACCGCTCAGCCTTACCCAAGGGCTCACTGTTTGGGGAGAGTTGTCCGTGACGGGATGGAGTCATGGCGTACTTCCGCCATACGCCACCGGGGACACAAGGGACGGCCGGTGACATTCCCATGAGTCCCGCCCCGGTGGGCCCCCGGCGGGTTAACGTCCCGGAGTGCTCCGAAAACTCAGGGTGGCGGCCTACGCCGTGTGCGTCCGCGACGGCCAGGTGCTGCTCGCCCGGTCACCCGGTCCCGGCGGTGTCCCCGAGTGGGTGCTGCCGGGCGGCGGCACGGAACACGGCGAGGACCCCCACGACACCGTCGTCCGCGAGGTCGAGGAGGAGACCGGCTACCGCGTCGAGCCCGTCGCCCTGCTCGGCGTCGACTCCCACCGCCTGGTCCGCCCGAGCCGGGTCGGTCCGCGGCGCCTGCTGCGGCGGACCGTGGACCACCACGGCGTACGGCTGCTCTACGAGGCCCGGGTCACCGGCGGCGAACTGCGCCACGAGGTCGGCGGCTCCACCGACCTGGCGGCCTGGCAGGAGCTGGACGCCGTGCCGGGGCTGACCCGGGTGCCGCTGGTCGACGCCGGCCTGCGGTTGTGGCGGGAGAGGCCGCCGACGGGGCGGGCCGGGCACCCCGGCCGGGGCGAGGGCCGAGACGGGCCGGCGACGACGGGTGCGCGGGCATGAGGAGGGGCCGCGGGCGGTCGTGCCCTGCGGCCCCTCCTCTCCCCTCCTCGTGATCGCCCCGGTCCGTCGCTACCGGGGCAGCACCACGATGTACGCGGCGGGTTCCCTGTCTCCGGCCGCCATCAACGCCGTACGCACCACCGCGGCCTGATGCTCCGGGCAGTCCCGCAGCTTGCGGGGCGTCAAATGCACGACCGTGACGCCCAGCCGCTCCAGGTGCTCGCGCTTGCGGGCGTGCTCCGCCCACACGGTCTCGTCCTCCTGCTGCCGGTGCGTGCGGGTGTCCAGCTCCAGCGCCACCGCGTGCTCGGGCCAGAAGGCGTCCACGCCGCCGAGGTGGGGGCCGCCGGGCAGGCGCAGGTCGACGTTCCACAGCGGCTCCGGCAGACCGTGCTCGCGCACCGTCCGGTACAGGCGCTGCTCGGCCAGCGCCCGCCCCTCGGCGACCAGTGAGTCCACGGCGTCCACCACGTGCGGGCGGCTCAGCAGCCGCGCCCGGTTCAGCTCCCGCACCACCGCCGCCGGTTCGCAGTGCCCGCCGCGCACCGCCTCCGTCAGCAGCCGGCGCACCACGCCCGCGTCCGTCAGTTCCGCCACCGCGTCCGCCAGGGCCCGCGCCACCGGCGCCACCGGGACGCCGGTGACCAGTTCGGGGGTGGGCAGCGCGGTCGTGCGGACGATGCGCGCGCAGCCCGTGGTGCGCAGCCGGCGCAGTCTGGGCACCAGGACGTCGATGACCTCCAGGGACGGCAGCGGGGGAGCGGAGGAGAAGCCGTGCAACGTGAGCGCGGCCAGACCGGTGACCAGGGCCTCCGCGACGGGCCCCGGCGCCGCCGCGTCCCCGCTCGGCTGGACCGGTACGGACGCGGCGCCGCCGGGCGCCGGTCCGCCCGCCCGCTCCCGGCCCGCGTAGAGCAGCACCGCGTGCAGGCGCTCCTCGCTGGTCGGCGGGCCGGGGTGGAGCAGGACGACGTTGGGGAGCAGCTGCTGCCAGGGGCCGCCGGGCCCGCAGCGCTCGTTCGTCTCGGCGGCCGAGACACCGTGCGCCCGCAGCTGGGCGGTGGTCATCAGCCGGTGCCGGCCCTCGGTCAGCTGGTGCAGGGGGCGGGGGGAGAGCGGGGTGTTGTGCGTCATGACCGGCAACTTCCCTCGCCCGATCCGCCCCTTAACCGCTGTTACGAGTCCATCGACGAATCAGGACAAGGCCGCACTAAAGGACGGGTGTTCGGATGCCGAAAACCCCTGGTCCGCGAGGGTGCGGCCAGGGGTTACGGCTGCTATTGACTGAATTCCGTAACGATGACGGAACGCGCAATCAATGGCCAAGGCTCACGGTGTCTCAGCGGCCCGCGGCCTCGTCGCACGCCTGCCCCCGCAGCGCGCGCGCCAGGTCGTCCCGCGCCTCCAGCACGAGCCGCCGCAGCGCCGGCGCCGCGTCCTCGTGGGCGGACAGCCACGCGTCGGTCGCCTCCAGCGTCTCCCGGGAGTCCCGCAGGGACGGGAACAGGCCCCGCACCACGTCCATCCCGATCTGGATCGACCGCTCCTCCCACACCCGCTCGATCACCGCGAAGTACTTCTCGGCGTACGGCGCGACCAGCTCCCGCTGCGACGGCTGCGCGAAGCCCGCGATGGTCGCCTCCACCAGCGCGTTGGACAGCGCGTCGGACTCCACGACCTGCGCCCACGCCTGCGCCTTCACCGCCGCCGACGGGCGGGCGGCCAGGCAGCGCACCTGGTGGCGCTTGCCGGAGGCGGTGTCGTCGCGGGCCAGCTCGGCGGCGAGCACGCCCTCGTCGGCCTCGCCGTGCGCGGCGAGCGGCTCCAGGAAGGCCCAGCGCAGCTCCTGGTCCACCTCCAGGCCGTCGATCTTCTCGGTGCCCTCCAGCAGCCCGCGCAGCAGCCGCAGTTCGCCCTCCCCGGAGGCCACCGACGCGAAGAACCGCGCCCACGCCAGCTGCTGCTCGCCGCCCGGCTCCGCCTCCCGCAGCTCCCGCAGCGCGCCCTCGCCGAGCAGCCGGCCTGCGGCCTCCCGCCGGTCCGGGGCGACGTAGTGCACCAGCGCCGAGCCGGCCCAGGCGTGCAGCATCTGCAGCACCCCGATGTCCGACTCGCGCCCCGCGAACCGCAGCACCAGCGCGATGAAGTCCCGGGCCGGCAGCAGCGCGTCCCGGGTCATGTTCCACAGCGCCGACCAGCACAGGGCCCGGGCCAGCGGGTCGGTCAGCGCGCCCAGGTGCTCGCGGAGCGTCGCCAGCGAGGTCGCGTCGAAACGGGTCTTGCAGTAGGTCAGGTCGTCGTCGTTGACCAGGACCAGCTCGGGCGCCTCGGCGCCGGCCAGCTCCGCGACCACCGTGCGCGGGCCGTCGACGTCCACCTCGGCGCGCGCGTACCGCTCCAGCGCGCCCTCGGCCGTACGCCGGTACAGGCCCACCGCCACCCGGTGCGGGCGCAGCTCGGGGTGCGACTCGGCCGCCTCCTGCACGACCGCCAGTTCGTCGACCGCGCCCGACGCGCTCAGCAGCACCTGCGGGGTCAGCGAGTTGACACCGGCCGTCTGCAGCCAGGAGCGGGCCCAGGAGGCCATGTCCCGGCCGCTGGTCTCCTCCAGCACCGACAGCAGGTCGCCGAGGCGGGTGTTGCCGTACGCGTGCCGCTTGAAGTAGCGCCGCGAGCCCTCCAGGAAGGCGTCCTGGCCGACGTACGCCACCAGCTGCTTGAGCACCGAGGCGCCCTTGGCGTAGGTGATGCCGTCGAAGTTGAGCTTGGCGTCCTGGAGGTCGCGGATGTCGGCCGTGATCGGGTGGGTGGAGGGGAGCTGGTCGGCCCGGTACGCCCAGGCCTTGCGGCGGTTGGCGAAGGTGATCCAGGCGTCCTTGAAGCGGGTCGCGCCGACGTTGGCGAAGGCGCCCATGAAGTCGGCGAAGGACTCCTTCAGCCACAGGTCGTCCCACCACTCCATGGTGACCAGGTCGCCGAACCACATGTGCGCCATCTCGTGCAGGACGGTGTTGGCGCGGCCCTCGTACGACGCCCGCGTCACCTTGCCGCGGAAGATGTACTCCTCGCGGAAGGTCACCATCCCCGGGTTCTCCATCGCGCCGAGGTTGTACTCGGGCACGAACGCCTGGTCGTACTTGCCGAAGGGGTAGGGGAAGTCGAAGCGGTCGTGGAAGAAGTCCAGGCCCTGCTTGGTGATCAGGAAGACGTCGTCGGCGTCGAAGTGCGGGGCCAGACCCTTGCGGCACATGGCGCCGAGCGGGATCTCCAGGCGCGTCCCGTCCTCGAGGACGCGCTCGTAGGAGTCGGTCACGTAGTGGTACGGCCCCGCGACCACGCAGGTGATGTACGTCGAGATCGGCTTCGTCTCCGCGAACCGCCACACCCCGTCGACGCGCTCACCGGCGCCGTTGGACCACACCGTCCACTCCTCCGGCGCGCGCACCTCGAAGCGGAAGGGCGCCTTCAGGTTCGGCTGCTCGAAGTTGGCGAAGACCCGGCGGGAGTCGGCCGGCTCGTACTGGGTGTACAGGTACACCTCGCCGTCCTCCGGGTCGACGAAGCGGTGCAGGCCCTCGCCGGTGCGGGAGTAGGCGCACTGGGCGTCCACCACCAGCTCGTTGTCGGCGGCCAGGTCCTCCAGGACGATCCGGGAGCCGTCGAAGACCTCGCTCGGGTCGAGGTCGCGGCCGTTGAGGGAGACGGCGGTCACGCTCGGCGCGATCAGGTCGGCGAAGCTGCTCGCGCCGGGCTCGTTGCAGCGGAAGCGGATGGTGGTCACGGAGCGGAAGGTGCGCGGACCCTCGCCCCGAGCCTCGCCGATGGCCGAGCGCACGTCGAGGGACACCTCGTACCCGTCGACGGACAGCAGGGCGGCCCGCTCCCGGGCCTCGTCGCGGGACAGATTCTCACCGGGCACGGGCGGCACTCCCTCGGGTGGTGTTCAGCATGCGGACAGCACCGATCCTGCCATGTGCCCCTGACGGGCGGCAGCCGGGAATGGCCACGCCGTCCGGCCGGTTGCCAGGAGAGAAGCCCGGCCCTGTTGCCTCCCGAGGAGAGACATGTCGCAGAAGACTCCCGTCGACTTCTGGTTCGACCCGCTGTGCCCCTGGGCCTGGATGACCTCCCGCTGGGTCCTGGAGGTGGAGAAGGTCCGCGACATCGAGGTCCGCTGGCACGTGATGAGCCTCGCCGTCCTCAACGAGGACAAGCTCGACGAGCTGCCCGAGGAGTACCGGGAGATGCTCGAGACCAAGGCGTGGGGCCCGGTCCGCGTCGTCATCGCCGCCCGGGAGGAGCACGGCGCCGAGGTGCTCGGCGACCTCTACACGGCGCTCGGCACCCGCTTCCACAACCAGGGCGAGGGCCCGGAGAAGGAGACGGTGGCCGCCGCCCTGAAGGACGTCGGCCTGCCCGAGTCCCTCATGGACCACTGGGACGACACCCCCTACGAGCCGCAGCTGCGCGCCTCCCACAAGGAGGGCATCGACAAGGTCGGCCAGGAGGTCGGCACCCCGGTCATCGCCGTCCCCGGCGCCGACGGCGAGCAGCTCGCCTTCTTCGGCCCGGTCGTCACCCCCGCCCCCAAGGGCGAGGACGCCGCCAAGCTCTGGGACGGCACCCTCGCGGTCGCCTCCGTCCCCGGCTTCTACGAGATCAAGCGCACCCGCACCAAGGGCCCGGACTTCAGCAACCTGTAGCCTCCGCCCCGCCCGCCGGCCCGCGGCGACGGCGGGTTCCGAACCGGTCGGACCTGGAAAGGAGCCCGCCGTCGCGGCAGTTGTGGCGCGCGGGCCCGCCCGGACGTAGCACCATGGGGCGGACACCGACCCTGGAGGCGAGTCCCACCCCATGACGGAGATCGACACCTCGGTGCCGCACTCGGCCCGGATCTGGAACTACTGGCTGGGCGGCAAGGACAACTACCCCGTGGACGAGGCGGCCGGCGACGCCTACACCGCGGTCTTCCCCGGCATCGTCACCATCGCCCGCAGCAGCCGTGCCTTCCTCGGCCGCGCCATCCGGTACCTGGTGCTGGAGGCGGGGGTGCGCCAGTTCCTGGACGTCGGCACCGGGCTGCCGACCGTCGACAACACCCACGAGGTCGCCCAGCGCCACGCCCCCGAGTCCCGGATCGTCTACGTGGACAACGACCCGCTGGTCCTCGCCCACGCCCGCGCCCTGCTCACCTCCACGCCCGAGGGCGTCACCGCCTACGAGGACATGAGCCTCTTCGAGCCGGAGCGCATCCTGGAGGCCGCCGCCCGCACCCTCGACCCGTCCCGTCCCACGGCCCTGATCCTCAGCGGCATCCTCGGCCACGTCGAGGGGCACGACCGGGCCCGTGACCTGGTCCGCCGTCTGATGGCCGGCCTGCCCTCCGGCAGCTACCTGTGCGTCAACGACGGCTCGCGCGGCACCGACCCGGACTACGAGGCCGCCCAGGACGGCTACAACGAGACCGGCGCCGTCCCCTACTTCCTGCGCCCGGTGGCCGAGATCGAGGCGTACTTCGACGGCCTGGAGCTGGTCGACCCGGGCGTGGTCTCCGTCCCGCTGTGGCGCCCGGACCCCTCCCCGGACGGCACCGCCCCGCGCCCCGTCGGCCAGCACGGCGGCCTCGCCCGCAAGCCCTGAGGCGCCGTTCGGGACCGTACGGAAAGCCCCCGCGAGTCACGTCCTCGCGGGGGCTTCCCTCATTCCGCCTGCCGCCGTGAAGGGTGAGAAGACGATCACGAGGCAGGACGATCCGGGGGCTCAGCCGGTCACGGCGCCAGCAGCAGGGTGTTCGTGCGGGACTTCGCGGCCTCGTAGCGCTTCGCCACGTCCTGCCAGTTCACGACGGCCCACATCGCGTCGATGAAGTCGACCTTCTGGTTCTTGTACTGCAGGTAGAAGGCGTGCTCCCAGGCGTCGAAGACCAGGATCGGGGTGGCGCCCTGGCCGACGTTGCCCTGGTGGTCGTAGACCTGCTCGACGATCAGCCGCCCGCTGAGCGGTTCGTACGCCAGCACGCCCCAGCCGGAGCCCTGGGTGGTCGCGGCGGCCTTGGTGAGCTGCGCCTTGAAGCCGGCGAAGGAGCCGAACGACTCGGCGATCGCGTCGGCGAGGTCGCCCACACCGTCGGCGGCCAACGGCTCGCCGCCGCCGTCACCGGTCATGTTGTGCCAGTAGATCGAGTGCAGGATGTGCCCGGAGAGGTGGAAGGCCAGGTTCTTCTCCAGGCCGTTGATCGCGCCCCATGACTCCTTGTCCCGCGCCTCGGCGAGCTGCTCCAGGGTGTCGTTGGCGCCCTTCACATAGGCCGCGTGGTGCTTGTCGTGGTGCAGCTCGATGATCTCGGGGCTGATCACGGGCGCCAGCGCGGAGTAGTCGTACGGCAGTTCAGGAAGTGTGTAGACGGGCATGGCGGATCCCCTCCGACCTCTTATTGCAAAAGGCTTGCAAGTGCACGCTAGCAGCAAGAGGCCGTGGAGAGGTGTCCGAGGGGACGGACGGGCGTGCCGCGCCGGCGCGAAAGGACCCGGCGCGGACGCGAGAGGGCCCCCGCACGGAACGTCGTCCGTGCGGGGGCCCTCGCTCAGTCCGCGGCGGCTAGCCGCGCGCCCGCCGCCGCTGCCAGGTGTAACCGGCGGCCGCCAGGACCAGCGTCATCGCACCGGTCGAGTAGAGCTGCACCCGGGTGTCCGGCTCGCGGGCCATCAGGACGAAGACCGCGGCCATGCCCGCCAGCGCCACCCAGGTCAGCCACGGGTACGCCCACATGCGCACCACCAGCTTCTCGGGGGCCTCCCGCTCCAGCCGGCGCCGCAGCCGCAGCTGGGAGACGGCGATGAAGATCCAGACGACCAGGATGACCGCGCCGATCATGTTCAGCAGCCAGGCGAAGACGTCGTCCGGCCGCCAGTAGCTGAGCAGTACGCAGCCGAAGCCGAAGAGGGAGGAGACCAGCACCGCGACCCGCGGCACCCCGCCCGACACCCGGCCCAGCGCCCTCGGGCCCTGGCCGCGCTCGACCAGCGAGTAGGCGATGCGGGAGGCGCCGTAGATGTTGGCGTTCATCGCACTCAGCAGCGCGACCAGCACGACGACGTTCATCAGCTGACCGGCGCCGGGGATGCCCAGCTCGTCGAGGGCCGCGACGTACGGGCCCTTCTCGACGACCTCGGGGGAGTCCCAGGGGACCAGGGTGACGATGACGGCCATCGACCCGATGTAGAACAGCGCGATCCGCCACATCGCCGTCCGCACGGCGCTCGCCACGCCCTTGACCGGGTTCTCCGACTCGGCCGCCGCGATGGTCACCGTCTCCAGGCCGCCGTAGGCGAAGACGGAGGCGAGCAGGCCGATGATCAGGCCGTTGCCGCCGTTGGGCAAGAAGTCGCTCAGGTGGGAGGTGCCGGGGGAGTCGGTGCCCGGCAGGACGCCGACGATCGCCAGCACGCCCAGCACCAGGAACAGGGTGATCGCGCCGACCTTGAGGGCGGCGAACCAGAACTCGAACTCGCCGAAGTTCTTCACGGCGGCCAGGTTCGTCCCGCAGAAGACCACCATGAACAGCGCGACCCACGCCCACTCGGGCGTGCCCGGCAGCCAGCCGTGGACGATCTGCGCGGCGCCGATGCCCTCCAGCCCGACGGCCGTGCACAGCAGCACCCAGAAGGCCCAGCCCGCGGTGAAGCCGGCCCAGGGGCCGATGGCCCGCTCGGCGTGCGCGGAGAAGGAGCCCGAGGAGGGGTACGCGGCCGACATCTCGCCCAGCATCCGCATCACCAGCATCACGAGGAGGCCGGAGAGGGTGTAGGCGACCACGATCGAGGGTCCGGCGGCGGCGATGCCGGCCCCGGAGCCGACGAAGAGCCCGGCGCCGATCACCCCGCCGAGGGCGATCATCGACAGGTGGCGCTGCTTGAGGCCGTGCGAGAGGGAGGCGTCGTGCGACTCGGGCGGCGCCTCGGTGGTGGTGCTGTTGGACATGGGGCGGCTCGTCCAATGCGTGGGGGGCGGGGGCAGGGCAAAAACGCCCACAGTCTCCGGGGTGGCGCCCGTCGGCGACACCGGTTGCCCACGATACGGACGCCGCCGACACGGAACGTGACCGCCCGAATGCAGGATTCCGTTTCCGGGTGACGCTCACCTCCCCGCCGCGGTGACCGATATCACCCCCAACCACGTGTATGCCGCTTCTTTGTCGGGAGCCCACCATGGCGCCGATCGACCCTTTGTCGACCGCTGCTGGTGATCGGGTCCGGCACGCTGGGATAGCGTCGCGCTGTCCCGACATGTCCACACCACCCGCGGAGTCCCCATGAGCACCGCTGCCCTTCCCACCCGCTCCGGCCAGGTCCTCGCCGACCTCATCCCCTCCTCCCGGGTCCGGGATGTCGCGCTGGTCGCCGGCGGCGCCGTGCTCACCGGCGTCGCGGCCCAGATCGCGGTGCCCGTCCCCGGCTCCCCGGTCCCGGTCACCGGCCAGACCTTCGCGGCCCTGCTCGTCGGCACCTCCCTCGGCGCCGGGCGCGGCCTGCTCTCGCTCGCGCTGTACGCCCTGGTCGGCATGGCGGGCGTGCCGTGGTTCGCGGAGGGCGGCTCCGGCGTCGGCGCCCCGTCCCTCGGCTACGTCTTCGGCATGCTGCTCGCCGCCACCGTCGTGGGCGCCCTGGCCCGCCGCGGCGCCGACCGCTCGGTGCTGCGCACGGCCGGCACCATGCTGCTCGGCGAGGCGATCATCTACGCGGTCGGCGTCCCGTACCTGGCCCTCGCCGCCGACATGTCCCTCACCGCCGCGATCGCGGCCGGTCTGACGCCGTTCCTGATCGGTGACGCGCTGAAGGCGGCGCTCGCGATGGGCGTGCTGCCCACCGCCTGGAAGCTGGTCGACAAGAAGTAGGCACAGCCACCGGAACACCGGAAGGGGCCGGCCCGATCGCCTTCGCGACCGGGCCGGCCCCTTCTCCGTGCGTCGGCCGGGGTCAGTCCCTCCCGGCGAGGGCCTTGCGCGCGGCGACCCGCTGCTTGACGACGGCGACGACGAGCACCAGGGCCGCGACGAGCAGCGACAGCAGCACGGTCGTGCGCCCGTTGTGCTCCGTGTCGGTCAGCATGTAGCCGAGCACGAAGACGATGACGGCGGCGGCCGCCCAGGTCAGGTACGGGAACAGCCACATCCGCACCACCAGCCTCTCCGGCGCCTCGGCCTGGATGATCCTGCGCATCCGCAGCTGCGAGAAGCAGATCACCAGCCAGACGAAGAGGGCCACGGCGCCGGAGGAGTTGACGAGGAAGAGGAAGACGGAGTCCGGGAACTCGTAGTTGAAGAACACGGCGACGAAGCCGAAGACCACCGACACGAGGATCGCCGTCCGCGGCACGCCCCGCGAGGTGGTCCGGGCGAACGCCTTGGGGGCGTCGCCGCGCTCACCGAGCGAGAAGGCCATGCGGGAGGCCGTGTAGAGCCCCGAGTTCAGGCAGGACAGCACGGACGTCAGCACGATGAAGTTCATGATCTGGCCGGCGTTGGCGATCCCGAGCGAGTCCAGCGCGGCGACGTACGAGCCCTGGTCGACGATCGACTGCGAGTCCCAGGGAAGCAGTGCGACCACGACGAAGATGGAGCCCAGGTAGAAGACGGCGATGCGCCAGATGATGCTGTTGGTCGCCTTGGTGACGGCACGCTGCGGGTCCTCGGACTCGCCGGCGGCCAGGGTGGGGATCTCGCTGCCCATGAAGGAGAAGACGACGAGCAGCACACCGGTGAGGATCGCCCCCGCCCCGTTCGGCAGGAAACCGCCGTGCTCCGTCAGATTGGCCAGGCCCGCCTGCTCGCTGTCGACGCCCGGCAGCAGCCCGAAGACGGCCAGCCCGCCGACGACGATGAAGGCGGCGATCGCGACGACCTTGATCCCCGCGAACCAGAACTCGAACTCACCGTAGGAGCCGACCGAGGCCAGGTTGGTGGCGGTCAGCACCACCATCACGATCAGCGCCCAGCCCCACTGGGGCACGGCGGGTATCCAGCCCTCCAGGATCTTGGCCCCGGCCGTCGCCTCCACGGCCAGGACGACGACCCAGAAGAACCAGTACAGCCAGCCGATGGAGAACCCGGCCCAGGGGCCGAGCGCCCGGTCGGCGTGGGCCGAGAAGGAACCCGAGGTCGGATTGGCGGCGGACATCTCGCCGAGCATCCGCATCACCAGCACCACGAGCGTGCCGACGAGGGCGTACGACAGCAGGATTCCGGGGCCCGCGGTGGCGATACCGGAACTGGAGCCGACGAAGAGCCCGGCCCCGATCACACCACCGATCGCGATCATCGACAGATGGCGGTTCTTGAGCCCGGCCTGGAGCCCGGACCCGGGTTCTCCGGGCTTCCCGGGGCCGTCCCCGGCCTTGGTCAGAGTCGGCTGCGAAGTCATGGGGGTGTTTTCCTTTGCGCCGGTCGAGCAGTTCCTCGTACGAGCGGTGTACGAGCCGGACCAGTGAAACGGAGGTGAACGAATTCGGGAACCTTTGATTTCGGATTGTTACTTGAGCCTTTCCTGAGGTTCCATAGTTTCACTCACTGTTTTCACACCCTGCACCCGACGCTGATGCCCAGCGGCCCCCGTGTCACACTCGACCCATGCGCGTGTATCTCGGCTCGGACCATGCGGGCTACGAACTCAAGAACCACCTCGTCGAGTGGCTCAAGGCGGCGGGACACGAGCCCGTCGACTGCGGCCCGCACATCTACGACGCCCAGGACGACTACCCGCCCTTCTGCCTGCGCGCCGCCGAGCGGACGGCCGCGGACCAGGGTGCCCTCGGCATCGTGATCGGCGGCTCCGGCAACGGCGAGCAGATCGCGGCGAACAAGGTGAAGGGCGTGCGCGCGGCGCTGGCCTGGAGCGAGGAGACGGCGGCCCTGGGCCGCCAGCACAACGACGCCAACGTCGTGGCGGTCGGCGCCCGCATGCACACGCAGGAGGAGGCGACGAAGTTCGTCGAGATCTTCCTCGCCACCCCGTTCTCCGGCGACGAACGCCACGTCCGCCGCATCGACATGCTCTCGTCCTACGAGACGACGGGCGACCTCCCGCCCGTCCCCGCCCACCACCCGCAGCAGTAACCGCACGGCCGGCGCCTCTCTCCCCCGCTGCCCGCGCACCGGGGGAGAGGACGGACCAGGCAGCCGCGGCGAGCCCGTCGACCGACCGGGTCGGACGGGTGAGCCGAGGAACGAAAGGACGACCCCCGTGCCAGAGGGGCACACCATCCACCGGCTGGCCCTGGACTACGCCGGTGCCTTCGTCGACGGCACGGCACCCCGGGTCACCAGCCCCCAGGGCAAGTTCTCCGACGCCGCCGCCCTCCTCACCGGCACGCCCCTGGTCCGCACCGAGGCCCACGGCAAGCACCTCTTCCTCGGCTTCGGCCCCACCGACGCCCCCGACCCCGCCCACTGGGTCCACATCCACCTCGGCCTCTTCGGCAAGGTCACCTTCGGGGCCGTCCCGGCCCCGCCCCCCACGGACACCGTCCGCCTCCGCCTGGCGAACGACACCGCGTACGTCGACCTCCGCGGCCCCACCACCTGCGCCCTGATCACGGACCCGGAGAAGCAGGCGATACACGACCGTCTCGGCCCCGATCCGCTGCGCCCGGACGCCGACCCGCGGGCGGCCTACCGCCGCGTCTCCCGCAGCCGCACCACCGTCGCCGCCCTGCTGATGGACCAGAAGGTCATCGCCGGCGTCGGCAACGTCTACCGCGCCGAGGTCCTCTTCCGCCACGGCATCGACCCGTACCGCCCCGGCAGGTCCCTCACCCCCGCCGAGTGGGACGCGATCTGGGACGACCTCACCGTCCTCATGCGCGAGGGCGTGCGCAACAACCGCATCGACACGGTCCGCCCCGAGCACACCCCCGAGGCGATGGGCCGCCCGCCCCGCGTCGACGACCACGGCGGCGAGGTCTACGTCTACCGCCGCGCGGGCCTGCTCTGCCACCTCTGCGGCGACCCGGTCCGCACCGCCGACCTGGCCGCCCGCAACCTCTTCTGGTGCCCGACCTGCCAGCGAGGCCGGGCCTAGGCCCTGTCGTCACACTCCCGTCTGCCTCGCGACGCCATGCACGCACTCTCGCCGCACGGACCCTGACCCGAGTACATCCCGTACGAGGATCAGGGCCCCGCGCGCCGAGAGCACGCACCTGACGCCGCGAGGCCCGCCCTGCGGGCGGACGACGTGAGTGCGACGACAGGACCTAGTAGTGCTTCGTTAGGT
>MUMD01000224.1 GCA_002155895.1 Streptomyces rochei
GGACCCGGCGCCGGGTCCACCAGTCTGCTGGTGCCCGTCAGCCGCGCCTTCCCCGACAGCGACGACCTCCTCGCCGAGGCACTGCTCGCCCTGTCCCGCAGCGGCACCCCCGCCGCCCGCGAGATCCTGGTCTCCCTCGCCGTGCCCAGCGACGAGATCCGCTGGGGGCGTGACGTCCCGGCCGCCGGACCCGATGAGGCCGTGTCCTGGCCCGCGGAGGAGCAACTGCGCTCCGCCGCCCGGCGGATGCTGCTCGCCGGGGCGCTCGCCACGCAGGCGCGTGCGGGCTACTACGGGGCCCGGCACCGGCGCTCCGCCGCCGAGGCCCTCCGGGACGTCCTGGTCGCTCCCGCCCCCGGCGGGCGCCGGCTCACGGCGTTCGTCCCCGTGAGCACCGGCCGCCCCCTCGCCGTACGCCTCCACCACGCCCTGTACGCCGCCCGTGAGGCCGTCGACTACCGGCGGGCCACCGGGGGCATGGAGGCCTTCGACGCCGCCGTGGCGGCCGGCGTCAGCCACGAACTCGCCGACGCGCTCGTCGCCCTGGTCCGCGGCACCCAGGGCGCCCGCGTCGGGATCGACTGGGCGCCGGCCGCCGGAGTGCCCGAGGGTTGCGCCGCGCTCGGCGAGTCCGTCGAGTTCTCGCCCGGCGACCTGCCCGCCCTGCGCGAGGCCGCCGCCCGCTACCTGCGCGCCGAGCCCTCGGTGCCGGTGCGGCTCACCGGCACCGTCGTCCGCATGCGCCGGCCCGGGCCGCGCGGCGCGGGCACCGTACGGCTGCGGGTGCTGGCCGGGGCGGAGGTGCCGCACGTGCGGATCACCCTGGACGAGGAGGGCTACCGGATCGCCGGTCACGCCCACCTCCTCGGGCTGCCGGTGCGGGTGCTGGGCCGTCTGGAGAGCCGGGGCGGCTTCCGGCGGCTCACCGGGGCCTGCGAGATCGCCCCCGTGCCGGTCGACGACGCGGAACGGGACCGGCTGCTGAAGGCGGTGCAGGAACACGTGGAGGTGGCCGCCTTCTTCGAGGAGACCTGCGGCGGGGAGGGCGAGGACGGGGAGGACGGCGGCGACCGCGGGGACTGATTTCGCGGTGGGCGGGCCCCGGTCGGTACGATCGCCCCCATGCGTGCGCTCCGGTATGGCGCCGCAGCCCCACCTTCAGTCAGGAGAGACCGGTGTCAGACGTCCGTGTGATCATCCAACGCGATTCGGAGCAGGAAGAACGCGTGGTGACGACGGGCACTACGGCCGCCGAGCTCTTCGCCGGCCAGCGCTCGATCATCGCGGCGCGGGTGGCCGGTGAGCTCAAGGACCTCGCCTACGAGGTCAAGGACGGCGAGACCGTCGAGGGCGTCGAGATCTCCTCCGAGGACGGCCTGGCCATCCTGCGCCACTCCACCGCGCACGTCATGGCGCAGGCCGTGCAGGAGCTCTTCCCCGAGGCCAAGCTGGGCATCGGCCCGCCCATCAAGGACGGCTTCTACTACGACTTCGACGTCGAGAAGCCCTTCCACCCCGATGACCTCAAGGCCATCGAGAAGAAGATGCAGGAGATCCAGAAGCGCGGCCAGCGCTTCTCCCGCCGCGTCGTCACCGACGAGGCCGCCCGCGACGAGCTGGCCGGTGAGCCGTACAAGCTGGAGCTGATCGGTCTCAAGGGTGCCGCCGGGCAGGCCGCCGACGGTGCCGACGCCGAGGTCGGCGCCGGTGAGCTGACCATCTACGACAACCTCGACGCCAAGACCGGCGAGCTGTGCTGGAAGGACCTCTGCCGAGGCCCCCACCTGCCGACCACCCGCGTCATCCCCGCCTTCAAGCTGATGCGGTCGGCCGCCGCCTACTGGCGCGGCAGCGAGAAGAACCCGCAGCTCCAGCGCATCTACGGCACCGCCTGGCCGTCCAAGGACGAGCTGAAGGCGCACCTGGACTTCCTCGCCGAGGCCGAGAAGCGCGACCACCGCAAGCTCGGCGCCGAGCTCGACCTGTTCTCCTTCCCCGACGAGCTGGGCCCCGGCCTCGCGGTCTTCCACCCCAAGGGCGGCGTGATCCGCAAGGTCATGGAGGACTACTCGCGCCGCCGGCACGAGGTCTCCGGCTACGAGTTCGTGAACACCCCGCACATCTCGAAGGAGCACCTCTTCGAGATCTCCGGGCACCTGCCGCACTACTCGGAGGGCATGTTCCCGCCCATCCAGTTCGACGAGCAGAACTACCGCCTCAAGGCGATGAACTGCCCGATGCACAACCTGATCTTCAAGTCGCGGGGCCGCTCCTACCGTGAGCTGCCGCTGCGCCTGTTCGAGTTCGGGACGGTGTACCGGTACGAGAAGTCGGGCGTCGTGCACGGGCTGACCCGCTCGCGCGGCTTCACCCAGGACGACTCGCACATCTACTGCACCAAGGAGCAGATGCCCGAGGAGCTGGACACGCTCCTGACCTTCGTGCTCGACCTGCTGCGCGACTACGGCCTGACCGAGTTCGAGCTGGAGCTGTCCACCCGCGACGACTCCGACAAGTTCATCGGCTCGGACGAGGACTGGGAGGAGGCCACGGAGGCGCTCCGCCTGGCCGCCGAGAAGCAGAACCTGCCCCTGGTCCCGGACCCGGGCGGCGCCGCCTACTACGGCCCGAAGATCTCCGTGCAGGCCAAGGACGCCATCGGCCGGTCCTGGCAGATGTCGACCATCCAGGTCGACTTCAACCAGCCCAAGCGGTTCGGCCTGGAGTACACCGCGGCGGACGGCTCGCACCAGCAGCCGGTCATGATCCACCGGGCGCTGTTCGGCTCCATCGAGCGCTTCTTCGGTGTGCTGCTGGAGCACTACGCGGGTGCCTTCCCGGCGTGGCTCGCGCCCGTCCAGGCGCTCGGCATCCCGATCGGCGACGCGCACGTGCCGTACCTGCGGGAGTTCGCCGAGAAGGCCAGGGCGGCCGGTCTGCGCGTCGAGGTGGACTCCTCCTCCGACCGCATGCAGAAGAAGATCCGCAACGCCCAGAAGCAGAAGGTGCCCTTCATGGTCATCGCGGGCGACGAGGACATGGCGAACGGCGCCGTCTCCTTCCGCTACCGCGACGGCTCCCAGGAGAACGGCATCCCCGTCGACGAGGCCATCGCCAAGATCGCGAAGGTCGTCGAGGAGCGCGCGCAGGTCTGACCGGCCACCGCGGAAGGCCCCCGGGAGTTCCCGGGGGCCTTTCCCTGCCGTACCGCGCGACGCCATATGCTGCACGCATGACGAGTGAGCCGGAGCAGCAGATCGGAGTGGGGACGCAGGACGCGTTCCAGCGCCTGTGGACGCCCCACCGGATGGCCTACATCCAGGGCGAGAACAAGCCGAGCGGCCCCGGCGCCGACGACGGCTGCCCCTTCTGCTCGATCCCGGCCAAGTCCGACGAGGACGGGCTGGTCGTCCGGCGCGGCGAGCACGTGTACGCGGTGCTCAACCTGTACCCGTACAACGGCGGCCACCTGATGACCGTGCCGTACCGCCATGTCGCCGACTACACCGAGCTGACCGGCGTGGAGACCGCGGAGCTGGCCGAGCTGACCAAGCAGGCGATGACGGCGCTGCGCACCGCCTCCGGCGCCCACGGCTTCAACATCGGCATGAACCAGGGCTCGGTGGCCGGCGCGGGCATCGCCGCCCACCTCCACCAGCACATCGTGCCCCGCTGGGGCGGCGACACCAACTTCATGCCGGTCGTCGGCCACACCAAGGTGCTGCCCCAGCTGCTGGGGGACACCCGCAAGATGCTCGCGGAGGCGTGGCCGACGGCCTGACGACGGCCCCGGCCCGCGTTCGCGGGCGAGACCGTCCGGTCCAGGCCCGCGTTCGCGGGGCGAGACCGTCCGGTCCGCGGCGGGGTCCGGGGCGAGCCCCCGGCGGCGGTCACGCCGACGTCCCGCGCGACCGCCGGAGGTCTACGCGTTGTACAGGTCGGCCTTCCCGGGCGTCGGGTCCTGCACAGCCGTGCTCAGGAACGCCGACCTCGTCCCGAACTTCTCCGTGTCCACACCGTTCTCCTCCAGCACCCGGATCGCCGCCGAGTGCACCACCCGCAGCACCGGCGCCGCCGCCCGCAGCGCGTCGTCGGCCATGAAGCGGTGCCGCCACGGCTGATCCGCCCACGCGTGCCGCAGACCGAACGGCTCGGGCAGCGCGATCGTGCCGCCCAGCCAGTTCAGCAGCGGGGGATACCAGGTGAGCGGCGCGCGGACGGCGAGCCGCACCACCTCGTTGGCGGTGACCAGCGGGAGCATCACCTTGCGGGTCTCCCACGGCTTGAACGACTTGGCGACCTCCTTGGACGGCGCCTCCGGCTTGGTGGTGAACAGCGAGTTCACCGGACCCAGGGCGTGACCGGTGACCTCGATGCGCAGCGTCTCGTGGAGCACGGTCACCGTGATCAGCATGGTGATGACCAGCTGACCGTCCCACAGCGTCCACTGGACGCCCAGATAGTGCCGGTCACCGGCGCCGAACTGCTGCTTGTTGCAGATGTCCTGTATCGCGTGCGACTTGACCTGGTACGCCTCGACGTCCGTGCCCTCCGGACGGGACACCGCCTTGGCGTTCTCCCCGATCGGGGTGACGATCCAGTGCCGTATGGAGGGCTTGGTGAAGCCGCCCGTGTTCAGCGGGCCCCGCTCCAGCATGCGCAACTGGTCGTGGACGGCCTTCACCACGTCCCAGCTGCGGAAGGGATGGATCTCCCGGGTGGGGTCGGCGGGCACCAGATTCTCGGCGAGCTGCCAGCTGCCCCAGCGGGTGCCCATCCCGAGTATGCCCTTGGGGCCGGCGTAGAAGACGGAGTTGGACTGCTGCTCGGCGCCGAGCTTGGCCAGGGACTGGCGCAGTTGCTCGGCCGCGGTCTCGCCCGGATTGCTGGGCACCGCCTCCGGGACCTTGGCGCCCACGCCGCTGCCCGACAGCAGGCCGTCCCAGCGCTCCCGCAGGTCCCTCGCGGTGCTCTCGCAGATCCGCTTGGCCCAGAACCACCCGACGACCGGCATCAGGACCGCCGCCCGCGCGTACCAGGCCCAGAAGCCCGAGAAGGGCATCTTGACGAGGAACAGCACGGCCAGCGCGGCGATCGCCACCAGCACGGCGGTGCCCAGCGCCCCGGCCTGCTTGTTCTCCGCCTTGGCGACGGTGGTGCGGATCTGGAAGCCGAGCAGCCACACCAGCGTGCCCGGCAGGAACAGCAGCCCGCACACCACGCTGATCATGGTCAGCTTGTTGTCGCGGGCCTTGCGGATGCCGTTGGCCGCGAGGCAGTGCTCGACGACGACCTGAGGCTCGGCGCCGAAGGACTGGATGAGGGGTTTGCGGCCGCTGCCGAGCATCCGGTCGGCCACCGCGCGGGAGAACGCCTCACCGAGGTTGGGCCGGAAGATCGTGGCCCAGGAGCGGCCCGGGTTGACCGTCGTCTGGTGCCACTCGTTGTCGGCCTTCTTGATCTCCTCCACCGGATTGTCCCGGTAGGCGGCCGAGGCCAGCGCGAACGTGGCCGTCTGTCCGCCGTCGTCCGTACGCGGCACCTGCGGTCCGAAGAAGTCCGCGTAACCGCCGTCAACGGTCATTCCCGCCCCCGATCGCCACCACTGTCGCTCCTGCGGCCTTCCCGACTTCCCTGCCCCGCACACCTGTTGATCAGGTCATCAGCGTATCCGCAGCCGCCGACGGGCGTCACCGGACGGGCAAAGGCGCCCCCGCACGCGCGGGTCGGCGCACGGGCGCGCCCCCGTGCGCCGGGGGGAGCGTGCCCGGTGCGGGGGCCCGGCACGGGAGCCGGCGCCAGGCTCCCGCCCCGGCTCCCGCCGTTGCCCGCGGCACTACGAGGCGGCGCGCAGCTCCTCCCGCAGGCGCTCCGCGACCTGCTGCGGCATCGGTTCGTGCCGCGCGTAGCGGCGGTCGAAACGCGCGGTGCCGTGCGAGAGGGAGCGCAGGTCCACCGCGTACCGTTCGATCTCCATCTCCGGCACCTCGGCCCGGATCAGGGTCCGCCCGCCGCTGGTCTGCTCGGTGCCGAGCACCTTGCCGCGCCGCCCCGACAGGTCGCTCATCACGGTGCCCACGTAGTCGTCGCCGACCAGCACGCTCACCTCGGCGACCGGCTCCAGCAGGTGGATCTTCGCCTCGGCGGCCGCCTCCCGCAGCGCCAGCGCGCCCGCCGTCTGGAACGCGGCGTCGGAGGAGTCCACCGAGTGCGCCTTGCCGTCCAGCAGCGTCACCCGCACGTCGATCAGCGGATGCCCGGCGGCGACGCCCTTGGCGGCCTGCGCGCGCACGCCCTTCTCGACGGAGGGGATGAACTGCCGGGGCACGGCGCCGCCGACCACCTTGTCCACGAACTCGATGCCCGAGCCGCCCGGCAGCGGCTCCACCTCGATCTCGCAGATGGCGTACTGCCCGTGCCCGCCGGACTGCTTGACGTGCCGCCCCCGCCCGGCCGCCTTGCCGCCGAACGTCTCCCGCAGCGACACCCGGTGGGGCACGACGTCTACCTGGACGCCGTAGCGGCTGCGCAGCCGTTCCAGGGCCACGTCGGCGTGTGCCTCGCCCAGGCACCAGAGGACCACCTGGTGGGTGTCCTGGTTCTGTTCCAGGCGCATCGTCGGGTCCTCGGCGACCAGTCGCGCCAGGCCCTGGGAGAGCTTGTCCTCGTCGGGTTTGCTGTGCGCCTGGATGGCGAGCGGCAGCAGCGGGTCGGGCATGTCCCACGGGGCCATCAGCAGCGGGTCGTCCTTGGCCGAGATGGTGTCCCCGGTCTCCGCGCGGCTCAGCTTGGCCACGCACGCCAGGTCGCCCGCGATCACGTGCGAGACCGGTCGCTGCTGCTTGCCGAACGGCGTCGACAGGGCGCCGATCCGCTCGTCGACGTCGTGGTCCTCGTGGCCCCGGTCGGCCAGTCCGTGACCGGAGACGTGCACCGTCTGGTCGGCGCGCAGGGTGCCGGAGAACACGCGGATCAGCGAGATCCGCCCCACGTACGGGTCGGAGGACGTCTTGACGACCTCCGCGACCAGCGACTCGTCGGGGTCGCACATCCGCAGCTCGCGCGGCGCGCCGTCGGGCGTGGTGACCCGGGGCGCCGCGCGCTCCAGGGGCGTGGGGAAGCCACGGGTGATCAGCTCCAGCAGCTCGACCGTGCCGAGCCCCTGCCGGGCCCCCTCGGCGGCGGGGGCGGCGGCCAGGACGGGGAAGAACACCCCGCGCGCCACGGCCCGTTCCAGGTCCTCGACGAGTGTCTTGACGTCGACCTGCTCGCCGCCGAGATAGCGCTCCATGAGGGTCTCGTCCTCGCTCTCCGAGATGATCCCCTCGATCAGCAGGGCGCGCGCCTCGTCGAGCCGCGGCAGCTGGTCCTCGCCCGGTTCGGACTCCACGCGCTCGCCCGAGGCGTAGTCGAACAGCTTCCGCGACAGCAGCCCCACCAGCCCCGTCACGGGCGCGTGCCCGTCGGGCGCCTGCGGCCCGTGCAACGGCAGGTACAGCGGCAGCACGGCGTCGGGATCGTCCCCGCCGAAGGCGTCCGCGCAGATCCGCGTCATCTCCTCGAAGTCCGCGCGGGCGGCCTCCAGGTGCGTGACCACGATGGCCCGGGGCATCCCGACGGCGGCGCACTCCTCCCACAGCATCCGGGTCGAGCCGTCCACCCCGTCGGCGGCGGAGACGACGAAGACGGCCGCGTCCGCCGCGCGCAGACCGGCCCTCAGCTCGCCGACGAAGTCGGCGTACCCGGGGGTGTCCAGGAGGTTGACCTTGATGCCGTCCCATTCGACCGGTACCAGGGAGAGCTGTACGGAGCGCTGCTGCCGGTGCTCCATCTCGTCGTAGTCCGAGACGCAGCCGCCGTCCTCGACGCGGCCCGCCCGGTTCAGTGCCCCCGCCGTCAGCGCGAGGGCTTCCACCAACGTGGTCTTGCCCGCTCCGGAGTGGCCGACCAGCACCACATTCCGTACGGACGTGGGACGGTCGGCCGCCGATGCCCTTCCGGCGGCTCCGGGGTGGGTGTGTGCCTTGTCGCCCATGTCCTTGCCTCCCGTGCACGGTGAGGTCGTTGTGGGCGCGGACACGCGGGACCGCGTGCACTGGCGGCTCCGGCGACGCCCGCGGTCCTTCGAGCTTTCCACTCCCGTCACGCCCCGTCCATACGAACGACCCGATCCCGCCGTCCGCCCGCCGCCCACCAGCGGGTCCGGGTGCCCGTCCGTCGCACGGGCGCGTGCGTGACTACGATGGGCCAGCCGGTGGCCAGCAGGGGCCGCGCGGCCACACCGACCGTCGGGAAGGCCATGCTGAACAAGTACGCGCGTGCATTTTTTACGCGTGTCCTCACACCGTTCGCCGCGTTTCTCATCCGCCGGGGCGTCAGCCCGGACACGGTCACGCTGATCGGCACCGCGGGTGTGGTCGCGGGGGCGCTGGTCTTCTACCCCATGGGCGAGTTCTTCTGGGGCACGGTCGTGATCACGCTCTTCGTCTTCTCCGACCTGGTCGACGGCAACATGGCCCGCCAGCTCGGCCGCTCCAGCCGCTGGGGGGCCTTCCTGGACTCCACACTGGACCGGGTCGCCGACGGCGCGATCTTCGGCGGCTTCGCCCTCTGGTACGCGGGAGCCGGTGACGACGACGTCCTGTGCGCCGTGTCGATCTTCTGCCTGGCCAGCGGCCAGGTGGTGTCGTACACCAAGGCGCGCGGCGAGTCGATCGGCCTGCCGGTCGCGGTCAACGGCCTGGTCGAGCGGGCCGAGCGCCTGGTCGTCTCGCTGGTCGCCGCCGGGTTCGCGGGCCTGCACAAGTTCGGTGTGCCCGGCATCCAGTACCTGCTGCCCGTCGCCCTGTGGATCGTCGCCGTCGGCAGCCTGGTCACGCTGGTCCAGCGCGTCGTCACGGTCCGCCGCGAGGCCGCCGAGGCCGACGCCGCCGCGCAGGACAGCCAGGGCACCGAGGCGGCGAAGTGAGCGCTCGGGACCGGCTGGCCGACGCCCTGTACGGCGCCGGCTGGAGCACCGTCAAGAAGCTGCCCGAGCCGGTCGCCGTGCGCCTCGGCCGCACCATCGCGGACGCCGCCTGGAAGCAGCGCGGCACGGGTGTGCGGCGGCTGGAGAGCAACTACGCGCGCGTGGTGCCGGAGGCGGGCCCCGAACGCCTGGCCGCGCTCTCCCGCGCGGGCATGCGGTCCTACCTGCGCTACTGGATGGAGTCCTTCCGCCTCCCGGCGTGGAGCACCGAGCGGATCGCGGCGGGCTTCGTCCCCAAGGACCTGCACCACCTCACCGAGGGCATGGACGCGGGCAGGGGCGTGATCCTCGCCCTCCCGCACCTGGCCAACTGGGACCTCGCCGGCGCCTGGGTCACCACCAAGCTCGGCATCCCCTTCACGACGGTCGCCGAGCGCCTCAAGCCGGAGACCCTGTACGACCGCTTCGTCGCCTACCGCGAGGGACTCGGCATGGAGGTCCTGCCGCACAGCGGCGGCTCCGCCTTCGGCACGCTGGCCCGGCGGCTGCGCGACGGCGGCCTGGTCTGCCTGGTCGCCGACCGCGACCTGTCCGCCTCCGGCGTGGAGGTCGACTTCTTCGGCGAGACGGCCCGCATGCCGGCCGGCCCCGCCCTGCTCGCCCAGCAGACCGGCGCCCGGCTGCTGCCCGTGACGCTCTGGTACGACGACTCGCCCGTGATGCGGGGCCGGGTGCATCCGCCGGTCGAGATCCCCGAGTCAGGTACCCGGGCCGAGAAGACGTCTGTCATGACACAGGCGCTGGCCGACACCTTCGCCACGGGAATCGCCGAGCACCCGGAGGACTGGCACATGCTGCAGCGCTTGTGGCTCAAGGATCTCGACCCGGCCAAGGCGCCCGTGGCGCGGGAGCGGGGCGACCGGTGAGGATCGGCATCGTCTGCCCGTACTCCTGGGACGTGCCGGGCGGCGTCCAGTTCCACATCCGGGACCTCGCCGAGTACTTCATCCGCCTCGGCCACGAGGTGTCCGTCCTCGCCCCGGCCGACGACGACACCCCGCTGCCCCCGTACGTCGTCTCGGCCGGCCGCGCGGTGCCGGTGCCGTACAACGGGTCGGTCGCCCGCCTCAACTTCGGCTTCCTGTCGGCGGCCCGGGTGCGGCGCTGGCTGCACGACGGCGCCTTCGACGTCATCCACATCCACGAACCGACCTCGCCCTCGCTCGGTCTGCTGACCTGCTGGGCGGCGCAGGGCCCGATCGTGGCCACCTTCCACACGTCCAACCCGCGCTCCCGCGCGATGATCGCCGCGTACTCCATCCTCCAGGCGGCGCTGGAGAAGATCAGCGCCCGGATCGCGGTGAGCGAGTACGCCCGTCGCACCCTCGTCGAGCACCTCGGCGGGGACGCCGTCGTCATCCCCAACGGCGTGGACGTCGGCTTCTTCGCCGACGCCGAGCCGAGGCCCGAGTGGCAGGGGGACACCATCGGCTTCGTCGGGCGCATCGACGAGCCCCGCAAGGGGCTGCCGGTGCTGATGCGGGCCCTGCCGAAGATCCTCGCCGCCCGCCCGCGGGCCCGGCTGCTGGTCGCCGGTCGCGGCGACGAGAAGGAGGCGGTGGCGTCCCTGCCCGCCGAGCTGCGCTCCCGCGTGGAGTTCCTCGGCATGGTCAGCGACGAGGACAAGGCCCGCCTGCTGCGCAGCGTCGACCTCTACGTCGCCCCCAACACCGGCGGTGAGAGCTTCGGCATCATCCTCGTCGAGGCCATGTCGGCGGGCGCCCCCGTACTCGCCTCCGACCTGGACGCCTTCGCCCAGGTCCTCGACCAGGGGGCGGCCGGCGAACTGTTCCCCAACGAGGACGCCGACGCGCTCGCCGACGCCGCGGTGCGGCTCCTGGGGGACGCGGAACGCCGGGAGGCGCTGCGGGAGCGGGGCAGCGCCCATGTACGGCGCTTCGACTGGTCCACCGTCGGCGCGGACATCCTCTCCGTCTACGAGACGGTGACGGCGGGCGCGGCGGCCGTGGCGACGGACGACCGGGCGACGGGGCTGCGGGCCCGCTTCGGGCTGGCGAGGGACTGAGCGCGGGGCTCCGGCGGGGCTCGGGACACCCGGCCCGGCCGCGGTTGACTAGGGTTGCGGCCCGTGACCGCAACTCTCATCTGGATCCTGGTCGTCCTCGTCGCCGTCGGCCTGTACCTGAGCTGGACGGCGGGCCGGCTGGACCGCCTGCACGCCCGGATCGACGCCGCCCGCGCCGCCCTGGACGCGCAACTGCTGCGCCGGGCCTCGGTGGCCCAGGAACTGGCCACCTCCGGTGTCCTCGACCCGGCCGCCTCCATCGTCCTGTACGAGGCCGCGCACGCCGCCCGGCAGGCGGAGGAGGAGCAGCGGGAGGTCGCCGAGAGCGAGCTGAGCCAGGCCCTGAGGGCGGTGTTCGCCGAGCCGCAGCAGGTGGATGCCCTGCGCGAGGCGCCCGGGGGAGAGGAGGCGGCCCACGAACTGGCCGAGGCCGTGAGGCGCGTCCCGATGGCCCGGCGCTTCCACAACGACGCCGTGGGAGCGGCCCGCCGGCTGCGCGAGCACCGCAAGGTCCGCTGGTTCCGCCTCGCCGGACACGCCCCGTTCCCGCTCGCCTTCGAGATGGACGACGAGTCGCCGGCCGCCCTGGTCGAGCGGGCCGCGTAGTCGGGGGCGGCGCCCCGGGGCGCCGC
>MUMD01000225.1 GCA_002155895.1 Streptomyces rochei
CAAGACCCTGCACGGCGTCGCCCTGGCGGCCGAGGGGCTGGCCGCCACGGCGCGCGATGGCCGCATGGACCCGGCGCTCGCCCGCCGGCAGGCCGAACTGGTCGCCCGCTCGGCCCGCAGGGCGGCCGCCGAGTCCCGCGACCTCCTGACCGACCTGCGCCGCGAGACGGACCCGGCCCACGGCACGGACATGGCGGCGGAACTCGCCTCGCGCACCGCGGACTTCGCGGCCCGCACGGGCCTGCCCGCCACCTTCACCGACACGGACGCGGGGACTCCGACCTCACCCGTGCCGCCCGTCCCACCGTCCGTGGCCCGCCAGCTCCTCACGATCGCCTCGGAGGCCATGGAGAACGCCCACCGCCACGCGTCCCCGACCCGCGTCGAGGTACGCGCGGGCGTCCACGGCGGCTCGCTGCGGATCAGCGTCTACGACGACGGCCAGGGCCTCCCCGCGGGCACGAACCTCGAAGAGCTGGGCAGGGCCGGGCACTTCGGCCTGGTCGGCATGGTCGAGCGGGCCGCGTCGGTGGGCGCCCGCATCCGCATCGGCCGGGGCGAGCACCCGCGCGGCACGGAGGTGCGGGTGGACCTGCCCCTGGCCGCACTGACGCCGGGCGGGAGGAACCCGTGACCACACCGCTCACGTCAGAAGGGAGGCCCCCGATGCACGAGGAACAGCCCCACTCCCCCCTGCCGGCCGCCACGCCCGAGCCACCCGCGCCGCTGCGGGTCGTCGTGGCGGACGACAACCCGGTCGTCCGCGCCGGACTCACCGCCCTGCTCTCCGGCCGCGCGGACATCACCGTCGTGGCCGAGGCCGCCGACGGCCGCGCGGCCTGCGAGGCGGCCCGGCAGCACCGCCCCGACGTGGTCCTCCTGGACGTACGGATGCCCGGCGTGGACGGCATCTCGGCCCTTCCGTACCTGGTGGACGTCGCTCCGGTGATGATGCTGACGTACAGCAGGGAGTCGGAGATCGTCCAGGAGGCCCTGCGGCGCGGGGCGGGCGGCTATCTGGTCCACGGCGAGTTCACGGCGGAGCAGTTGGTGACGGCGGTGCGGGACGTCAGACAGGGCAGGGCCCACTTCACGCCGACGGCGGCGGGGGCGTTGCTGACACAGTTGCGGCAGACACCGCGAGCAAACGCGACTGCACACGCCAACGCCCCGTCAACAACCCCTCCGGCACAACCCATATGGACCACTTCCCCTCAAACACTTTCGCAACTGCAACCGTCTGTGGCACAGTCTCCCTCGGGTGCTGCTGCCGACAGGACGAGGTTCCGACTGAGCGCGAGGGAGGTGGAGATCATGGATCTCATCGCCACCGGCATGAACAACCAGCAGATCGCCGCCACCTGCTTCATCAGCGAGAAGACGGTCAAGAACCACATCAACCGCATCTTCGCCAAGCTCCACAGCACCAGCCGCTCCGAGGCCACCGCCAAGTGGCTGGGTCTGGGGTGACCGCGATGGACAAGACGCGACGCCCCGCCCGCGTTTGGGCCCCCGTTTGGGCCCACGGACCCTCGGACCGGAGCACCCGCGAGCCCTACCTTCCAGACGACGGCCACGGCACCGCCCACCCTGGAGGGGAACACCATGACCAACTGGCTCCACACCATCGCCGCCCACCTGCACACCCGCACGGCCCGCGACGACCAGGGGCAGACGGCGGTGGAGTACCTGGGGATCATCGCGGTGGTGGTGGCGATCGTGTTGGCCATCACGGGGACGGATATCGGAGAGACGATCTACAACGCCATCACGGACAAGATCGACGAGGTCATCGACTGACCACACATCACCATCCCGGTGATGCAGGGCAGGCCTTTCCCATCTACCTCACAGTGGTGGCGGGCCTGCTCTTTCTCGCGTTTGCGTATCTAGCAGTGGGACAAGCGGCAACGAATCGCAACGAGGCTCAGACCGCCGCCGATGCGGCAGCTCTCGCGGCAGCGCAGGAGACCAGGGACCAACTTGCCGGAGAGTGGGTCGAGAACGTAGGAGACCCCGCTGCGTGGGGGGACATCTTCGACGGGCTGGTGAACGGTCTTGACGATTCGTGCTGGCGAGCGGATCAGCTCGCGGCGCAGAACGATGCGAGCATCGACGACTGTGCGATGAACGGGCCCCTTCAGTACTCGGTCGAGGTCACGACAGACGAGCCGGTGGGCGACTCGATCGTGCCGGGCACGGAGGACAAGTATGCGCATGCGTCCGCCATCGCCGTGGTCGAACCGAGCTGCACGTTCCAGCTGCCGGAAGAGGATGCGGAGGACGCCGAGTTTCCGACGCTCACCTGCAAGGACCAGGTCTGGGACTTGAATCGGGAAAATCTTGCCGAGCTGCCGAGTCCTCAAGACCTGTTCGAAGTTCACCTGGCCGACTGACAAGCGTGGGACCAGCGATGAAGGAAGCGAAGTCATGAGCATGCGGTTCACAGCCAAGGCCCGCAGGGGGGTGGCCGCGTTGACCATCGTGGCCGGATTGGCCATGGGAGTGGCCGGTTGCGGTGGAGGTGACGACGACAAGAAGCCACAGGCATCGACGTCCGCGCCACCGGACGGTGAGTCGGGCCCCAGCGCTCAGCAGGGCAGTGATGCGATCCTGGCCGAGCTCAAGGGGGAGAACGGTCTGGTCCTCACTATCGAATCCGCAGCACGAGACGCTGGTGGATTCGTGACCGTGAGCGGCGCAATCAAGAACGACGGAGCTGATGCAGCACGTGTTCCCATTCAGACAAGGGGCGACGAGACCGAGATCATGCGGCACGGTGGGTCGCTCGGAGGAGCGACGCTCGTGGACAGTGGTAACAAGAAGCGCTACTACGTACTGCGTGACACCGATGGCCGTCCCCTGACGACGACAGACATGCCCCGAATCAAGCCAGGTGCATCCATCCCGGTCTTCATGCAGTTCCCGGCGCCTCCTGCCGACACGACGAAGGTCACCTTCCAACTGCCGACCTTCGCGGCTGCACCCATTGAGATCTCTGGGTGAGGCATCCATGACCCGAACCCGCCTCACCGCCATCCTCACGACCTCCGCACTCATCGCAACGGGCGTCGTGGGCACGACGTCGGCCCACGCCGACGACGACCCCCCGGGTACCGAGATCTCCGCAGCCGCCCCCGTGAAGGTGGACCCCAACGACCCGGACCTCAAGCTGCCGGACGGCGCCACGCTCGCGCAGGCGAAGGTGCTGGACATCAAGTCGGTCGTCGAGGACCAGAGCGGCGACGAACGCCGCGAGGACACCAACACCAGCGTCACCTTCGCGCTGCAGGCAGAGGTCCTCTTCGGCAAGGACAGCGCGAAGCTCGGCGCCGAAGCCAAGTCCCGCATCACCGGCATCGCCGAGGAGATCAAGAACCAGAACGCCACCCGCGTCCGCGTCTTCGGCTTCACCGACAACCTCGGCTCATCCGCCCACGGCGACGTCCTCTCCAAGAAGCGCGCCAACGCCGTGCACGACATCCTCACCGAGACCCTGAACGACGCCGGCATCACCTACGAGGTCCGCGGCTACGGCGAGCAGTACCCCATCGCCGACAACTCGACCGAGGCAGGCCGCAAGAAGAACCGCAGGGTGGAGGTCTCCTTCCCGCGCACGGAGGGCTGACCGAACCGATGCGGCACCCCACGACCACCGCCGGGCGACGGCACCACCGACGTCCGCCACCGGCCGTTCCCACCTTCCTGACCGTCCTGACGACCGCCCTCGCCCTGGCCGCCTGCGACAGCCCGAGCCCGTCCGACGACGCACCGGCGTCCGCACGGGAGCGCCCCTCCGCGTCCCGGTCGACGCCGGCACCCGCCGTCTCGGCGGCGGACGGAGCGGACATCCGGGCCTGCGCCGACGCGAACTGCGAGGTCGCGGTGGCCCGGCCCGTGACCGTCCGCTTCCAGGGCCCGGGCGGACCGGTGACGCTGTCCGTGACCGAGGTGGGCCGCGACGAGGTCGAGTACACCCTGAAGTCGGGCAACGGCCGGGCGGAGGGCGGCGCGAGCGGCGCGGGCCAGGGCTGCGTCACCGCGCTCCGCGAGAACGGCAGCGGCACCTCCTGCGGCGCGGTGAGCGGCACCCGGCCCAGCGCTCAGCCCGACGCGGTCGTCATCCAGGCGTCGACAGGACCGGACGGCACGGCCCTCCTGCACGTCGTCTCCCCGTGACGCCGAGACGGAGCCGCACGGGTCGGGCACCGCACCCGCTCGGCTCAGCGCCCCGCCGTACCGGCCTGCGCCGCCTCGATCCGCACCCGCGCCCCGGCCCGCACCCCCCACCGGGCCATCGCCCCGGCCTCCGCCTCCAGGACGTGCCGGGAACGCAACCGGGGCATCCCGAGCCGGCCCGGCCGCATGGTGCGCACGGCGATGACGACGAGCCGCCGGTCGAGGTAGGCGACGTCGATGGGCATCCGCATCCGAAAGGTGTGGACGCTGCCGGCGGGGGAGAGGAGCATCGCCCCGTCGAGTGCGTCCCGCCCGAGCAGCCCTCGGGTACGGGCACGGTACGAACCGGCGATCTCCAGCGGCACGCGGACACCGCCGTCCCCTGCCTCCTCGCCGACCACCAGTTCACCCACGCCGTCCCGCCACCGCTGCCCCATACCGGCCTCCTCCCCGCCCGCACCCCGCCCCGAACGTAAC
>MUMD01000226.1 GCA_002155895.1 Streptomyces rochei
GGCCCCCACGGCGTCCGCCCCCGCACCCGCCGCCGACACCTGCGCCGTGAAGTCGAAGCCCGCCGGAAAGGTGCTCCAGGGCTACTGGGAGAACTGGGACGGCGCCGCCAACGGCGTCCACCCGCCCTTCGGCTGGACCCCGATCACCGACTCGCGCATCGGCGCCCACGGCTACAACGTGCTGAACGCGGCCTTCCCGGTGATCCTCCCCGACGGAACGGCCCTGTGGGAGGACGGCATGGACCGGGACGTGAAGGTGGCGACGCCCGCGGAGATGTGCGCGGCCAAGGCGTCCGGACAGACGATCCTGCTCTCCATCGGCGGCGCGGCGGNNTTCGACGGCATCGACATCGACATCGAGACCGGCCTCACGGGCAGCGGGAACATCGGTCAGCTCTCCGCCTCCCAGGCCAACCTGATCCGCATCATCGACGGCGTCCTGGCCCGCATGCCGTCGAACTTCGGCCTCACCATGGCCCCGGAGACCGCCTACGTCACCGGCGGCAGCGTGGTCTACGGCTCGATCTGGGGCGCCTACCTGCCGATCATCAAGAAGTACGCCGACAACGGCCGCCTGTGGTGGCTGAACATGCAGTACTACAACGGCAGCATGTACGGCTGTTCCGGTGACTCCTACTCCGCCGGCACGGTCCAGGGCTTCACCGCCCAGACCGACTGCCTGGACAAGGGCCTGGTCGTGCAGGGCACCACGATCCGTGTCCCCTACGACAAGCAGGTCCCGGGCCTGCCCGCCCAGCCCGGCGCGGGCGGCGGCCACATGACGCCGTCCCAGGTCGCCCAGGCGTGGAACTACTACAACGGCGCCCTCAAGGGCCTGATGACCTGGTCCCTCAACTGGGACGGCTCGAAGAACTGGACCTTCGGCGACAACGTCAAGGCCCTCCAGCGCCGCTGAAGCCCCTCACCGCGCCGTGAACGCCAGCTTCGCCCCGAGCGCCACGAACGAACCGGCGAAGCCGCGCCGCAGCCACGCCATCACCCGCGGCCGGGAGATGACGTGGCTGCGCACGGACGCGGCCAGCACCCCGTACCCGGCGAACACGACGAACGTCACCAGCATGAAGACCCCGCCGAGCAGCAGCATCCGCGGCAGGGCACCGGCCTCGGCCGGGTCCACGAACTGCGGCAGGAAGGCGAAGAAGAACAGGGTCAGCTTCGGGTTCAGGATGTTGATCAGCACCCCGCGCAGGATCACCCGCCCCGCCGGTACGGTCCCGGCCGGGGTCTCCCGCGCCACCACCAGCGCCTCCTTGTCCCGGAGCGTGGCCCACGCCATGTACAGCAGATAGGCCACACCGGCGTACTTGAGGACCTGGAAGGCGGTGGCACTGGCGTGCAGCACCGCCGCGACACCGGTGACGGTGGCCAGCAGGTGCGGCACGATCCCGAGCGCGCACCCGAGGGCGGCGACGACGCTCGCCCGGCGCCCGCGCGAGAGGGCGGCGGCGAGTGTGTAGACGACCCCGGTGCCGGGGGTCGCGACGACCACGAGGGTGGTCAGCAGAAACGCGATGCTCATGCCCCCACCCTGACAACACGACGGCCCCCGATGGAGGACCACTCGGGGTCCTCCATCGGGGGCCAATCACGGGCGGCCCGTGACGGGGCCCGGGGTCGGGGGGCGGAGCCCCCCGGTACGTCAGCCGGAGCGGACGTTCAGCAGCCCACGAGCCGAGAGGCGAGGTACCCCTCGATCTGGTCCAGCGACACCCGCTCCTGCTTCATGGTGTCCCGCTCGCGCACGGTCACCGCGTTGTCGTCCAGCGTGTCGAAGTCCACCGTCACGCAGAACGGCGTGCCGATCTCGTCCTGGCGACGGTACCGGCGCCCGATCGCACCGGCGTCGTCGAACTCGATGTTCCAGTGCTGCCGCAGCGCCTGCGCCAGCCCCTTCGCCTTCGGCGACAGCTCCGGGTTGCGGGACAGCGGCAGCACCGCGACCTTCACCGGCGCCAGACGCGGGTCGAGCCGCAGCACCGTGCGCTTCTCCAGCTTGCCCTTGGCGTTCGGCGCCTCGTCCTCGATGTACGCGTCGAGCAGGAAGGCGAGCATCGCGCGCCCGACACCGGCCGCCGGCTCGATGACGTACGGCGTCCAGCGCTCGCCGGCCTCCTGGTCGAAGTAGGAGAGGTCCTGGCCGGAGGCCTTGGAGTGCGCGCCGAGGTCGTAGTCGGTGCGGTTGGCGACACCCTCCAGCTCGCCCCACTCGCTGCCGCCGAACTGGAAGCGGTACTCGATGTCGGCGGTGCGCTTGGAGTAGTGGGAGAGCTTCTCCTTCGGGTGCTCGTACCAGCGCATGTTCTCTTCACGCATGCCGAGGCCGGTGTACCAGTTCCAGCGCTGCTCCATCCAGTACTCCTGCCACTTCTCGTCCTCGCCCGGCTTGACGAAGAACTCCATCTCCATCTGCTCGAACTCGCGGGTGCGGAAGATGAAGTTGCCGGGCGTGATCTCGTTGCGGAAGGACTTGCCCATCTGGGCGATGCCGAACGGCGGCTTGCGGCGCGAGGTGGTCTGCACCTGGGCGAAGTTGGTGAAGATGCCCTGCGCGGTCTCGGGCCGCAGGTAGGCGACGGAGCCGCTGTCCTGGGTGGGGCCGAGGTGGGTGGAGAGCAGACCGGAGAACTGCTTGGGCTCGGTGAAGGTGCCCTTGTTGCCGCAGTTGGGGCAGTTGAGGTCGGCGAGGCCGTTCTCCGGGGCCTTGCCCTTCTTCTCCTCGTACGCCTCCTCCAGGTGGTCCGCGCGGAACCGCTTGTGGCAGGAGGTGCACTCGGTCAGCGGGTCCGTGAAGGTGGCGACGTGACCGGAGGCCACCCACACCTCGGGGGCGAGGATCACGGACGAGTCGAGACCGACGACGTCCTCGCGCGAGGTGACCATGTAGCGCCACCACTGGCGCTTGAGGTTCTCCTTGAGCTCGACACCCAGCGGGCCGTAGTCCCAGGCGGCACGCTGACCGCCGTAGATCTCACTGCACGGGAATACGAAGCCACGGCGCTTGCTCAGGCTGACGATGGTGTCGATCTTGTCGGCGGCCACGGTGCTCTCTTCATTACGACGACGGGCGACGAAGCGAGATGCTTCCAGAGAATGCTTCAGGTTACCGGCGCGGCCCGCCCCTCGGCCAAATCGGGGCCCCCTTCGACGATCTCCACGGACACCGACCGTTAGTTGACAACGGTTTCCATATTTGTTGAAAATGAATGCCATGAACGTACGACGACGCAACATATCCGGCATAGCAGTCACCGCGGCCGCCGCCCTCGGCCTCGGGACCCTCTCGGCCTGCTCCGGCGACAGCGCCGCGGCGGGCAACACGGACAAGTTCGACGTCGTCGCGTCGTTCTACCCGATGCAGTACCTCGCCGAGCAGATCGGCGGCGACCACGTGAACGTCACCACGCTCACCGAGCCCGGCCAGGAACCGCACGACCTGGAGCTGAGCGCCAAGGAGACCGCGCAGATGGGCGAGGCGGACGCGGTGCTCTACCTGAAGTCCCTCCAGCCGGCCGTGGACGAGGCCGTCGGCCAGTCCGACGTCAAGACCAAGATCGACGCGGCCACGCTGACCAAGCTCGAGGACCACGGGAACGTCGAGCACGACCACGGCCACGACCACGGGGGCGAGGAGCACGCCGCCGAGGAGCACTCCGAGGAGGCGCACTCGGAGGAGGCGCACTCCGAGGAGGAGGAGCACGCCCTCGACCCGCACGTCTGGCTGGACCCGGTGAAGTACGCCGAGATCGCCGAGGGCGTCGCGTCGGCCTTCGAGAAGGCCGACCCGGACAACGCGGCCGACTACCGCAAGAACGCCGACGCGCTGACGAAGAAGCTGGCCGACCTGAACACGGCGTTCGAGGACGGCCTGGCGAACACCGACACCAAGGTCTTCTTCACCAACCACGCCGCCTTCGGCTACCTCGCCGAGCGCTACGGACTGACCCAGGAGGCCATCAACGGCCTCGACCCGGAGAGCGAGCCCAGCCCCGCCCGGATCAAGGAGCTGCAGGACGAGGCCAAGGCCGACGGCGTCACCACCGTCTTCTACGAGACACTCGTGTCCGACAAGACCGCGAAGACCCTCGCCAAGGACGCGGGCCTGAAGACCGACGTCCTCGACCCGCTGGAGGGCATCACCGAGAAGTCGAAGGGCGACGACTACATCGCGGTCATGGAGTCCAACCTCAAGGCGCTCGAGGCCGCCCTCGGCGCCAAGTGACCGTTTCGATCGTTACGGAGGGCATCGTGAGCGACGAGCCTGTCATCTCCCTGCGCGGCGTCCGCGCCGAGCTGGGCTCACGCCCCGTCCTGCGCGGCATCGACCTCACCGTGGGCCGCGGCGAGGTCGTGGCGCTGCTCGGCGCCAACGGCTCGGGCAAGTCCACGGCCGTGCGCACGGTCATCGGCCAGGTGCCGGTCACGGCCGGCGAGGTCGAGCTGTTCGGCACCCCGCGGCGCCGCTTCCGCGACTGGTCGCGGGTGGGCTACGTCCCGCAGCGCACCACGGCCGCGGGCGGCGTGCCCGCCACGGTGACCGAGGTGGTCTCCTCCGGCCGGCTCTCCCGGGCGCGCTTCGGCGTGCTGCGCAAGGCCGACCGCGAGGCGGTCCGCCGCGCCCTCGACCTGGTCGGCATGGCGGACCGCGCCAAGGACTCCGTCGACGCCCTCTCCGGCGGCCAGCACCAGCGGGTGCTGATCGCCCGCGCGCTCGCCCCCGAACCCGAGCTGCTGATCATGGACGAGCCGATGGCCGGCGTCGACCTGGCCAGCCAGGAGGTCCTCGCCGACACCCTGCGCGAGCAGGTCGCGGCCGGCACCACCGTCCTCCTCGTCCTGCACGAGCTGGGCCCCCTGGAGCCCCTGATCGACCGGGCGGTCGTCCTGCGCGACGGCTGCGTCCTGCACGACGGCCCGCCCCCGAAGGCGGTCGGCCAGCACGCGCTGCCCGGCCACGACCACGTACACCCGCACGCACCGGCGGGCGCCGAACCGATCCGCACGGGACTGCTGAGCTGATGGAAATCCTGAACTACGCCTTCATGCAGCGGGCGCTGCTGGCGGCCGTCCTGGTCGGCATCACCGCCCCCGCCGTCGGCATCTACCTGGTCCAGCGCCGCCAGGCCCTCATGGGCGACGGCATCGGGCACGTGGCGATGACCGGCGTCGGCCTCGGCTTCCTGCTCACCTGGTCCCCGGTGTGGATGGCGACCCTGGTCTCCGTCCTCGGCGCGGTCCTCATGGAGCTGATCCGCTGGTACGGCAAGACCCGCGGCGACATCGCCCTCGCCATGCTCTTCTACGGCGGCATGGCCGGCGGCGTGATGTTCATCAACCTCGCGCCGACGGGCTCCAACGCCAACCTCACCTCGTACCTCTTCGGCTCCCTGTCGACGGTGAGCGAGTCCGACGTGACCGCGATCTGCCTGCTGGCCGCCTTCGTGGTCCTGGTCACCCTCGGTCTGCGCCGCCAGCTGTTCGCGGTCAGCCAGGACGAGGAGTTCGCCCGGGTCACCGGCCTGCCGGTGCGCGCGCTGAACCTGCTCACCGCCGTCACCGCCGCCGTGACCGTGACGGTCGCGATGCGCGTCGTCGGGCTGCTGCTGGTGTCGGCGCTGATGGTGGTCCCGGTGGCCGCCGCCCAGCAGCTCACCCGCTCCTTCGCCGCCACCTTCGCCGTCGCCGTCGCCATCGGCGTCACCGTGACGATCAGCGGCACGGTCACGTCGTACTACCAGGACGTGCCGCCCGGCGCGACGATCGTGCTGCTCACCATCGGCGCCTTCGTCCTGCTGACCGTGCTGGCAGTGCCGCTGGCCCGGCGACGCGCGCGGGCCGCCACCGCGGCGCAGCCCGCCGCGGATCCGGCGGAGTGCAAGATTCCGGCCACCCGGGGTGCCACCGACGAGGTCGGCGTCTGACTGCCGGCGGGCCGGGCTGGCACAATGGCCCCGGCAAGCCGCAGACGTGAGGAGGAATCCGGTGACGACCGCTGGACCGCCCGTGAAGGGCCGCGCCACCCGGCAGCGGGCCGCCGTGTCGGCGGCGCTGCAGGAGGTCGAGGAGTTCCGCAGCGCGCAGGAACTGCACGACATGCTCAAGCACAAGGGCGACTCGGTCGGGCTCACCACGGTCTATCGCACCCTGCAGTCCCTCGCCGACGCCGGTGAGGTCGACGTCCTGCGCACCGCCGAGGGCGAGTCCGTCTACCGGCGCTGCTCCACCGACGACCATCACCACCATCTGGTCTGCCGCACCTGCGGCAAGGCCGTCGAGGTCGAGGGGCCGGCGGTGGAGAAGTGGGCGGAGGCCATCGCCGCCGAGCACGGCTACGTCAACGTGGCGCACACCGTGGAGATCTTCGGCACCTGCGCGGACTGCGCGACGGCGGCCGCGGACCAGGGGGCCTAGCAGGGAGCCCGGCACCGTCCCCGGTGCCGCGAGGCTCCCCGCCGGCCGGGCCGCCCCGGACGCACCGGGGCGCCGCGCCGGACGCGGTTACGCCTGCCTGCCCTCCATGGCGAGCAGCTCCTCGTTCGGGATGGCCCCGCCGAACCGCCGGTCGCGGGAGGCGAACTCCAGACAGGCCCGCCACAGATCGCGCCGGTCGAAGTCGGGCCACAGCACGTCCTGGAAGACCATCTCCGCGTAGGCGCTCTGCCACAGCAGGTAGTTCGACGTGCGCTGCTCACCGCTCGGCCGCAGGAACAGGTCCACGTCCGGCATGTCCGGGTAGTACAGGTACTTGGCGAGCGTCTTCTCGTTCACCTTCGACGGGTCGAGCCGCCCGGCCCGCACGTCCTCCGCCAGCGCCTGCGCCGCGTCGGCGATCTCGGCGCGCCCGCCGTAGTTCATGCAGAAGTACAGGGTGAGCAGGTCGTTGTCCTTGGTCTGCTCCTGCGCGACCTGGAGTTCCTTGGCGACCGACTTCCACAGCTTCGGCATCCGCCCCACCCAGCGCACCCGGATGCCCAGCTCGTCGAGCTGGTCGCGGGTCTTGCGGATGAAGTCGCGGTTGAAGTTCATCAGGAAGCGCACCTCGTCCGGCGACCGCTTCCAGTTCTCGGTGGAGAAGGCGTACAGGGAGATGTTCTTCACACCCATCTCGATGCCGCCCTGGAGCACGTCCAGCACCCGCTCGGCGCCGACCTTGTGCCCCTCGGTGCGGGGCAGGCCGCGCTCCTTGGCCCAGCGCCCGTTGCCGTCCATGACGATCGCCACGTGCTCGGGCACCAGCTCGCCGAGTTTCGGAGGCCGCGCGCCGGACGGGTGCGGCTCCGGCGTCCTGTACTCCCGGCGCTGCCGCCCCAGGATCCCGCGTACGGCCATATCGGTTCTCTCCTACTTCTCGACGTACCGCAGGGAGCGCAGTCCCCGCTCCAGGTGCCAGTGCAGGTAGGCGGAGACCAGTCCGCTCCCCTCCCGGACGTACCGCGGCTCGGCCGCGTCCGCCGTGCCCCAGTCTCCCGCAAGCAGCGCGCCGAGCAGTTCCAGGGCCTGCGGCGAGGGTACGACGCTGCCGGGCACCCGGCAGTCGACGCAGACGGAACCGCCCGATCCGACCGAGAAGAACCGGTTCGGACCGGGCAGGCCGCACTTGGCGCAGTCCCCGAAGGTCGGCGCGTACCCGTTCACGGCCAGCGAGCGCAGCAGGAACGCGTCGAGGACGAGATTCGGCGCGTGCTCGCCCCGCGCCAGGGTGCGCAGCCCGCCGACCAGCAGCAGGTACTGCTGCACCGCCGGCTCGCCCTCGTGGTCGGTGAACCGCTCGGCCGTCTCCAGCATGGCCGTCCCGGCGGTGTAGCGCGCGTAGTCGGTCACGATCCCGCCGCCGTACGGCGCGATGGTCTCGCTCTGCGTGCACAGCGGCAGGCCGCGCCCGACCAGCTCGCTGCCCTTCGAGAAGAACTGCACGTCCACGTGCGAGAACGGCTCCAGCCGCGCCCCGAACTTCGACTTGGTCCGCCGCACCCCGCGCGCCACGGCGCGTACGCGTCCGTGACCGCGCGTGAGCAGCGTGATGATCCGGTCCGCCTCACCCAGCTTCTGGGTGCGCAGCACGATGCCGTCGTCGCGGAACAGACTCATGCCGTCCATTCTCGCGCATGCGTCAGGGCACCTCGCCCCGGCTTCTGGCGTTGGTGTACGCCGTCGCCGCGCTGAGGCGCTCCGCCGGGGTGGCGTGGCGTACGTCACCCGGCGCGGCGTCCCACTCCCGGCCGCCGCCGTACGGCCGCATCTGCACGTACGGGCCCTCGTGGCCCATGACGAGTCCCACACGTCCGGTGCGGGTGTCGATGGCGTAGGCCCCGACGGGCGGGTGCGGGTGCGGATGCGGGTGGGTCATCGCAGCACCGCCGCGAGGCGCTGCGCGGTCTCGACGGAACACCGCCCCAATTCGATGAGCGGACAGGGTGCCTCCCGCGCAAGACTCACCGGGTCGAGCCCGAGGGAGGGAAGAGTAATTCCGGCCTCCGCGAGCGCCGCGCGCAATTCTTTCACCGTGTCCTCCGCTTCTTCGACGCAGAGCGCCGAGTGTGGTGCCTTCACCGTGCTCCCCTTGCCTTTACGGTTTCAGTCTTCGTGTCCCCAGAATGCCTTGCCGTTACTACACTCGGTCGGAGTCTGCGCACTACAAGTGCGGGTCAGCGCCAGGGGGTTGGTTATGGCCAATGGTTCACGGCAGGCGGCGTGGGAGTTCTTCGGGACGGAACTGAAACGCCGGCGCGAGGACGCGGGAATCACGCAAGTGGAGCTTGGCGCACGGGTTTTCGTGTCCGGGGGATACATCGGCCAGTTCGAACAGGCAATTCGCAAGCCGCAGTTGGACGTTGCTCAGCGGATTGACGAGGCACTGCAAACCGACGGTATTTTCGAGCGGCTGTGCCGGAAGCTGATTGATGATCCGCGGTATGCGGATTACTTCACCCACGTGGTGGAACTGGAGCGACTGGCCACACGCATCTGCGAGTTCGCGCCGACGGTCGTCCCAGGCCTGCTCCAGACCAAGGCCTACGCACGCATAGTCACGATCGCCGCGAATCCGTTCAAGCCGGACTCCTACGTGGACGAGATCGTCACCGCCCGCCTGGAGCGATCGCTGATCCTGGACGACGCTACACGGCCCGAGTATTGGGTGACGTTGCACGAGAACGTGCTGCGGATTCCGGTGGGCGGTCCGCAGGCGATGGCAGAGCAACTGGAGCAGGTGGCGCGGCTGATGCGGGAGCGGGTGGCGGTGGTGACGGTGCTGCCGTACAGGGCGGGGGCGCATGCTGCGATGGGCGGGATGCTGAAGCTCATGAGCTTCGAGGACGCGCCTCCCGTCGCCTATACAGAGACGGAGTATTCGGGGACGCTCATCGATGCTCCAGCCGTGGTGGCGCACACCCAGCGCACATACGATCTGCTCAGGGTCGCCGCGCTGTCGCCGGAGGTGTCCCTGGCCCTGATCGACTCGGCGGCGGAGGACTTCAGACGATGCGCGAGTACGACCTGAGCAACGCCCGCTGGACGAAGAGCAGCTACAGCAACGGTCAAGGCGGCGACTGCGTCGAGGTCGCCGACGGAGTCCCCGGCGTCGTGCCGGTCCGGGACAGCAAGGTGGCTGCCGGGCCGGTGGTCGTCGTCGGGGCGGGAGCCTGGACGGAGTTCGTACGCGGCCTCGTCGGGCTCGGGTCCTAGACCGCTCGTCCCCGCCCCCTTCGATCTCCCGGCCGACGCCCGGGACGGGCCCCGTGCGCGAGACTCGGATCACGCATCCACAACGGAGGGGGCACCCATGTCGTACCCGGAGCCGCGCTACCTCGGCGAGAAGGGTGAGATCAACGCCGTGTTCAGGGCGGCCGACACCCCGCCCGACATCGTGGCACCCAACGGCACGACCACCCACTACCTCGCGAGCCACACCTCCACCGGAGGTGAGTTCGGTCTCTACAAGGTGGACATGGGCCCCAAGGCGCCCGGCGCCAGGACGCACTTCCACCGGAGCATCTCCGAGTCCTTCTACGTCCTGTCCGGCGAGGTGGAGCTCTACAACGGCGAGCGCTGGGCCACCGGGCGGCAGGGAGACTTCCTGTACGTCCCGGTCGGCGGACTGCACGCCTTCAAGAACGACGGCGACGACCCCGTCTCCATGCTGATGCTCTTCTCCCCGGGCGCCCCGCGCGAGGAGTACTTCGAGCGCGTCGCCGAGTTCGCGCAGCGCGGCGGCGAGGAACTGCGGGAGTTCCAGGTGCGGCACGACAGCTTCTTCGTCTGACGCGTCGGGGTGTACCCCGACACGGAGGACTGGGGTAACCCCCCGTGTTTTTCCGGGAGTTGCCCGGATGGGGAGGGCGCCGGGCATCCGCGAGGCTCGTCGCATGACGCTACGCACACGACTCCTCCGCAACGCCGCCGTCGTCGGCGTGTCCACCGCCCTCCTCGGCATCACCGCGCCCGCCGCCACCGGCACGACCGCAGGTCCGGCCGATTCCCTCGCCTGGGCGGACTGCGAGGGCGCCACCGTCGACCCCCGTCAGCAGTGCGCCACCCTCCGGGTCCCCCTGGACCACGCCGATCCGGACGGCCCACGGATCGACATCGCCGTCTCCCGCATCCCCGCCGAGGACCCGGACGCCCGGCGCGGGGCGCTGCTGCTCATCGCCGGCGGACCGGGCGGCTCCAGCCTCGACGACCCGTCGGGCAAGGGGCAGAAGCTGCCGCGGCAGGTCCGCGACACCCACGACCTCATCGGATTCGCGCCGCGCGGACTCGCCCCCTCCACCCCCGTCACCTGCGGGCTGGACCACGGCGACCTCGCCACCTCCAAGCTCCGTCCCTGGCCCGCCCCCGACGGCTCCGTGGACGGGAACATGGCCACCGCCCGCCGCATGGCCGACGCCTGCGCCCGCAACGGCGGTGAACTGATCAAGCACCTCAGCACCGCCGACGAGGCCCGCGACATCGACCTCCTCCGGGCCGCGCTCGGTGAGCGGAAGATCTCCGCGTGGGGCGTCTCGTACGGGACGTACGTGGGCGCTGTGTACGCGCAGCTCTTCCCGCACCGCACCGACCGGATCGTGCTGGACAGCGTCGACGACCCCGATCCGACCCGTGTCGCCCGCGCCTGGCTGGCCGGGCACGAGCAGGGCGTGGAGGACACCTTCCCGCACTTCGCGGCCTGGGCGTCGAAGCCGGGCAATCCGGACCGCCTGGCGCGCAGGGCCGCCGATGTCCGGCCGATGTTCCTGCGGCTCGCCGCGCGGCTCGACCGCGAGCCGATCCCGTGGCCCGGCGCCAATCCCGAGGAGCTGAACGGCAACGTGCTGCGCCAGGCGCTGCTGGACGGCCTCTACCGGCCCAGCCGCTATCCGGCGCTCGCCGAGCTGATACGGGCCGCCCGGCGGGGCACCGTGCCGCCCGCGCCCGAGGCGCCGCCCGAGGAGGTGCTGCAGAACGTCGCCGCCGTGGGCGCCGGGACGCTCTGCAACGACGTCGCCTGGCCCACGTCCCCGGCCGTGTACGAGAAGGGCGTCGCCGAGAGCCGCGCCGCGTACCCGCTCACCGCCGGCATGCCCCGCAACGCGATGCTCTGCGCCGCCTGGCCGTATCCGCCGCGTGAGGCACCGGTGCGGATCACCGACCGGGGGCCGTCCGACATCCTGCTCGTGCAGAACGAGCGGGACGTCGCCACCCCGCTCTCGGGCGCGTCGAGGATGCGGGAGGCGCTCGGCCGACGGGCGGTCATGGTCACCGTGGACTCCACCGGCCACGACGCCTACCTCGCCAACGGCAACGCCTGCGGTGACCGCGTCGTCTCCCGCTTCCTGGCGACCGGGGAACGGCCGGACTCCGACCTCTACTGCCGCTGAGCGGTGCCGGGCGTCACCAGGCCCGACTCGTAGGCCACGATGACCAGTTGTGCCCGGTCGCGGGTGCCCAGCTTCCCCATCACACGGCTGACGTGGGTCTTTGCGGTGAGGGGGCTCAGGCCCAGGGAGTCGGCGATCTCCGTGTTGTTGAGGCCGCGGGCGACCAGGGTGAGGACCTGCCGTTCGCGGTCGGACAGGCAGTCGGGGCCGTCACCGCCCGCCGGCGGCGCCGCGGGGCTGCGCAGGAACCGCTCGATGAGGCGGGCCGTCGGACCGGGTGACAGGAGCGCGTCGCCCGCCGTCACGGTGCGGATGGCGTCCAGGAGGTCGGCGGGCCTCGTGTCCTTGACCAGGAAGCCGGAGGCGCCCGCGCGCAGGGCCGCCACGATGTTCTCGTCCGTGTCGTAGGTGGTGAGGACCAGTACCTTCACACCCGCCAGGTCCTCGTCGGCCGCGATCAGGCGGGTCGCCTCGATACCGTCCAGGTCGGGCATGCGGATGTCCATGACGACCAGGTCGGCGCGTTCCGTGCGGGCCAGTTCGACGGCCTGGCGGCCGGTGCCCGCCTCGCCGACGACCTCCATGTCGGGGGCCGAGGCGACGAGCAGGGCGAATGCGGCGCGGACGAGGTTCTGGTCGTCCGCGAGCAGCACGCGTATGGTCATCCGGCTCTCTCCGCGGTGATCGTCGTGGTGGCCGTCGTGCCGGCCGTCGTGGTGGCCGTCGTCAGGGGGGCGGTGGGCGTGGGCAGCACGGCCGTCACCTCGAAGCCGGTGCCTCCCTCGCGCGGCCCGGCGTCGAGTGTGCCACCCACGCTGCGGGCCCGCTCCCGCATCCCGACCAGGCCGAAGCCGGGGGCACCGGCGGGGTCCGGGCCGGTGCCGTCGTCGGTGACGGACAGGCGCACCGCGCCCCGGTCGGCGTACACCTCGACGCGGACGGTCGGTTCGGGTCCCGCGTGCCGTACGGCGTTGGTCAGCGCCTCCTGCACGATGCGGTAGGCGGCGGCGCCGACCGCCGGCGGTACGTCGTCGGCGCGCAGCGACAGCTCCACGCTCGCTCCGGCGAGGCGCGCGGCCTCCGCCAGGTCGGGCAGGCCGCGCAGGTCGGGCAACGGGCCGCGTGCGTCGGGGGTGTCCTGCGCCCGCAGGACCTCCAGCGTGGTGCGCAGTTCACCGCGCGCGCTCCGGCAGGTCTCGGCGATGTCGTCGAGGGCCTTGGCGACCGCGGCCCGGTCCAGGCGGTCGGGGTCGGCGGTCAGGACGTGGGCGGCGACGGAGGTCTGCACGCCGATGAGGGTGATGCTGTGCGCGAGCAGGTCGTGCAGGTCCCGGGCGACCCGCAGGCGTTCCTCGGCGACGCGGCGCCGGGCCTCCTCCTCCCGGGTGCGTTCGGCGCGCTCGGCGCGCTCGACGATGGAGGCGACGTACTGGCGGTAGTAGCGGACGTCGACCCCGGCGAAGAGGATGGCGATCACCCAGCCGGAGATGCGGAGCAGTTCGACGGCCCGGTGGGTGTCGACGGTGAGCATGATGCTGACGGACGCCGTGAGGACCGCGGTGCCGGTGAGGATCGTGCGCAGGGGCCGGCCGGTGACGGCCAGCGTGTACAGGGCCACGTAGGAGGCCGGGCCGGGGGCGGCGTGGTTGTTGTCCAGGGCGTGATAGGGGCCGACGACCGCGAACACCGCCGCGAGCACCAGGAGCGGCCGGTGTCGCCGCCACACGATCGGGACGTGCGCGGCGACCAGCAGCGTCCAGCCCAGCGCGTCCGGGCGCCGGTCCTCGTCGGTGAACCACGCCAGGCAGACCGCGCCGACGAGGAGGACCGCGGCGAGCACGGCGTCGTTGCGGACGCGGTGCGGCGCGGTGAGCGGGTCGCGGTTGATCGCGGCCATGATCCGCTCACCGAGGCGGGAGGGCCAGGACGTCGCCGTGGTGGATGCCTGCACCCGTCCATCCTCCGCGACGGACGCGCCCCTCCGGGAGGGGAGGGGCGCACTCCGGTCGTGCGGTGCCTCAGACACCGACGGGCTCCCGTTCACCGGCCGGCGCCGGCTTCCCGGGCGCCCGGGAGAGGCGGCCCGGCCACCACACCCGGCGCCGCAGGGCGACGCTCGCGCTGGTGACCAGATAGGTGCGGACGAGAAAGGTGTCGAGGAGGACACCGACGGCGATGACGAAGCCCAGCTCGACGAGTTGCACCATCGGCATGCTGGTGAGCACCGCGAAGGTGGCCGCGAGGACCAGCCCGGCGGAGGCGATGACACCGCCGGTGGTGCGCAGCGCGGTGAGCGCGGCCCGCGCGGGTTCCGCGCCGTGCAGGGACTCCTCGCGCATGCGGTGCATCAGGAAGATGCCGTAGTCGACGCCGAGGGCGACCAGGAAGACGAAGGAGAGCAGGCCCAGGCCCGGGTCGGTGCCCTCGAAGCCGAGGACCGGACCGAAGACCAGGCCGCCGATGCCGAGGGCGGCGCCCCACACGGCGACGACGGCGGCGACCAGGATCAGCGGGGCGACCAGCGCGCGGAGCAGGACGACGAGGATCAGCAGGACCGACAGCAGCACCAGCGGGACGACGATGACGGTGTCCCGGGCGTTGGTGTCCTCCAGGTCGATCTGCTGGGCGCTGGGACCGCCGACGTAGGAGCCGTCGAGCCGGTCGCGCAGGGCCTCGATGGTGGCGGTCTCGGCGGCCGACTGGGGCGGCGCGGAGGCCAGGACCGTCAACTCCGTCCAGCCGTCGCCGCTGCGGCCGGCCACGGCGCGCTCCACGCCCCGGGTGTCACGGGCCTCGGCGAGGACCTCCTCGGCCCGGTCGGCCGGGGCCATGACGGTGACGGGCTGGGTGCCGCGCTCCGGGTAGGCGGCGGCGAGGGTCTCCATGGCGGCGATGGACTCGGGCTCGGAGGTGAAGGAGTCCTCCTGCTTGAGGGTGCCGGGCAGGTTGAACGAGCCGAGGGCCAGCGCGCCGAGCAGGAGGGCGCCGCCGACGAGGACGGCGCGGGGGCGGCGTTCGGCGGAGCCGCCCATCGCGTTCATCAGCGACCTGCGGGGCTTGGGCGTGGAGCCGTGGCGGGGTACGAGCGGCCAGAAGACGCGGCGGCCCAGCAGCACCAGGATCGCGGGGAGCAGGGTGAGCATGGCGGCCAGCGCGCACAGCACGCCGACGGTGCCGAGCGGGCCCATGCCCCGGCTGGAGTTGAGGTCGGCGGCGAGCAGGCACAGCAGTCCCGCGGCGACGGTCCCGGAGGAGGCGAGCACGGCGGGGCCGCAGCCGCGCAGGGCGGCGGCCATGGCGTCGTACGGCCGCTCGACGCGCCGCAGCTCCTCGCGGTACCGGGAGACCAGCAGCAGCGCGTAGTCGGTGCCGACACCGAAGACCAGGATGGTCATGATGCCGGTGCTCTGACCGGACACCGACGTGCCGAACCACTGGTTGAGGCCGTAGGCGACGCCCATGGACAGGTAGTCGGCGATCCCGGCGACGGCGAGCGGGACCAGCCACAGGAACGGGCTGCGGTAGATGAGGATCAGCAGGAGGGCGACGACGGCGGCCGTGGTGTAGAGCAGCGGGCCGTCCAGGGAGTTGTAGACCTCACCGGCGTCGGTGGTGAGGGCGCCGGTGCCGCCGACCTCGACGCTCAGGCCGTCTCCGCCGTCGGCGATCCGCCGTACGTCGTCGACGAGGGCGTCGCGGGCCTCCTCGTCCTGACCGGGCTCGGTGGAGGCGACCGGGTACATGAGGGTGGTGCCGTCCTCGGACGGGACGCCGGCCGGACGGTCCGTGAGCGGGTGCGCGGACGCGATCTCGGCGATCTGGTCGGCGGCGGTGGCCCTGTCGGCGGCGGTCAGTCCGGTGTCGCGGTGGTAGACGACGACCATCTCGGTGGCCTCGCCGCCCGGCAGCCGGTCCTGGATCTTCGCGACCTGGGTCGAGTCCGCGCTCGCCGACAGGTAGTCGACGGCCCGGTCCCGCTGCACGTCCGACAGGTTCGAGGCGAACGGCGCGGCGATCGCCAGTACGGCGATCCACAGTCCGAGCACCAGCCAGGGAACCACCCGGCGCCGCCCGGCGCCCGACGCCCCGTGTGTCCTTGCTGCCCCCATGAGTCGGGCCTCCTCCGGTCCGGATGTCTGGTCGCGGTCCCACCAGACTCCCGCCGCCCCAGCGCCGACGCGTCGGACGCGAGAGCGAGCCGTCGCCTACTGCCGGGGGTGACCCGCGGCCCCCGTTACTCCCCCGGGAGTAACGAGGAGGAGCACGGGGGCGGGACGGTCGGACCCGCGCCAAGTCCACGGTTCCCCGGGCGAATCGGCCCCACGGCCGCGATGGGCAGGGCACCATGGGCGGGACAACTCACCGGTGCCCGAGTCGACCGAAACGGACGAGCATGGCTGCGTGGTCTACCAGGACGGCCGCCTCGACGGACCGGGACCAGCTGATCGCCCTCCTGACGGATTCCTGCGACACCGCGGTCGTTCCCGCACCGGCCCTGATCGACGAGGCCGTCGAGTCCCGATGGGTGCGGGTCGCCGAGCGCGAAGGCACGTTGGTGGGGTGCCTCGTCGCCGAAGCGCCGTCTCCGGGGCACGTACGCGTGGCGGTGATCGCGGTCCGCTCCGACTCGCGCCGGCAGGGCGTGGCGGCTCGGCTCCTGAGCGAGACGGTGCGGGCCTGCTCCGGGAGGGCGGACGAGACCCCGCTGGTCTCCGTCCTGGCCGATCCGCGGGACGTGGCACTGTCCCGGCTCCTCCTGGGCTGCGGCTTCCTGGGGACGAGGCTCCTGCGGAGCAGCGGACCGGGCACCGCCGTCCACCTGCACTACCAGCACAAGTCACGCGTCGCCTACCTGGATCCGGACGCCCGGCACCTCGTACCCGTGGGTGATCAGGAGCAACTCGCCGAGTCGCTGGCGCCGTCCGACCACGCCGTGACGGCGGTGGTGCCCCTGGGCGGCGGGCAGGCATTCGAGATAGCGAGGTTCGAGCAGGACGATCCGGCCGCGCTGCAGTCCGGTGAAGCGGCGGCCGGGATCGCCTTCGCCGGGTCGATCCTCGCCGCCATCACCTTCCTCCTCGGTTTCGCCTTCACGTCGACCCGTTTCCCGGACGACGTACGTCTGCTCCTCATCGGGGCGACGTTCAGCACGGTGCTCTCCCTGATCCTCTACGCGAGCGCCTCCGGCGAACTCGCCCGGATCCGTTCGAACTCCTTCGGGAGGATCATGAAGTGGGGGAACGTGCTGTCCGAGTACGGCGGTGTTCTGCCGTTCCTCATCTCGCTCCCCGTGACCTATGCGCAGGCCAGCGACAACGTGTGGACCACCATGGTCCTGGCGCTGGTCCTCAGTGCCGCCGTCGCCTGGTACGAGCGGTCCGAGTTCTCGATCGCCCACCGTTTCGACCGGAGTCCCGCCGAGGTCGCCCTCACGGCGCTCACCGCGGTGTCCCCGGCGGTGGGCAGCGGTCTGGTGGCGACCGGCGCGACCAGCTGGCCGTGGACCATCGCGCTGGTGTTCACGCTGTCGGCCCGGACCTGGCTGTACCTCTTCCGCAGGGGCGCGGAGGCCGGCATCGAGGAGCGTCGGCAGTGGCGGATCAGGTAGCGGCGCCGGTCGCCCCGCGGGCCAGTTCCGCGACCTCACGGGCGCACCCCCACGACAGCGTGAGTCCGGCACCGCCGTGCCCGTAGTTGTGCAGGACCAGTCCGTCCCGGTGCCGCTCCGGCCCGAGCCGCACCCGCTTGCGCACCGGCCTGAGCCCCACGCGCTGGCCCAGGACCCGGGCCCCGGCCAGTGACGGTTCGACGGCGACGCACCGCCGGACGATCCCGTGGGCGGCGTCCTCGTCGGGCGTCAGGTCCCAGTTGCCCCGCTCCGAGGTACCGCCCAGGACGACCGTGCGCGCGTGCGGGTAGATGTACAGGAGTTCTTCGGCGTCGGGGGTGTCGTCGCAGAAGAACGAGTCGATCCCCGGGTTCTCCATGACGACGAGCTGTCCGCGCACCGCCTCGACGCAGTCGTCGGGCACCAGACTCCGGGCGCCCGCACCCGAGCAGTTGACGACCACCGGTGCCTCGCGCAGTGCCTCTTCGGGCGTGCCGTACCGGCGGTGGCGCACGGCCCCGCCGGCGCGTTCCAGCCGCTGGGCGAGGTAGTGGAGGTACCGGGGCATGTCGACGAGGGGGGCGCGGTAGCGCCAACCGGTCACATAGCCGCGGCGAAGCTCCCCCGGCGGGCACAGGTCCGCCCCGACCAGCTCGGCCCAGGCCGGAACATCGCACGGGGTCCTGGACTCGTGCGTCCCGCTCACCACACGGATTCCCGTGGCCGGGTCGGCGCTCAGCCGGACGAGTTCCGCGAGGGTGTCCCGGCTCCATCGCTCGACCAGATCCGCGGGCTCGACCAGATACGGGTCCCACATCGCGCCGGCGGCCGCGGAGGTCGTCTCCCGCGGAGGGCGGTCGGTGTCGACCCTCACCCTCCACCCGGCCTCCGCCAGGCACACCGCCGTGGTCAGCCCGGAGACACCGGCCCCGATCACCACCACACCGGCCGACACCGCTCGCCTCCGTCCCGCGCGCTTCTCGGCGCACCGTCCGGGCCACGCCGAGTCAGGACCACCGAGACTATCCGAGACGCCCAGCGATCTCGTCCGGCGCCTTCGGGCCCCCCTCCTAGGACGGTGTCCCCGCCGACTCCAGCAGGCGGGTCACGTCGTCGGAGCAGAGGGTCAGGGCCGCGCCGACCGTCGCCAGGGCGTCGCGTTCGGCGGGGGTGTAGGGGCCGTCGGCGAGGGCGATGCGGGCGCCCTGGAGGAGGATCGACTCGCGGCCGACGGCGGCGAGGTGCGGGGCCAGCGGGTCCAGCGCCTCGTGCAGCTCTATGGCCAGACCGGGCACGCAGGGCTCGCCGTGGACCCGGCCGGTGTCCGCCTCCAGCGCCTCGACCAGCGCGCTCAGCTGGTCCTCCGTGCAGTCCTCGAAGCCGGCCGCGCGCACCGCGACGGCCGCCGTCTCCAGCGCCGTGCGGGAGCAGGCGCCGCCCGCGGCGAGGACCGCGAGGGCGACGGTGTGGACGGCGTCGCGGAGCATCGCCGAGAAGCGGGTGGTGGTGGGGTGGTCGAGGACGTCGGTGCCGTAGTGGCGGCGGCAGGCGGCGCACTCCACGGTGGGCGCGGACTCGCCGCGCGGCAGGACGGGGACGCCGAGGAGGGTGAAGCGGCGACGGCCGGTCAGACGCTGGTAGTTGCGGTCGCCCCCGCAGCCGGGGCAGAAGAACTCGCCGTCGCCGACGGGCGTCCACGCGGTGCGAGTGCCCAGGATGTGTGGCAGCCGGGCAGCTCGGCCGTTTCGTCCCCGTCCAGGCAGCACGTCGCACCTCCGTAACCGCGTGACAGCATCGTCGCGCTGGCGTGATGTTAGCCACATCACCGACGTGGAGTCAGTACCCGGGAAGAGACCTTTCCGTGACCTCCACGAGGAGATGGCCGGTATACGACGGGGCCCCGCCCGCCGTTTTCCGGCGAGCGGGGCCTCGAACCACCGATTCGGCTGGTCAGCGGGTAGCGCGGTTGACGGCGGAGACGACCGCCTTCAGCGAGGCGCGCGTGGTGTTCGCGTCGATTCCGATGCCCCACAGCACCTTGTCGCCGATGGCGCACTCGATGTACGAGGCGGCCTGCGCGGAGGCGCCCTCGCTCATCGTGTGCTCCTGGTAGTCCAGCAGCCGTACGTCGATGCCGACGCCCTGCAGCGCGTGGAAGAAGGCCGAGATCGGGCCGTTGCCGGTGCCGACCAGGGTGGTCTCGGTGCCGTCGACCGTGGCCTCGACGGTGAGGGTGTCGACGCCGTCGCGGTCGGTCGTGGTCTGGCCGTTGGCGACCTGGATGCGGCCCCAGGGGTTGTCCGGGTTGGGCAGGTACTCGTCCTGGAAGACGTCCCAGATGGCGGTGGGCGTGATCTCGCCGCCCTCGGCGTCCGTCTTGGCCTGGATGATCTTCGAGAACTCGATCTGCATCCGGCGCGGCAGGTCCAGCTTGTGGTCGTTCTTCAGGACGTAGGCGATGCCGCCCTTGCCGGACTGCGAGTTGACGCGGATGACCGCCTCGTAGGAGCGGCCGACGTCCTTCGGGTCGATCGGCAGGTACGGGACGGCCCACTCGATGTCGTCGACGGTGACGCCCTTGGCCTTCGCGTCGGCCTCCATGGCGTCGAAGCCCTTCTTGATGGCGTCCTGGTGGGAGCCGGAGAAGGACGTGTAGACCAGGTCGCCCACGTACGGGTGGCGCGGGTGGACGTCCATCTGGTTGCAGTACTCCCACGTGCGACGGATCTCGTCGATGTCGGAGAAGTCGATCTGCGGGTCGACGCCCTGGGAGAACAGGTTCATGCCCAGGGTGACCAGGTCGACGTTGCCGGTGCGCTCGCCCTGCCCGAACAGGCAGCCCTCGACGCGGTCGGCGCCGGCCATGACGGCCAGTTCGGCCGCCGCGACGGCCGTGCCGCGGTCGTTGTGCGGGTGGACGGACAGGCAGACGTACTCGCGGCGGGAGAGGTTGCGGTGCATCCACTCGAAGCGGTCCGCGTGCGTGGAGGGGGTGGAACGCTCGACCGTGGCGGGCAGGTTGAGGATGATCTCGCGGCCGGGTCCGGGCTGGTAGGTGTCCATCACCGCCTCGCAGACCTCCAGGGCGAAGTCCAGCTCGGTGTCGGTGAAGATCTCGGGGCTGTACTGGTAGCCGAACTCCGTCTCGGGGCCCAGCAGTTTCTCGGCGTACTCCATGACCAGCCGGGTGCCGTCGACCGCGATCTGCTTGATGTCGTCGCGCGAGCCGCGGAAGACGACCCGGCGGAAGACGGGGGCGGTGGCGTTGTACAGGTGGACGGTGGCCCGCTTGGCGCCCTTCAGGGACTCCACCGTGCGCTCGATCAGGTCCTCGCGGGCCTGGGTCAGTACGGAGATGGTGACGTCGTCCGGGATGGCGCCGGGCTCCTCGATGATGGAGCGTACGAAGTCGTAGTCGGTCTGGCCGGAGGCGGGGAAGCCGACCTCGATCTCCTTGTAGCCCATCTTGACCAGCAGGTCGAACATCGCGCGCTTGCGGGCGGGCGACATGGGGTCGATCAGCGCCTGGTTGCCGTCGCGCAGGTCGGTGGAGAGCCAGCGGGGGGCCTGGGTGATCCGCTGGTTCGGCCAGGTGCGGTCGGCGATGTCGACCTGCTCGTAGCCTCGGTACTTGCCGGTCGGCATGGGGCTGGGCTGCTGGCGGTTGACCATGGTGGCGTGGGCTCCTCGTGATGTCCGCGGTGTCCGCGTGTCCGGAAGGACGGCCGACGCGCACCACTCAGCACCGCGGGGAGGGAGTCGGCCTATTGCAGGCCCTCGCCGCGGCAGCTAAGGAGAAGCAGCCCGAAACGCATGATGCCCAGCACCTTAGCCGAGTCACGCCGGTCACGCGGGTGTGTATCAGTATGCGGGATCGCGGGGACAACCAGGACAAAAAGTGCCGTATACCACTCGCGGCCGGTCACGGGGTCGCTTTGCCGCCGGTTCTCACCCATCGTGGTCGCGGGTAGTGACAGGGGCGTCACGCAGTGCAAGGGTGCCGGACATGACGACCTACGGGGGCTTCGAGCCCGTCTTCTGCACCATCGTGCCGCCCCACGTCCTCGACAAGCTCGCCCAGCACGAGGACCCCGTGCTCGCCGGACCCGCCCGCCGGACCCTCCAGCGGGACGCCTTCGAGCGCACCCGCCGGCAGCTCACCACGGTGATCGGCGCCCCCGCCGTCGCCCCCCGCGCCGGCGCCGAGCAGCAGAAGCCGCAGCGCACCGTCTTCGACGCCCGGCACGGCACCGACCTGCCGGGCAAGAAGGTGCGCGGCGAGGGCGAGGAGCCCGGCAAGGACGCCACCGTGAACCGCGCCTACGCGGGCCTGGGCGCCACCTTCGAGCACTTCCTGAAGGTGTACGGACGCGACTCCATCGACGGCGCCGGACTGCCGCTGCACGCGACCGTGCACTACGACCGCGAGTACAACAACGCCTTCTGGAACGGCGAGCAGATGGTCTTCGGCGACGGGGACGGGGAGATCTTCCTCGACTTCACCATCCCCCTCGACGTCATCGGCCACGAGCTGACCCACGGAGTCACCCAGCACACCGCCAACCTGACCTACTACGGCCAGCCGGGCGCCCTCAACGAATCGGTGTCCGACGTCTTCGGCGCCCTCATCAAGCAGTACTCGCTGGGCCAGACCGCCGCCGAGGCCGACTGGCTGATCGGCGCCGGACTGCTCGCGCCGAGCGTGACGGGGGTGGCGCTGCGCTCCATGAAGGCGCCGGGCACGGCCTACGACGACGACGTGCTGGGCAAGGACCCGCAGCCCGCGACGATGGACGACTTCGTGCGCACCGGCCGTGACAACGGCGGCGTGCACATCAACTCCGGCATCCCCAACCACGCCTTCTACCTGGCCGCCACCGCGCTCGGCGGGCACGCCTGGGAGCGCGCCGGGCAGATCTGGTACGACGTGCTGACCGGGGGCGAGCTGGCCCAGGACGCGCTGTTCGCGGACTTCGCGACGCTGACGGTGAAGGCGGCCCGGGAGCGCTACGGGGACGCCGAGGAGCTGGAGGCGGTACGCAAGTGCTGGGAACAGGTCGGGGTGCGGACGCTGTAGTTCCGTACTAGACACGGGTCCATGCGGATTCAGGTGAGGCGCACAGGAGGCTTCGCGGGCATCGAACGCCACGCGGAGGTGGAGACCGCGGGCCGCGCCGACGCGGCGGAGTGGCAGGCGCTGGCCGAGCGGGCGGTCGCCGACGGGCGGGGCACGCCGCCCGTCGGGGTGCCGGACGGGTTCAGCTACCAGATCACCGTGGACGGCAGGACGGTGTACGCCGCCGATCCCCGGCTGACCCCGGAGCAGCGCAGGCTGATCTCGCGGGTGCTGAAGGAGGGGGCGTGACGCCGGTGCGGCGCACGGGCGTTGACTTCGCTCACCGGCGGTACGGATGATCCGCGCATGGCGACCGAGTCGGATGCGCACGCGATGCCGCGGTTCCCCGAGGACTTCCTGTGGGGCGTCTCCACGTCCGCGCACCAGATCGAGGGGGCGGCCGACCTGCGGGGGCCGTCCGTGTGGGACGAGTTCACCGCCGGGCCAGGAAGGGTGAAGGACGGCTCGACGGCCGCAGTGGCCTGCGACCACTACCACCGCTACCGGGAGGACGTGGCGCTCCTGGCGGACCTGGGCGTGGGCGGCTACCGCTTCTCGGTCTCCTGGCCCCGGGTGGACTCCCCCGGCGGCCTCGGCTTCTACGACCGGCTGGTGGACGAGCTGTGCGCGGCGGGCGTCCGGCCGGTGCCGACGCTCTTCCACTGGGACCTGCCGGCGGGGCTGGACTGGCGGCAGCGGGACACGGCGTCGCGGTTCGCGGAGTACGTGTCCCGGGTCGCGGACCGGCTCGGGGACCGCGTGGGCAAGTGGATCACCCTGAACGAGCCCGCCGAGCACACCCTGCTCGGCCACGCCCTCGGCGTGCACGCGCCGGGCGAGCGGCTGCTGTTCGACGCCCTGCCGGTCGCCCACCACCAGCTGCTCGCCCACGGACTGGCGGTGCGGGCACTGCGCGCCTCGGGCGCCGCCGACGTCGGGATCGCCAACTCGCACGGACCCACCTGGCCCGCTTCCGAGGGGGCGGCCGACCGGGAGGCGGCGGAGTTCTACGACGTCCTGCTGAACCGGATGTTCGCCGACCCGGTGCTGACCGGGCGGTACCCGGAGGGCGTCGGTGAGCTGATGCCGGGCTCCGCCGGAGGCATCGACGCGGACCTGGAGGTCATCGCCGAGCCGCTGGACTGGTACGGCGTGAACTACTACGCGCCGACGCGGGTGGGCGCCCCGCAGGGTGCCCGGATCGACTTCGGCGGGGTGACGCTCCCCGCCGAGCTGCCCTTCTCGGTGGTCCCCGTCGAGGGCCGGCCGCTGACGGACTTCGGCTGGCCCGTCGTCCCCGAGGGGCTGACGGAGCTGCTCACCGGCTTCCGCGACCGCTACGGCGACCGGCTCCCACCGATCGTGATCACCGAGAACGGCTGCTCCTACGACGGGCTCGACGACCGCGATCGGATCGCCTACCTCGACGGGCACGTGCGCGCCCTGCACCGGGCGCTGGAGGCCGGGGTGGACGTGCGCGGCTACTTCGTCTGGTCGCTGCTGGACAACTTCGAGTGGGCCGAGGGGTACGCGCGCCGCTTCGGGCTGGTCCACGTGGATTTCACGACGCTCGAGCGCACGCCCAAGGCGTCGTACGGCTGGTACCGGGACCTCGTCCGGGGCGCCGGGCGAACGCCGGTCCGATAAAAGCCCTCGGTGCTGTCGGCGGGGAGTCGTACGCTGGATACAGCAGACACACCCGTCACGCGGCGCACGCCGCAGAGGAGGACGAGCAGGCCTCGAGCGCCGGCCCATGACTCAGACACCCTCAGCTCACACCCCCGCGCAGGGGCAGGCCAGAGCACAGATCACCGTCCCCGCCCAGCACCCCATGGTGACCGTGCTGGGATCCGGCGACTCCCTCCTGCGCGTGATCGAGACGGCCTTCCCGGCGGCCGACATCCACGTCCGGGGAAACGAGATCAGCGCGGTCGGCGACACCCACGACGTCGCCCTCATCCAGCGCGTGTTCGACGAGATGATGCTGGTGCTCCGCACGGGGCAGCCGATGACGGAGGACGCAGTGGAACGCTCGATCGCCATGCTCAAGGCGAGCGAGAACGGGGAGAGCGACGGCCAGGAGACCCCGGCCCAGGTGCTCACGCAGAACATCCTGTCCTCGCGCGGCCGCACCATCCGCCCCAAGACGCTGAACCAGAAGCGGTACGTCGACGCGATCGACAAGCACACCATCGTCTTCGGCATCGGCCCCGCGGGCACCGGCAAGACCTATCTGGCGATGGCCAAGGCGGTGCAGGCCCTGCAGTCCAAGCAGGTCAACCGCATCATCCTGACCCGCCCGGCGGTCGAGGCCGGCGAGCGGCTCGGCTTCCTGCCGGGCACGCTGTACGAGAAGATCGACCCGTACCTGCGCCCGCTGTACGACGCGCTGCACGACATGATCGACCCGGACTCGATCCCCCGGCTGATGGCGGCCGGGACGATCGAGGTGGCGCCGCTGGCGTACATGCGCGGCCGCACGCTGAACGACGCCTTCATCATCCTGGACGAGGCGCAGAACACCAGCCCCGAGCAGATGAAGATGTTCCTCACCCGCCTCGGCTTCGACTCGAAGATCGTGATCACGGGTGATGTGACCCAGGTCGACCTGCCCGGCGGCACCAAGTCGGGTCTGCGGCAGGTGCAGGAGATCCTGGAGGGCGTCGAGGACGTCCACTTCTCGCGGCTGTCCTCGCAGGACGTCGTCCGGCACAAGCTGGTGGGCCGTATCGTCGACGCCTACGAGAAGTACGACAGCGACCACGGCACCGAGAACGGCGCGCACAAGCCACGCGGCAGGGCGTCCGGTGCCAAGGGCACCAAGGGGAAGTAGACCAGCACCACCATGTCGATCGACGTCAACAACGAGTCCGGAACCGAGGTCGACGAGCAGGCGATCCTCGACATCGCCCGCTACGCGCTCGCGCGGATGCGCATCCACCCGCTCTCCGAGCTCTCGGTGATCGTCGTGGACGCCGACGCCATGGAGCAGCTCCACATCCAGTGGATGGACCTGCCCGGCCCCACGGACGTCATGTCCTTCCCGATGGACGAGCTGCGTCCGCCGGGCAAGGACGAGGACGAGGCGCCGCAGGGGCTGCTCGGCGACATCGTGCTCTGCCCGGAGGTCGCCGCCAAGCAGGGCGCCGACGCCGAGACGCGGCACTCCATGGACGAGGAGCTTCAGCTGCTGACCGTCCACGGGGTGCTGCACCTGCTCGGCTACGACCACGAGGAGCCGGACGAGAAGGCCGAGATGTTCTCCCTGCAGGCCGCCATCGTGGACGGCTGGCGCGCGGAGAAGGGTCTGACCGGCCCGTCCCCGGCCCCGACCGTCTCATGAGCCTCCCCCTGGTCGCCGGCGCGGTCGCCCTGGTGGTGATCGCGTGGCTCGCCGCGTGCGCGGAGGCGGGGCTCGCCCGGGTCTCCAGCTTCCGCGCCGAGGAGGCCGTGCGGTCCGGGCGGCGCGGCAGCGCCAAGCTCGCCCAGGTCGCCGCCGACCCGACGCGCTATCTCAACGTGGCGCTGCTGGTGCGGGTGGCCTGCGAGATGGCCGCCGCCGCGCTGGTGGCGTACGCCTGTCTCCAGGAGTTCGCCAACACCACCGAGGCGCTGCTGATCGCCATCGCGGTCATGGTGCTCGTCTCGTACGTCGCCGTGGGGGTCTCCCCGCGCACCATCGGCCGCCAGCACCCGATGAACACCGCGACGGCGGCGGCGTACGTGCTGGTGCCGCTGGACCGGATCATGGGCCCGATCCCGTCGCTGCTGATCCTCATCGGCAACGCGCTCACCCCCGGCAAGGGCTTCCGCCGCGGCCCCTTCGCCTCCGAGGCGGAGCTGCGGGCGCTGGTGGACTACGCGGAGAAGGAGTCCCTGATCGAGGCCGAGGAACGCCGGATGGTGCACTCGGTGTTCGAGCTGGGCGACACCCTGGTGCGGGAGGTCATGGTCCCGCGCACCGACCTCGTCGTCATCGAGCGGTACAAGACCGTCCGCCAGGCGCTCACCCTGGCCCTGCGCTCCGGCTTCTCGCGCATCCCGGTCACCGGGGACAGCGAGGACGACGTCGTCGGCATCGTGTACCTGAAGGACCTGGCCCGCCGCACGCACATCAGCCGGGAGGCGGAGAGCGACCTGGTCTCCACGGTGATGCGGCCGGCGTCCTTCGTGCCCGACACCAAGAACGCCGGTGACCTGCTGCGCGAGATGCAGAAGGACCGCAACCACGTCGCCGTCGTCATCGACGAGTACGGCGGCACGGCCGGCATCGTCACGATCGAGGACATCCTGGAGGAGATCGTCGGCGAGATCACCGACGAGTACGACCGGGAGCTGCCGCCGGTCGAGGAGCTGGGCGAGGGCCGCTACCGGGTCACCGCCCGCCTCGACATCGGCGACGTGGGCGAGCTGTACGGCCTGGAGGAGTTCGACGACGAGGACGTGGAGACGGTGGGCGGCCTGCTCGCGAAGGCGCTGGGCCGGGTGCCGATCGCCGGTGCCTCCTCGATCGTGGAGCTGCCCGACGGGCGGGAGCTGCGGCTGACGGCGGAGGCCGCGGCGGGCCGCCGGAACAAGATCGTGACGGTGCTGGTGGAGCCGGTGAACGCGGCGCGGCCCGCCGAGGAGGCCGCGTCGGAATGACCCCCGGGGAGCTGCGCGCCTTCTGCCTGTCCTTCAACGCCGCCGTGGAGGACTTCCCCTTCGGCCCGGAGATCTCGGTCTTCAAGGTGCGGGGGAAGATGTTCGCGCTGTCCTTCCTGGACGGGGACCCGCTCACGGTCAACCTGAAGTGCGATCCGGACGACGCGCTCCGGCTGCGCGGTGACCACCCGGGGCTGATCGTCCCCGGCTGGCACATGAACAAGCGGCACTGGAACACGGTGACGGTGGCCGGCGGTCCGGCCGGCGAGCTCCCGGACCGTCTCGTCCGGGAGCTCGTGGAGGACTCGTACGACCTGGTGGTCGCGGGGCTGCCGCGCGCGGAGCGGCTACGGCTCGACCGTCCCTGAGCGGGTCCGGCCCACCCGCAGCCCCACGGCGACCAGTACGGCCGCCGCCAGCACGATCACCGCGTCCAGCAGCAGCACCGTGTGGACGCCGGAGGCCAGATCCGTGGCGGTGGTGGCCAGCACGCCCAGCAGGGGGATGCCGACGGTGATGCCGACCTGCTGGGTGGAGGTGACCAGGCCGGTCGCCAGCCCCTGCTCCTCGTCGGGGACGCCGGAGGTGACGGTCAGGCCGTAGGAGATGATCGCGCCCAGGTGGCACATGCTGGCCAGCGACACGGCGGCCGTGGCGAGCACCACCGACCAGCCGCCCTCCCCCAGCGCCAGCAGGGACAGGCCGATCGCGCCCTGTCCGGCGAGCGAGGCGACGAGGGTGCGGCGGGCGCCGACGCGGCCGATGACGCGGGGCGCGTACGCGCCGGCCACCACCGACAGGACGCCCTGCACGCCGAAGACCAGGCCGGTCTCGAAGGCGGTCAGGCGCAGGATCTCCTGGAGGTACAGGGTGAGCACGAAGACCACCGTGGACATCATCGAGAAGGTGACCAGGCCGCCCAGGTTGCCCCAGGCCACCGTGCGGCGGCGCAGCATCGGCAGGGAGACGAGCGGCTGGTCGGTGCGGGACTCGACGACGGCGAACGCGGTCAGGAGCAGCAGGCCCGCGGCCAGGGTGACGAGGACGTCGGTGCGGCCGAAGCCGTGCTCGGCCGCCGTCGACAGCGCGTAGATCAGGGCGAGCAGACCGCCGGTGACGGTGATCGCGCCGGGGACGTCCAGGCGGGGGCGCTCGGGGGTGCGGGACTCCGGGAGCAGGCCGGGGGCCAGGGGCAGCACGATCAGGGCGAAGAGGGCGAGCAGGCCCATGGTGGAGCGCCAGCCCAGCAGGTCGGTCAGTACGCCGCCGGCCACCATGCCGACGGTGAAGCCCAGCGAGAGCAGGGTGCCGGAGATGCCCAGGGCGCGGTCGCGGGCCGGGCCCTCCGGGAAGGTCGTCGTCAGCAGGGACATGCCGGTCGGGACGATGGCCGCCGCGCCGAGGCCCTGGAGGGCGCGTCCGGCGAGGAAGGAGGCCGGGTCCCAGGCGAAGGTGGCCAGGACCGAGGCGGCGCCGAAGAGCGCGAGCCCGGCGAGGAAGAGGCGGCGGCGCCCGTACAGGTCTCCGGTGCGGCCGAAGAGCAGCAGGAACCCGCCGGAGGGCAGGGCGAAGGCCGTGACCGCCCACTGGAGGGCGGACGGGCTCATGCCGAGGTCCGCGCCGAGGACGGGCAGGGCGACGTTCAGGACCGAGAAGTCGAGCGCCACCATGAACTGGGCGGCGCACAGCACGAACAGGACGAGCCGGTCGCGGGGCGTGAGCCGGGGAGCGGCCCGC
>MUMD01000227.1 GCA_002155895.1 Streptomyces rochei
GCCCCGCCCCAGAGCACGGCGTCAGCCGCAAGACGCTGCTGCGGGCGGCCGTGGCCGCCGGCGCCGCCGTCCCGCTGATCGCCACCGGCTCGATCGCGCTGGCCCGGGACGCCGCCCGCACCTCGGCCGGCCGCACCCTGCCGCCGACCCCGTTCTGCGACGACGGCGACGACCCGACGCCCGACCAGATGGAGGGCCCCTACTTCAAACCGAACTCCCCGCTGCGCACCGATCTGGTGCCCGCCGGAGCCCCCGGCACGAGGCTGACCGTCAGCGGCTACGTCTTCGGCCGCAACTGCGTCCCGCTGTCCGGCGTGCTCCTCGACTTCTGGCAGGCCGACGACGCCGGCGCCTACGACATGGCCGGGTACCGCTTCCGCGGCCACCAGTTCACCGGCGCCACCGGCGCCTTCACCCTGCGCACGATCGTCCCGGGCCTCTACCCGGGCCGCACCCGGCACATCCACGTCAAGGCGCAGGCCCCCGGCGAACCCGTGCTGACCACCCAGCTCTACTTCCCCGGCGAGCCCCGCAACAGCACGGACGCCCTCTTCGACCCCGCGCTGCTGATGAACGTCCGCGGCGCCGGCGGCGGCAAGGAGGCCACCTTCGACTTCGTCCTGGACGTGGACGGCGGCCCGGGCCCCGACCCGACCGACCCGCCCACCGAGCCGCCGGGCGGCACCTGGACGGCCGGCCGCTCCTACACGGCGGGCGACCGCGTGACGTACGGCGGGAGCGCCTACCTCTGCCTCCAGGCGCACACCTCGATGACGGGCTGGGAGCCGCCCCACGTGCCCGCCCTGTGGCGCCGCGAGCCCTGAGACCTTCCTCACAGCACGGCGCACCGCACCGCACCGAGCGCGCCCGAGCATGCGGAAGCCCCCCAGGTCCGAGACCTGGGGGGCTTCCGGCTGGTGCGCGAGGGGGGAGTTGAACCCCCACGCCCTTGCGGGCACTGGAACCTGAATCCAGCGCGTCTGCCTATTCCGCCACCCGCGCATTGGGTGTGACTTCCGGGCCTTTCCTTGCGGTCCGGCGCCTTCCGACACGAGAACATTAGCACGCTGTACGGGGTGGATTCACATCCCTTTCCCCGCGGGACGGCCGGGGGGAACCGGGACGCCCGCCCTCCTTCGGGCACTCGTCCCGGCCCCGGTCCGTTCACGTATCAACCTCGTACCGGTCCGGCGCATCTCCCCAGGAGCCGGTGGGGGTCCACGGTCCGGTGCGGGACACTGGTCCGCGGCCGCCTCTACGATCCTGGGCATGAGTACCGGGAGGCGTCGACACCCGTCGACCGGGCCGACAGGGGGAACCAGCCGATCGACCGGCGCGTGGATACGATCAGTAAGCAGTACCAGGTGGACAGTGCGCGCGTGAGCGATGCGCACGCGGGAAGTACGCAGGAAAGCAGTACGCAAGGCAGCGGACAGGACGGCAGCGACGGAGGAGGTGCCCCATGGGAGTCCTGAAGAAGTTCGAGCAGCGTCTCGAAGGTCTGGTCAACGGCACCTTCGCGAAGGTGTTCAAGTCCGAGGTGCAGCCCGTGGAGATCGCGGGAGCACTGCAGCGCGAGTGCGACAACAACGCGACCATCTGGAACCGGGACCGCACCGTCGTCCCCAACGACTTCATCGTGGAGCTGAGCACGCCCGACTTCGAGCGTCTCAGCCCCTACTCCGGCCAGCTCGGCGACGAGCTCGCCGGCATGGTCCGCGACTACGCCAAGCAGCAGCGCTACACCTTCATGGGGCCGATCAAGGTCCACCTGGAGAAGGCGGACGACCTCGACACCGGCCTGTACCGGGTCCGCAGCCGCACGCTCGCCTCCTCCAGCAGCCACCAGGGCGGACCGGCCCCGGCCGGCCCCGC
>MUMD01000228.1 GCA_002155895.1 Streptomyces rochei
CCGCCCCGAGCGTCCCCTGGGCAGCGAAACCCCGCCGCCACGACCCGGTCACATTCGAACAACCATCGAACTCAAAGCCAAACTCGCGTCCGCCGTCCCCCAAAACACGGCCGATTGCCCGTTTCCTGCGCGCGCGAAACCTGACGAAGATTGTCGTGCCCGTATACCGCCGGGTACAGTCGCCGCACTGCTCTGGCAGCCCCTGTTGTCGAGGCGAAAGAGAAGTTGGTGAACGACCGTCACCCGTCGGGGACCATGACCACCCCGGCCTCGGCTTCCGACGCCGACCCGGCGCCCTACGCGTCGTACGGCACAGGGGAGGCCCAGTACGGCGACCTCACCACGTACGGCGGCTACGACTCCACTGGTTTTTCCACCGGAGTCACCGCCACGGCGAGTTTCGACGCGGATCCGCTCTTCGGCAGTCTGCCGGGCCAGAACACCGGCGCCTACGACACCAGCGGCTCCTACGACGCCACCCAGTGGTCCACCGGCAGCGTGCCCGCCGTCGGCCACGGTGCCTACGCGGCCCAGCACCACGCGGCCCACGACGGCGCGGGGTACGACACCGGCGACTACGACACGACCGCCTGGGCGGCCGAGTACCAGTCGCTCCCCTCCGTGCCGCCGCAGGCGGCGAGCGTCGAGGCCGACGGGCAGTGGGACACGGGCGCCTGGGCACAGCCGGACCAGTCCGGCAACCCCGCCGACCGGACCCAGCAGTGGGACTGGGGCACGCAGACCTTCGAGACCGGCACCTTCGAGGCCGGCACCTTCGAGACGGGCGCCTACGAAACCGGCTCGTTCACGACCGGCACCTTCCACGCCGGCACCTTCGACACCGGCGCCTACGACGCCACCCAGTGGAACTCGGCCGGTACGGACGCCTCCGCCGAGGCGTCAGAGACGCCGGACACCCCCGCTCCCGACGCCCCGCCCACCGGCGAGGACACCGGTTCGGACGCCGGCTCACGCGACGACGGGCTGGCCGCCACCGGCGAACTCCCCACCGTCACGGCCCTCCTGGAGGACCAGGAGGAGGTCGTCACCCCGGCCGCACGCGTCCCGGGCGCACGCGCCGCCTCCCGCGGCGGCTCCCGTTCCCGACGGCGCCAGCCCGCCAAGCGCTCGGCGCTGATGACCATCGCGGTGCCGTCGGCCTGCGTGATGAGCGTCGCGGGTGTCGCGGCGGCCACCGTCGGCGGTCTGACCGGCGACGACGGCGCGGAGACCACGGCGTCAGCGGCGGACGCGGGCGCGGGGCAGGCCGCCCCGGTCAAGCCGTCGACCGCCAACAACACGCTGGACACCCAGCTCACCTCTCTCGCCGCCGGCGCCGACGACTTCGCCGACCGGGCCAGCCGGACCCAGGAGCGCATCGACCTCAAGGCCCAGCAGGCCCTGGAGAAGAGGCGGGCGGCGGAGGAGGCGGCCCGCAAGGAGCGGCTGCGCCCCAAGTTCGCGCTCCCGGTCGCCCAGCACGGGCTCAGCGCCTACTACGGCCAGGCCGGCATCAACTGGATGTCCGTGCACAGCGGCATCGACTTCCCCGTGTCGTACGGCACCACGGTGATGGCCGCGACCGACGGCACGGTCCGCACGCAGTACAACACCGCCTACGGCAACATGATGATCGTGACCGCGAAGGACGGCACCGAGACGTGGTACTGCCACCTCTCCAGTTATCAGGTGCCCTCCGGTACGACGGTCAAGGCCGGCGACGCCATCGCGTTCTCCGGCAACTCGGGCAACTCCACCGGACCGCACCTGCACTTCGAGGTGCGCCCCTCGGGCGGCTCGGCCATCGACCCGCTCTCCTGGCTGCGCAGCCACGGCCTGAACCCGGCATAGCGGAGTAACGTCTCAGCACTCCGTTCCGGACGCTGCCCGGACCGAACCCGGGACCGCACCGTGCCCGGACCGCACCGAGCCCGGGACCAAACTGAACCCGGGACCGAACCGTGCCCCGGGCCCTACCGTCCCCGTCGCGCCGTCAGAGCTTCTCCACCGGCGCGTACCGCAGCAGCAGCCGCTTCGGCTTGGTGTCGCCGAAGTCGATCGTCGCTTCCGCGTTGGCCCCGGTGCCCTTGACCCCGACCACCGTGCCGAGCCCGAACTGGTCGTGCGTGACGCGGTCGCCCACCGCCAGCGACACCGTCGGCTGGTCGGCCGCGGACCGGCGGGTGGCGAAGCCCGACGCGCCCGACGCCGACGAGCGGGAACGCGACGACGACAGCGAGGCGGCCACCGCCGAGACCGGTGCGGAGGAGGCGGGCCCGTTGGCCCCGGTGCGCTTCCACTCCAGGTGGGGCGCGGGGATCTCCTCCAGGAAGCGGGAGGGCGGGTTGTACGACGGCTGACCCCAGGCGCTGCGCAGCGTGGACCGGGTCAGGTACAGCCGCTCACGGGCGCGGGTGATGCCGACGTAGGCCAGGCGCCGCTCCTCCTCCAGCTCCTTGGTCTGGCCGAGGGCCCGCATGTGCGGGAAGACGCCGTCCTCCATGCCGGTGAGGAAGACGACCGGGAACTCCAGGCCCTTGGCGGTGTGCAGGGTCATCAGGGTGACGACGCCGTCGCCGTCCTCCTCGTCCGGGATCTGGTCGGAGTCGGCGACCAGGGCGACCTTCTCCAGGAAGTCGGCCAGGGTCCCGGACTCCTCGCCCTCCGCCTGCTCCTGCTCGAACTCCAGGGCGACGGCAGCCAGTTCCTGGAGGTTCTCGATGCGGGTCTCGTCCTGCGGGTCGGTGGAGGACTGCAGCTCCGCGAGGTACCCGGTGCGTTCGAGGATCGCCTCCAGCACGGTGGCCGGTCCGGCACCGGACTCGACGACGGTGCGCAGGTCCTCCATGAGCGTGTTGAACCGCTTGACCGCGTTGGCGGAGCGCGCGGCCATGCCGTACGCCTCGTCGACGCGCCTGAGCGCCTGCGGGAAGCTGATCTTCTCGCGCTGGGCGAGGGCGTCGATCATCGCCTCGGCGCGGTCGCCGATGCCGCGCTTGGGGACGTTGAGGATGCGGCGCAGCGGCACCGAGTCCTCCGGGTTGGCCAGCACCCGCAGGTAGGCCAGGACGTCCCGGACCTCCTTGCGCTCGTAGAAGCGGACCCCGCCGACGACCTTGTAGGGCAGGCCGACGCGGATGAAGACCTCTTCGAAGACACGGGACTGCGCGTTGGTGCGGTAGAAGACGGCGACGTCGCCGGCCTTCGCCTCGCCCGCGTCCGTGAGGCGGTCTATCTCGTCGGCGACGAACTGAGCCTCGTCGTGCTCGGTGTCGGCGACGTACCCGGTGATCCGCGCGCCGCTGCCCTGGTTGGTCCAGAGGTTCTTGGGGCGGCGGGACTCGTTGCGCTCGATGACCGCGTTGGCGGCGCTGAGGATCGTCTGGGTGGAGCGGTAGTTCTGCTCCAGCAGGATCGTGGTCGCGTCCGGGTAGTCCTCCTCGAACTGGAGGATGTTGCGGATGGTGGCGCCGCGGAAGGCGTAGATCGACTGGTCGGCGTCGCCCACCACGCACAGCTCGGCGGGCGGCACCTCGGCCTCGGGCGGCACGTCGACGGGGTGCTCCGACGCCCCGCCGACCAGCTCGCGCACCAGGGCGTACTGGGCGTGGTTGGTGTCCTGGTACTCGTCGACCAGGACGTGCCGGAAGCGGCGGCGGTAGTGCTCGGCGACGTCCGGGAAGGCGCGGAGCAGGTTGACCGTCGTCATGATCAGGTCGTCGAAGTCGAGGGCGTTGGCCTCGCGCAGCCGCGACTGGTAGAGCGCGTACGCCTGGGCGAGGGTCTTCTCGAAGCCGTCGGCGGCCTGGGCGGCGAAGTCCTCCTCGTCGATCAGCTCGTTCTTCAGGTTGCTGATCTTGGCGCTGAAGGACTTGGGCGGGAAGCGCTTGGGGTCCAGGTCGAGGTCGCGGCAGACCAGGGCCATCAGGCGCTTGGAGTCGGCGGCGTCGTAGATCGAGAAGGAGGAGGTGAAGCCGAGCCGCTTCGACTCGCGGCGCAGGATGCGGACGCAGGCGCTGTGGAAGGTCATCACCCACATCGCGTTGGCCCGCGGGCCGACGAGTTGCTCGACGCGCTCCTTCATCTCGCCCGCGGCCTTGTTGGTGAAGGTGATCGCCAGGATCTGGCCGGGGTGGACGCCGCGCTCGGCCAGCAGATGGGCGATGCGGTGGGTGAGCACCCGGGTCTTGCCGGAACCGGCACCGGCCACGATGAGCAGCGGGGAGCCGGAGTGGACGACGGCGGCGCGCTGGTTCTCGTTCAGCCCCTCCAGGAGCGCGGCCGGGTCCAGGGCGGGGCGCGGGGCGCCGTCCCGGTAGTACGCGTCCCGGTCCGGGGGCACGTCGAACTTCCCGCCGAACAGATCGTGCGGGACCGGCTCCGGTCCGTGCTCGTCCTCGGGCGGCGGCGGGGGTTCCTCCTCGTGACCACGGGGGGTCTGGAGGCTCGCCAGGAAGCTGTCGTCAAAGAGGCTGCTCATCGCTCTCCGAGTCTAGGGCGCCGCACCGACAACCGGTCCCCGCCCCGGAAATCGGCCGCGATCACTCCCCCGGGCCCCGCCTCGGACACACGCCGCGACGGTCCGGCACACCAGAGTGACCCTCCCACCGAAGGTCACGAAAATGTATCGGGCATATCACCCACCAACCTTCACAGCCGCCACACGAGTTGGCTACGGTGCGGGCAGGCCGCACGACCCCTTCCGGCGAACCTCGCCGGCCGCGCGGCCTCCGCCGAGTCCGGCGTGCCCGCACGGCACCCGGAGCCGGGGACCCAACCGAGAACCTTGGGGTGAATCGGCACACACCGCCCTCCACGGGGCGGTCGAGCCGTAGGGCAACCCTTCCAGACCCACTCCGCCCGAACCCTCCCCCAGGGCCCGAAAGACCTGGGGGGACCCCCACCGCCAACCCGGTAGGCGGATCTTCGGAAGGAGTCGCCTCCTTGGCGTCGCACCGCAAGCCGCGCCCCACGGGCACGCGCGTCGCAGGCATACGGACCCCCGCCCTCGCCACCGCGGCCCTCACCTCCGTGGCCCTGCTGTCCCAGACGGCCGACGCCACGCCGTCGGACGACGGCAGGCCGAGCCTCGAAGAGGTCGAGAAGAAGGTCGACGACCTCTACCGGCAGGCGGGCTCGGCGACCGAGAAGTACAACGCGGCCAAGGAGAAGACCGCCAAGCAGCGCAAGCGCGTCGACCGCCTCCTCGACGACGTCGCCCAGCGCACCCAGAAGCTCAACGAGGCGCGCGAGGAGCTGGGGTCCTTCGCCTCCGCCCAGTACCGGACGGGGGCCGCGGTCCCGGAGACCGCGACCTTCCTGCTCGCGGACTCGCCGCAGGACTACTTCGACCAGAACCAGCTCATGAGCCGGCTCACCGGCCGCCAGAAGGACGCGGTCGACGACTACGTGGCCCAGCAGTCCGAGACGATGAAGAAGCGCCGGGAGGCCACCGAGAGCCTCGAGACGCTCACCGAGTCGCAGAAGGACCTGAAGACCGCCAAGGCCACCGTCCAGAAGAAGCTCGCCACCGCCCGCGAGCTGCTCTCGGAGCTGACCGCCGAGGAGAAGGCGCGGCTGGCGGCGATCGAGAAGAAGAAGCAGCAGGAGGCCGCCCGCAAGGCCGCCGAGCTGGCGAAGCAGCAGGAGGCCGCGGAGCGAGAACGGCAGGAGCGGGAGGAGGCCGCCCGGCAGGAGAGCGGCGCCGGGTCGGGGACCGGCACGGACACCGGCACCGGCACGACCGAGCCCTCCGCACCGGACGCCTCGTACGGCACCAAGGCGGAGAAGGCACTGGCCTTCGCCCGCGCCCAGATCGGCAAGCCGTACGTCTGGGGCGCCACCGGCCCCGGCTCCTACGACTGCTCGGGCCTGACCCAGGCCGCCTGGAAGGCCGCGGACGTGTCCCTGCCGCGCACCACCTACGACCAGGTGAACGCCGGCACGACCGTCCCGGTCTCCCAGGCGCAACCCGGTGACCTGGTCTTCTTCTATGACGACCTCAGCCACGTCGGCCTCTACATCGGCAACGGCATGATGATCCACGCCCCGAAGCCGGGCGCGTACGTCCGTGAGGAGTCGATCTACTACGACGGCGAGGGGTCGATCCACAGCGTGGTGCGCCCGGCCTGACCCGCAAGGCTCTCTAGCATCGGCTGCATGTCATCCGGCGCCTCCCCCACCTCGCCAGCCTCGCCCGCCTCACCCACCTCCCCCTACCCCCTGCGCGCCTGGTGGGCGCAGCGCCCGCCGGCGGCCGGGGCCGCGGTGATGGCGACCGGCATCCTGTCGGTCGGCCTGCATCTCACCGGCCACGAGGTCCTGTCCCGGATCGCCCTGGTCCTGGCCTGCGCCGCCTGGCTGACCCTGGCGGCGAACTTCGTCTACCTGCTGCTGGTCGAGCGCGCGCAGTGGGTGACGCGGGCGGGAACGCCGGGCGCGCTCACCGCCGTGGCCGCCACGACGGTGCTCGGCACCCGCTTCTCGCTGCTCGGCTGGACGACCCTGGCGGCGGCGCTGCTGACGCTGGCGGCCTTGCTGTGGCCGGGGCTGCTCTTCCTGGTCGTGCAGCACTGGGGGCGCCGGATGCCCGGGGCGGTCTTCCTGGGGTGCGTGGCGACGGAGGGGCTCGCCGTGCTCGGTGCCACGCTCGCGGCGGCCACCTCGACGCCCTGGCTGGCGCACGCGTCCCTGATCCCGTTCTGGCTGGGCATCGTGCTCTACCTGATCGCGCTGTTCCGCTTCGATCTCCGGCAGGTGGCCCGGGGCTCCGGCGACCACTGGGTGGCGGGCGGCGCGCTCGCCATCTCGGCCCTGGCCGGGGCCAAGCTGCTCGCCGCGGCCGGGACGGGCATGTACCTGTGGAACGCGGACGACCAGGCCGTGCTGCACGACGTGACCGTCTTCCTGCTCGTGCTGGACCTCGCCTGGTACGCCGTCCTGCTGGCCGCCGAGATCGCGTGGCCGCGGCTCCGCTACGACGTGCGCCGCTGGTCGACGGTCTTCCCGCTCGGCATGACGGCGGCGGCGACGCTGTCCGTCGCCGCCGCCGTGGAGGTGCCGTGGCTGGACGCGCCCGGTCAGGCCCTGTTGTGGGTGGCGGTGGTCGCGTGGCTGGCGGTCGCGGCGGGGGCGGTCGTCCAGGCGCGGGCCGGGCTGCGGTCGGCGGGCGCGGGCTCGGGAGCCGTCAGGTCCACAGCACGGCGATGAAGACGTTGGCCACGGTCAGCAGGCCCACCAGGCCGAACAGCGGCTTCTCCACCTTCTCGTCGTCGCGCTTCACGTAGACCAGGCCGAGGATCACGATCAGCAGGGCGAGCTTCACGCCGATCTTGATGTTGTCGACGGACTGGTCGTCGGCCTGGTTGAGACCGACCAGGACGACGCCGGTGACCAGCATCGTCAGCGCGCCGTGCAGCATCGCGGGGACGAAACGGGCCGTGCCCTGGCCCATGGCCTTCATCTGGGTCAGGAAGCCTCCCAGGAGCGAGGCGATGCCGATGATGTGCAGACCGACGAAAACGTGGATGAGTACGTCCATGAGGCCGGAGCCTAATCAGGGGGCCGGGCCCCCTTGGACACCGGCCCGGTCCGTCCACGGTCCGCCCGGCCGTGCCCCGGCGTGAGTCCGCGTCCCTGTCAGGCGTCCCATAACACCTCCCCGCTCCCTTCCGTCCCTGTTCCCGCGCTTCGGTCATCACCCAGCGTGAAGACGGCGACCGCAGGAGAGGAGCCCGGTCACGTGCGGTCACTCGTCGGCCCGGTACCGACAGTTCCGGACAAGCCGTCACCGGCTCGTTACCTTCGCGCCTAGCGTCCTCCCCCAGGCAGGCCCAGCCGTGCCGGACCGAACCGAGTCGCAGGGAAGGACGTGGATCGCAGGTGGGAGCGCACCGCAGACCGCGACAGCGCAGGACGGGCGGCGGGGCGGCCCGTGGGGTGGTCACCGTCACCCTCGCGGGCGCCGCCACCGCCACCGGCCTGGGCGGCACCGGCCACGCCGACCCGGCGCCGACACCGGCCCAGGTCGAGGCCACGGTGGACAAGCTCTACCGGGAGGCCGAGGTCGCCACCGAGAAGTACAACGGCGCGAAGGAGAAGGCGCGGGCCGCCGAGCGGCGTCTGGAGGACCTGCGGGACGAGGCGGCCCGCAAGGAGGACCGGCTGAACTCGGCGCGCGAGGCCCTGGGTTCGGTCGCCGCGGCGCAGTACCGGAGCGGGGGCCTCGCCCCGGCGCTGCGGCTCGCGCTCTCCTCCGACCCCGACCGCTATCTTGAGGGCGCCGCCCTGGTCGAGCGGGCGGGCAGCCGGCAGCGGGCCGCCGTGGGACGCTTCCGCAAGGAACTGCGGGAGGTGGAGCAGCTGCGCGGCGCCGCACGCGTCGAGGTCGCGTCGCTGACGTCCCGCCGGGCGGAGCTGAAACGTCACCGCAAGACGATCACCGACAAGCTGGAGGCGGCCCGCCGCCTGCTGTCCCGGCTGACCCGGGAGGAGCGCGCCCGCCTCGCCGAGGACACCGGCGGCGGCACCGCGGAGCGTGCCTCCCGCTCCCCTTCCGGCCCCCGCGACGGCCTCCCCGCCACGGGCCGGGCACCCGACTCCCGCGCGGCGGCGGCCATCGCCTACGCCCGCCAGAAACTCGGCAGTCCCTACGTTTGGGGCGCGACCGGGCCCGACGCCTTCGACTGCTCGGGCCTCACCCAGGCCGCCTACCGCGCCGCGGGCGTCTCCCTGCCCCGCACGACCTACGCCCAGATCGACGCCGGCCGCCGCGTCGCCCGCTCGGAACTGCTCCCCGGCGACCTGGTCTTCTTCTACTCCGGCATCAGCCACGTCGGCCTCTACATCGGTGACGGCAAGATGATCCACGCCCCCAACCCCTCGGCCCCGGTGCGCGTGGCGCCCGTGGACCAGATGCCCTTCGCGGGCGCCACGCGGGTGGTGTGACGCCGGAACGGCGGTCAGACCAGCCGACGGGCCGTCGCCCACCGCGTCAGCTCGTGCCGGTTGGAGAGCTGGAGCTTGCGCAGCACCGCCGAGACATGGGACTCGACCGTCTTCACCGAGATGTACAGCTGCTTGGCGATCTCCTTGTACGCGTAGCCGCGGGCGATCAGGCGCAGTACCTCGCGCTCGCGCTGGGTGAGGCGGTCGAGGTCCTCGTCGACCGGCGGGGCGTCGGTGGAGGCGAAGGCGTCGAGGACGAACCCGGCCAGGCGCGGCGAGAAGACCGCGTCGCCCTCCTGGACGCGGAAGACCGAATCGACCAGATCCGTACCGGTGATCGTCTTGGTCACATAGCCCCGGGCACCGCCTCGGATCACGCCGATCACGTCCTCCGCCGCGTCCGAGACGGAGAGGGCGAGGAAGCGGACGGGCCGCTCGGCGTCGCCCATCAGCGGGGCGCAGCGACGGAGGACCTCCACGCCGCCGCCGCCGGGAAGGTGGACGTCGAGGAGCACCACCTCGGGCCGGGTCGCGGTGATGACCGTGACGGCCTGGTCGACGTCGGCGGCCTCGCCGACGACCTCGACCCCGGTCACCGCGGTCTGGCCGATCTCGGCCTGGACGCCGGTGCGGAACATGCGGTGGTCGTCGACGAGCACCACGCGCACACGGCGCTCCCCCGCGCCCGCCGGCGGTGCGGGCTCCGCCACCTCTCCCGCTCCCGCCGTTCCGTTCGCCTCGGTCGGGTCGCTCATGACGTTTTCTCCGCCCTCTCCATCTCCAGCTCGACCTCCGTGCCGCCGCCCGGCACCGCGCGCAGCCGCGCCGTGCCGCCGTTGCGCTCCATGCGGCCGATGATCGATTCTCTGACGCCCATGCGGTCGGCGGGTATCGAGTCGAGGTCGAAGCCGGGGCCGCGGTCCCTGACGGACACGAAGACCGTCTTGCCCTCGACTTCGGCGTAGACCTGTACGGCGCCGCCCTCGCCACCGTACTTGGCGGCGTTCACCATGGCCTCGCGTCCGGCCTGCATCTGTGCCCCGATCCGCTCGTCGAGCGGGCAGTCGCCGACGACCACCACCTCGATGGGGACGCCGTGCTTGTCCTCCACCTCGGCCGCGTTGCGCCTGACGGCCTCGGCGAGGGTGGTGGGCTCGTCGTCCTCGTCCTTGCCGTTGCCCTCCGGCTTGTACAGCCAGGCGCGCAGGTCGCGCTCCTGGGCGCGGGCCAGGCGGCGCACCTCCCCCGCGTTCTCCGCGTTGCGCTGGATCAGGGTCAGGGTGTGCAGCACCGAGTCGTGGACGTGGGCGGCGACCTCGGCCCGCTCCTGGGCGCGGATGCGCATCAGCCGCTCCTCGGACAGGTCCTGGGTCATGCGGACCAGATAGGGGCCGGCCAGGAGCGTGATGCCGACGAGGACGGCGAGCGCCGCCTGGAGCAGCGAACCGAGGTGGGCCGCGGAGCCCTGCAGGACGAAGATGCCGGTGACGCCGGCCGTGACCAGCAGGACGCCCGCCACCGAGCGCAGCAGGGTGACCGTCCGCCGGTGGCGTCCCACCTCGGCCCAGCGGGCCCGGCGGGCGTTGTCCGCCTGGCGCCAGACGAGGGCGACGCCGGCGGCGACGAGGACGGTCGGCCACAGGTACGCCCTGGCCCCGCCGCCGAGGTCGACGTTGCCCACGAAGACCAGGGCCACGACGACCATGAGAAGCAGGGCGACGATCTGGCCCTTGTCCGGCTTGCGGGCGACGAGTCTGCGGCGGCCGTCCGGTGAGGTCTCCGAGGTGACGAGGGACGGCGGCTTCTGGGCGTCGACGCCGCCGACGCCCAGCGGCACGAAGAACCAGAAGGCCGCGTACAGCAGCGCGCCGAGCCCGTCGGCCATGAACAGGCCGACGAAGGCGAACCGCACCCAGATGACGGGCAGCCCGAGATGCCCGGCGAGCCCCCGCGCCACCCCGCCCAGCCAGCGACCGTCGCTGCTGCGGTAGAGCTTGCGCGGCGGCCGCGGTTCGACGAGGGGCGCTGCTGCGGCTTCCGGCATGACACCGATGGTCACACGGTCGTGGGAGCCGCAGCATCAGGGTCGGCCCCTAGAGTCCCCTGATCTTCGGGCGGGGCGCCCGTCGCACGCTCCCCCGGCTCGGCTCAGGGCCGATATCAGGGTCCGACCAGGGTCGAACCGACTGCCGCCACGGCGCCGCGCCCGTCACCATGGAGCCATGACAGATCACGAGCACGCCGCGACGGGTCCGGGACCCGGCCCCGGCCCGCGCCCCGGGCGGGGCACCGGGCCGCAAGGTGCCGCGCCCGCCGCGGATGCCACGGGTACCGCCGGCGGCCCGGGCTCCGCCACGGGCGTCATGTCCGGCCCGGGGGCCGCCGCGGACGGTGACGACCCGGGGCCGCCCCACAAGTTCCGGCGCGACCGCCGGCACAAGACCTTCGGTGGCGTCTGCGCCGGTCTCGGGCGGCAGTGCGACATGGACCCGGTGATCTTCCGGATCACTCTCGCGGTGCTCTCCGCGACGGGCGGCATCGGCCTCATCTTCTACGGGTTCGCCTGGCTCTTCGTCCCGTACGACGACGAGGAGGAGAACGAGCTGCGCAAGCTGCTGACCGGCCGCGTCGACGGCCAGGCGCTGGCGGCCGTGCTGTTCGCCCTGGTCGGCTGCGGTGTCTTCCTGACGATGCTCAACAACGGCGGGGTGCTGACCTTCGCCGTGGTGCTGTCCCTCGTCCTCGCCGGCGCCGGGTACTGGTCCCGGCACCGGCGAGGACGAGGGACAGC
>MUMD01000229.1 GCA_002155895.1 Streptomyces rochei
TCGCGGCGGCGGCCGACGCCGGCGACCTGCCGCTGGCCGAACGCGCCGCCGCGATCTTCCGCGCCTACGCGGCCGACGTCACCTGCGACCCCCGGCGCGTGCGCATCACCTTCGTCGAGATCATCGGCGTCAGTCCGCGCCTGGAGGAACAGCGGCTGGCCCGCCGCGCCCGCTGGGTCGACCTCATCCGGGCCGAGGCCGAGGCCGCCGCCGAACGCGGCGAGGCGGCGCGTCGCGACTACCGGCTCGCCGCCACGGCGTTCATCGGCGGGGTCAACGGGCTGCTCCACGACTACAGCGCGGGCTGGGTGGACGCGACCCTCGACGAGGTCGTCGACGAACTGGTCCGCCAACTGCTGGCCGTGCTCCGGCCCCCCGGACGGGAGGCCGGATAGACGTCTGCGGCAACCGACCGGCCACCGCTCACTCGTCCCAGGCCTGGACGGTGGTCTGCTCGACGATCTCGCCGTTGCGCAGCGACAGCATCGACTCGGCGAGCACCCGCACGCCGTCCGGGTACGCGCACTCCTCGGTGAAGGCGACCTGGTCGCCCTGGACCACGCACCGGGCCAGCCGGTGCGACATGTCGCGGCTGTACACGTCGTCGAGCATCTCGGCGATCTGGTCCCGGCCGCGCAGGACCTTGGGGCGGCTGGGCTGGTCGTACCGGTCGACGATGCGGACCTCCGCATCCGGCGCGTAGAGCGACACGAGCGGCGCCGCCGTGTCCGCCTCGATGCCCCGGCGCAGTGTCTCCACGTCGAAGCCGTGGGTTGCGTGAGTGCTCATGACGGCCTCCTTCCACGCGAGCGGCCGAGCGCGGCCCGCGAGGAGGGCGGGCCGCAGGGGCCCCTCCCCTACGAGCCTCCTCCGTCCGGGCGCCCGCGGCAACGCGGCCGGGCCGATGGTCCCGTCGGGTGAGCGCCGCCGCCCGCCCGTGTCCGACCGCGGGCCGCCACCGTTGCTCAGAGCATGATCTCAACACGACGTATCGCCGCCGCCGTCGGACTCGCCGCCGGTGTCACCGGCCTCGCCGCGCCCATGGCGAGCGCCGCCGACGCCGGCGCGCTGGGCGGCGGGAAGCTCAGCGTGACCCAGACGCTGGACGAGCTGGCGGTGGGCGACATGCCCGCCGAGGACCGCGCCCAGATGCCCACGCCCTCCCAGCAGCTCAGCCGGCTGAGCGACCTCAACCAGCTCCAGCAGGTCACCGGCCTGGTCTCCCCGGTGTTCGGGGCCGTCCCCGCGATCGGCTGACCCGCCGGGGAGGCCGCCGAGGGCCGTCCGGCACCGGGCGGCCCCGCCCGCTCCGGGCCGGACTCAGGCGCCCGCGGCCAGGAACTGCGTCGCCGCCAGCTCCGCGTACAGCGGGTCCTCGGCCACCAGCGTGCGGTGCGTGCCCACCGCCCGGACCCGCCCGGCGTCCATCACCACGATGCGGTCGGCCATCGTCACCGTGGACAGCCGGTGCGCGACGACCAGCACCGTGGTGGTGCGCGCCACGTCGGCCACGGTGTCCCGCAGCGCGGCCTCGTTGACCGCGTCCAGCTGCGAGGTGGCCTCGTCGAGCAGCAGCAGCCGCGGACGGCGCAGCAGGGCGCGGGCGATGGCGACCCGCTGGCGCTCGCCTCCGGACAGCTTGGTGCCGCGGTGCCCGACCAGCGTGTCGAGACCGTCCGGCAGCCGCTCCACCAGGGAGTCGAGGCGGGTGGTTTTCACCACCGCGGCGACGGCGGCATCGTCCGCCCCCGGGTTGCCCAGCAGCAGGTTGTCCCGCAGCGAACCGGACAGCACCGGCGCGTCCTGCTCCACGTAACCGATCGCCGCGCGCAGCGAGGCCAGGTCCCAGTCGGCGAGGCTCCGGCCGTCCAGCGTGATCTCCCCGGAGACCGGGTCGTAGAACCGCTCGACGAGGGAGAAGACGGTGGTCTTGCCGGCGCCGGACGGGCCGACGAAGGCCGTCATCCCCCGGGCCGGCACCTCGAAGGTCACCCCGTGGTGGATGTACGGCAGATCGTCGGCGTAGCGGAAGCGGACGTCGCGGAAGGCGACGGAGGCCGGCTCCGCGCCCGGCGCCGGCAAGGGCGCGGGTCGCGCCGGCGGCTCGGCGGGCAGCCGCAGCGCGTCCTGGATGCGGGCGAGCGCCGCCTTGCCCGTCTGGTACTGCGTGACGGCGGCGACGACGTTCTGGATCGGCGCCATCAGATAGAAGACGAACAGCAGGAACGCGACCAGCGTGCCGATGTCGATCGCCCCCGTCGCCACCCGGGCCCCGCCCACCGCGAGCACCGTGATGAACGCGACCTGCATCGCCAGCCCGGCCGTGTTCCCCGCCGCCGCCGACCACTTGGCGGCGCGCACGCTCTGCCGCCACGACTCCTCGGCGGCCTCGTGCAGCGTCCGCTCCTCACGGGGCTCGGCACCGGACGCCTTCACTGTGCGCAGCGCGCCGAGCATCCGCTCCAGCGCGGCGCCCATCACGCCCACCGCGTCCTGCGCCTGCCGGCTCGCCCGGTTGATGCGCGGCACGATCAGGCCCAGCACCGTGCCCGCCCCGGCGACCACCGCCAGGGTGACACCGAGGAGCACCGGGTCGACCAGGCCCATCATCACCAGGGTCGCCAGCAGGGTGAGTCCGCCGGTGCCCAGGCCGACCAGGGAGTCGGTGGTGACCTCGCGCAGCAACGTCGTGTCTGAGGTGATCCGGGCCATCAGGTCGCCGGGTTCGGTGCGGTCCACCGCCGCGACCCTCAGCCGCAGCAGGTACGACGACAGGGTGCGCCGCGCGCCGAGCACCACGGACTCGGCGGTGCGCCGCAGCACGTACCCGCCCAGCGCCCCCAGCGCGGCGTTGGCGACGACCAGCCCCGACATGGCCAGCAACGCGCCGGTGATGGCCCGGTCGTGCGCCAGGTCGTCGATCAGCTCCCGCGCCACCAGCGGCAGCATCAGCCCCGTGGCGCCGGTGACGAGGGAGAGCGCGGCGCCCGCGAACAGGGCCGCCCGGTGCGGCCGTACGTAGGTCAGGAGCAGTCGCCAGGCGGGCTGACCGGTCTCCGTATCGGCGGCGCTCACGGCACTCCTTCGGCAGGCGGGCGGAGGCTTCAGGCTACGTGGGCCCGCAGCGACGTCGGAGTGCCCCTTGTCGATCAGTTGCGCGTAGGGTCGGGGGAGAACGCTGAACGGCCGAAGAAGGGGTCCAGACCATGGCGCAGGAAGTACGCGGCGTGATCGCACCGGGCAAGGACGAACCGGTGCGGATCGAGACGATCGTCGTGCCCGATCCCGGCCCGGGCGAGGCCGTGGTCGCCGTCCAGGCCTGCGGGGTGTGCCACACCGACCTGCACTACAAGCAGGGCGGCATCAGCGACGACTACCCCTTCCTGCTCGGCCACGAGGCCGCGGGCGTGGTCGAGTCGGTCGGCGCCGGTGTCACCGACGTCGCCCCCGGCGACTTCGTGATCCTCAACTGGCGCGCGGTGTGCGGCAAGTGCCGGGCCTGTCTGCGCGGCCGGCCCTGGTACTGCTTCGACACCCACAACGCCGAGCAGAAGATGACCCTGGCCTCGACCGGCCAGGAACTCTCCCCGGCCCTCGGCATCGGCGCCTTCGCCGAGAAGACGCTGGTCGCCGCCGGACAGTGCAGCAAGGTCGACCCGGCTGTCGCCCCGCAGGTGGCCGGGCTGCTCGGCTGCGGTGTGATGGCCGGCATCGGCGCCGCCATCAACACCGGGAACGTCGGCCGCGGCGACACCGTCGCCGTCATCGGCTGCGGCGGCGTCGGCGACGCGGCGATCGCCGGCTCCCACCTCGCCGGGGCTGCGAAGGTGATCGCCGTGGACATCGACGACCGCAAGCTGGAGACCGCCCGCTCCATGGGCGCCACCCACACCGTCAACTCCCGCGAGACCGACCCCGTCGAGGCGATCCGGGAGCTGACCGGCGGCTTCGGCGCCGACGTCGTCATCGAGGCGGTCGGCCGCCCGGAGACCTACCGTCAGGCCTTCTACGCCCGCGACCTGGCCGGCACCGTCGTCCTCGTCGGCGTCCCCACGCCCGAGATGAAGCTGGAGCTGCCCCTCCTCGACGTCTTCGGCCGCGGCGGCTCCCTGAAGTCCTCCTGGTACGGCGACTGCCTGCCCTCCCGTGACTTCCCGATGCTGATCGACCTGCACCTCCAGGGCCGCCTGGACCTGGACAAGTTCGTCACCGAGACCATCCGCCTCGACGAGGTGGAGGCCGCCTTCGACCGGATGCACGCCGGTGACGTGCTGCGCTCGGTGGTGGTGCTGTGATGGCCGCCCGCATCGAACGCCTCGTCACCTCCGGGCAGTTCAGCCTCGACGGCGGCACCTGGGACGTCGACAACAACGTCTGGATCGTCGGCGACGACCACGAGGTGATCGTCATCGACGCCGCCCACGACGCCGACGCCATCGCCGAGGCCGTCGGCGACCGCAGGCTGACCGCCATCGTCTGCACCCACGCCCACAACGACCACGTCAACGCCGCGCCCGCGCTCGCCGAGCGCACCGGTGCCACCATCTGGCTCCACCGCGACGACATGCCGCTGTGGCAGCAGACCCACCCGGACCGGGACCCCGACGCCTGGCTGACCGACGGCCAGGTCATCGAGGCCGCCGGCGCCGATCTGACCGTCCTGCACACCCCCGGGCACGCGCCCGGCGCGGTCTGCCTGTACGACCCGGGACTGGGCACCGTCTTCACCGGCGACACCCTCTTCCAGGGCGGCCCCGGCGCCACCGGACGGTCCTACTCCCACTTCCCGACCATCATCGACTCGATCCGCGACCGGCTGCTGGTGCTCCCGCCCGAGACGGAGGTCCGCACCGGCCACGGGGACCCGACCACCATCGGAGCCGAGGCGCCGCACCTGGAGGAGTGGATCAAGCGCGGCCACTGAGCCGCGACGGGGCGAAAGCGGCGCGGGACACGCGCGAAAGGTGACAGGAGATGTCCGGCTTTCCGTGCACCCTCGATCACGAGACCGAAAGCACTCGTGCATCTCGTGGGAGAGGAACGGAAGCCGGACATGGCACAGTCACCGAACAGGCCGTTGACGGGCAGGGTCGCGCTGGTCGCCGGGGCGACCCGCGGCGCCGGACGCGGCATCGCCGTAGAACTGGGCGCGGCCGGCGCCACCGTCTACGTCACCGGCCGCAGCACCCGCGCCCGGCGCTCGGAGTACGACCGCCCCGAGACCGTCGAGGACACGGCCGACCTGGTCACCGAGGCGGGCGGCCGGGGCATCGCCGTCCCCACCGACCACCTCGATCCGGCCCAGGTCGCCGCACTCGTCGACCGTATCGCCCGCGAGCAGGACCGCCTCGACATCCTGGTCAACGACATCTGGGGCGGGGAGCACCTCTTCGCGTGGGACAGCCCCGTCTGGGAGCACGACCTCGACAAGGGGCTCCGGCTGCTGCGCCTGGCGGTCGAGACCCACGCCGTCACCAGCCACCACGCCCTGCCGCTCATGCTGCGCCGACCCGGCGGACTCGTCGTCGAGATCACCGACGGCACCGACGACTACAACCGCGACCACTACCGCGTCTCCTTCTTCTACGACCTCGCCAAGTCGTCCGTCCTGCGCATGGCCTTCGCCCTCGGCCACGAACTCGGCCCGCGCGGCGCGACCGCCGTCGCGCTGACCCCCGGCTGGATGCGCTCGGAGATGATGCTGGAACACTTCGGGGTCGCCGAGGACAACTGGCGCGACGCCCTCGACCGCGTGCCGCACTTCGCCATCTCCGAGACGCCCCGCTACGTGGGACGCGCCGTCGCCGCGCTCGCCGCCGACCCCGACGTGACGCGCTTCAACGGCCGGTCCCTGTCCAGCGGCGGCCTCGCGCGGGAGTACGGCTTCACCGACCTCGACGGCAGCCGCCCGGACGCCTGGCGCTACCTCGTCGAAGTCCAGGACCCGGGCAAGCCGGCCGACGTCACCGGCTACCGCTGACGGCCGGCGCCGACGCGGACGTACGCCGTCTGCCCTTGTGATCGTCGCGGCAGTACCGTCGGCACCATGACGGAGACAGGGCGTTTCGCCGACCACGGAGCACTGGTGACGGGCGCGGCCCGCGGCATCGGAGCGGCCACCGCACGCCGGCTGGCCGCGGAAGGGGCGCGGGTGCTGCTGACCGACATCGACCTCCCCGCCGCGCGAAGGACGGCGGCGGAGCTGGCGGAACAAGGGCTGGACGTCCACGCGTTCGCCTGCGACGTCGCCGACCGGGCGTCCGTCGAGGCGGCCGTCGCCCACGCCGTGGACACCTTCGGCGGCCTCGACGTCCTGGTCAACAACGCCTACGCCTGCGCGCCCGACGCCCCGCTCTTCGAGGACGAGGCGGACGAGGTCTGGGCCCGCGACCTCGACGTCACCCTCACCGGCGCCTACCGCTGCTGCCGGGCCGCCCTGCCCCACCTGGCGGCCGGCGGACGCGGCGCGATCGTGAGCGTCGGTTCGGTCAACGGCGTCCAGGACTTCGGCAACCACGCCTACAGCGCCGCCAAGGCCGGCCTCACCTCGCTCACCCGCACCCTCGCCGGGCACGCCGCGCCGCGCGGGGTCCGGGTCAACCTGGTGACGCCGGGCACCGTGCGCACCACGGCCTGGGAGGGGCGGGACGAGGACCTGGCGGCGGTCCGGGAGCTGTACCCGCTGGGCCGGGTCGGCGAGCCGGACGACATCGCGGCGGCCGTCGCCTTCCTCGCCTCCCGCGACGCGTCCTGGATCACCGGTACGACGCTGGTCGTCGACGGCGGCCTGACCGCAGTCAACACCGGCTTCCGGCGGGCGGTGCGCGAGCGGGACGACGAGGGCTGACGGCCCGCCCGCGCCGCCGCGTCACACCTCGGGCGCGTCCCCGAAGTCCGGGATCTCCAGCCTGGCCCCGCCCTGCCGCGAGGACTCGTGCGCGATGATGCCCGGCAGGGTGTAGCGGGCCGCCACCCACGCGTTGACCGGCGGCAGCGTCCGGGAGTTCACGGCGACCACGAAGTCGTCCGCCAGGAAGTGGTGGCTGCCCTCGTGCCCGTTGCGCATCCCGTCGAACACCCGCGGCAGCCGCGCCCGGTCGTGCACCGGCGCCGAGCCCGAGGTGAAGGCGGCCCGCAGCTCCGGGGCGACGTGCTGGAGCGACGGGTCGTCGGGGGAGGTACTGGGCTTGGGCTCCAGCAGCTCGCTGATGTCCTCCACCCCGGTCTTGTCCTGCCACAGCGCCACCGTGGCGAGCTGCTCCATGCTCGCCTCGGTGCCGAAGAAGCGGAAACGGGACTCACGGATGTGCGCGGGGTACCCGACCCGCCGGAACTCGTTGGTGCGGAAGGAGCCGCCGCCGGCCACCTCGAAGAGCGCCGTCGCGTTGGAGACGTCGTTGTCGAACTGGCTGACCGACCGGTCGAAGACCCCGTCCCCGCGCCGGTCCACGACCCCGACCGCCGAGACGCTGATCGCGTGCGTCCGCCAGGCGCCCAGCACGCCGCCCACCGAGTGGGTCGGGTACAGCAGCGGCGGATAGCTGGCGGTCTCCTTCCACCGCTCGCCCCCGCTGTACTGGTAGGCCTCGTAGAAGCCCAGGTCCATGTCGTGCACGTAGTCGCCCTCGGCGTAGAAGAGCCGGCCGAAGGCGCCCTCGGCGATCTTGTTGCGGGCGTGCACGGTCGCCGGGTTGTACTGGCTGGTCTCGCCCATCATGTAGGTCAGGCCGGTCGACTTGACCGCGTCGATGATGTCCGCGATCTCCTGGGTGCTGATCGCCATGGGGACGGCGGAGAACACGTGCTTGCCCGCGCCCAGGCCCTGGAGCACCAGCGGGCCGTGCGTCCAGCGCTGGGTGAAGATCGCGACGGCGTCCACCGCCCGGGACTCCAGCATCGCCTCGTAGGTCGGGAAGGTACCGGCGAGACCTTCGGCGGCGACGAGCCGTTCGGCCCGCTCCGGCAGCAGGTCGGTGACGTACACGTCGCTCACGCCCGGGTGGGCGTGGAACAACTTGGCGAACTGGCCGGAGAACTGGCCGGCACCGACGATGCCGAGGGAGAACGTCATGAATGCAGTGCCTTTCACTGGTCGAGGATCAGGTTGATCTGGTCGTTGGTCTCGTCGAGGCTGCTCACCGGCCTGCCGCCGCCGTACACGTCCTGCATGGCGGGCCGCATGAGCGCCTGCACGTCCGCGGCGTAGTTGGTGATCGGGTAGGAGAACGTCCGGAAGTTCTCCTTGTCCTCGACCGGCCGGGTGAACGCCGAGACGTCGATGCCCTTCTTCTCGTACGCGGCGACCGCCGCCTCGGTGCCGTCGGGCGTGGCAGGGAAGACGATGCCGTAGCCGCCCACGGTGCGCTGGCACTCCTCGGAGGCCAGGTACTTCACCCACTTGAGGGCACCGGCCTTGTTGCGGGCGTCCTTGCTGACGGAGTCCGCGAGGCCGTTCATCATCGTGGCCCGCTTGCCGGTCGGTCCGGCGGGGGTGACGGCGGTGCCGAAGTCCACGCCCTCGAAACCGTCGTACGTCGACAGCATCCACGCCCCGTCGAACGCGGTGGCCGCCGTGCCCGCGGCCACCTGGGTGTTGGCCTGGTTGGAGACGGAGTAGTCGGTGAAGGGCGCCATGTAGCCCTTGTCCGCCAGCCCGAAGTACCACTCGATCATCGACTGGAACGTGTCGTCGTCGTACCGGTACTCGGTGCCCCACCGCTCCTTCCCGGTGTACGTCCAGCCGGCGGAGGCGGCGAAGTGGCTCCAGGTGGTCTGGCCGTCGCCGTCGCCACCGCCGTTGGTGGCCAGGCCGTACACCTTCACGTTGTCCTTGTCGAAGCCGGGTTCGTCGCCCCGCCTGCCCTGCTCGTCCACGGTCAGGCGGGCGATGGCCTTCTCGAAGGTGCCGCCGTCCTCGGGATTCCAGGCCAGGTCGTTCAGGTCCGCGGCGTCGAGCCCGGCGTCCTTCACCATCTTCTCGTTGTAGAACAGCGCGACCGTGTCCCAGTCCTTCGGCACGCCGTAGCGGCGGCCGTCCTCGCCCAGCCAGCTGGCGGCCAGTCCGGGCTGGTAGTCGGAGTCGTCGATGCCCAGGTCGTCGAGGGGTTCGAGCACCTGCAGATCGGCGAACTGGCCGAACTTCTGGATATGGTCGGTGAAGACGTCGGGCTGGGTGCCCGCGATGAAGCTCGCGGTGAGCTTGGTCCAGTAGTCGTCCCAGCCCAGCTGCGAGATCTTCACGTCCAGGCCGGGGTTCTGCTTCTCGAAGTCCTCGGCGCACGCCTGGTAGGCGGGCAGCTGGTTGGTGTCCCAGAGCCAGTACGTCACCGTGTCCGCGGACGACCCGGCGCCCTGCGCGCAGCCGGTCACCAGGGACAGTGCCAGCGCCCCGGTCACGGCCGCGACGGTACGAAATCGCATGTCCGTCCCCTCACTTGATGCCGGTGAAGCCGATCGTGCCCACGATGCGGCGCGCGAAGACCCCGAAGAGCAGCAGCATCGGCAGCGCCGCGATGAGCGTGGCCGCCATCAGCCCCGACCAGTCGGTGCCGGTCGTCGGGGTCTGGGAGCGGAAGACCGCCAGCGCCACGGTCAGCACCCGTGAGCTGTCGCTGTAGGACACCATCAGCGGCCAGAAGTAGTCGTTCCAGGACGTGATGTACGTCAGCACGGCCAGCGTCAGGACGGGTGTCGAGGCCATCGGCAGCAGCATCCGGAAGAAGATCCGCACCTTGCCGGCGCCGTCCAGGAGTGCCGCCTCCTCCACCTCGCGCGGGATGCCCATGAAGAACTGCCGCAGGAAGAAGACCGCGAACGGGGTCATGAACAACGTCGGCAGGGCGATGCCCAGCAGGGAGTCCACCAGCCCGATCTCCTTGATGAGCACGAAGTTCGGCAGCAGCGTGAAGACGGTCGGCACCATCAGACCGGCCAGGAACAGGGCGAACACCGTGTCGCGGCCACGCCAGCGCAGCCGGGCGAAGGCATAGGCGGCCATGGCGGAGAAGAGGATCTGGCAGACGGTGATCAGCGTGGAGACGAGCACCGAGTTCAGCAGGTACCGCCAGAACTTCAGTCCGCTGCCCGAGCCGCCCTGGGCGATGGCCTCCTCGGCCGACTGCAGACCGAGCGCCCGCTCGAAGCCGCTGGTCGTCGGGTCGACCGGCAAGGGGTCCGCCGGGTGGCCGGCCAGCCCGGCGTTGGAGGACAGGGCGGTGCGCAGGATCCAGTAGAAGGGAAGCAGGGTGACGAGCACGATGGCGGCCATCACCGCCCACGCCACGATCCGTCCGGGGGAGAGCCGGCGCCCGCCGCGTCCCGCGCCACGTGCCGAGGCGGGGGCGACGGCGCTCGTGTCGGTCATCTCGTTCTCCTCTCCGTCAGCCGAGGTCGGTCTGGCCGGCCCGGGTGAGCCGGTACTGGACGAAGGTGATGGCGCTCAGTACGACGAGCAGGGCGACCGACATCGCCGAGGCGTACCCGAACTGGAAGCGGCCGAAGGCGGCGCCGTAGATGTAGAACTGGAGGACGTTGGTGGCGTTCGCCGGTCCGCCGGCGGTGGTCACGGCGACGGTGTCGAAGACCTGGAACGAACCGATCACCGTCATGATGAGGACCACGGCGAGGACCGGCCGCAGCAGTGGCAGCGTGATCCGCCGGAACATCCGCCACTCGCTCGCCCCGTCCACCTTCGCGGCCTCGTACATGTCGTCCGGGATGGCCTGCAGTCCCGCGAACAGCAGCAGGGCGGTGTAGCCGACGTGCCGCCACACGTTGATCAGCGCGATGGCCGGGACCGCCCACGTCTCGTCCGTGAGGAACGGGACGCGGTCGAGACCGAGCGCCATGACGATCTCGTTGCCGATGCCGAGCTGGGTGTCCAGGATCCACAGCCACACGACGCCGGCCACGACATTGGACATCAGGTACGGCGTGAGCACGATGCCGCGCAGCCAGGGGGACCGGGTCAGGCGCTGCAGCAGCACGGCGATGGCCAGGGCCGAGACGGTCTGCACGCCGATGTTGAGGACCACGTAGACGACCGTGACCCGCAGCGACTCCCAGAAGATGGGGTCGTTGACCATCCGCACGTAGTTGTCGAGACCGACCCACTCGGCCGGCGTGAGCAGATTGAAACGGGTGAAGCTCAGGTAGACGCCGAGCAGTGTCGGCCAGAGCAGGAAGACCGCGAACCCGAGGAACGCCGGCGCGATGAACACGGCGGCGAGACGACCGTCACCCTGCTTCCCGGAACGGCTGCTGAAGGCGATGGACATCGGCAGACTCCCTCGCGTGGGACGGCTCGTCCTGTTTACTTTTGAGGCGGAATAATCGGTGCGTCAAGAGGTGTGCGGAGATCGTTTTCCGTGAGGGAATGAGCCTAAAATGGCCTTGTTATTTCCGTGATGGAAGAAAGTGGGGCTGGATTCGTCATGCGCACTCAGGCCGAAAGCTGGCTTCCGCTGAGCCCGGGCGAGCGCTCCGTGGCGATCGAGGTGCTCGTGCACGGCCCGCTGTCCCGGACGGAGATCGCCCGGCGGCTGGACCTGTCGCCGGGCAGCCTGACCCGGCTGACCAAGCCGCTCATCCAGGAGGGACTGCTGGTCGAGGTGGAGGAGGCGGGCGCGACGGAGGGGCGGCAGGGGCGCCCCTCCCAGCCGCTCGACGTGGTCGCGGACTCCCGGCACTTCCTCGGTTTCAAGATCACCGATGACACGGTGTACGGCGTCCTCACCACGCTGCGCAGCGAGATCGTCGCCCGCCTGGACCGTTCGCTGGCCGCGCGGGACCCCGGAGAGGTCGCCGACGTGCTGGCCGGAATGACCCGGGAGCTGTCCCGGGGGCGTCCCCGGCCGGCCGGGCTCGGGATCGGTGTGGGTGGCCTCGTCGAGGGACGCTCCGTGGTCGGCGAGTCCCCCTTCCTGGGGTGGCGGGGCGTTCCGCTGGCCGCGCTCGTGGAGGAACGGACCGGTCTGCCGGTGGTGGTCGAGAACGACACCGCGGCCTTCGTGGAGGCCGAGACCTGGTTCGGGGTGGGGCGCGGCCTGGACCGGTTCGTGGTGCTGACCATCGGCGCGGGCCTCGGCTACGGACTGGTGCTCGGCGGCAGGCGGGTGCCGTACTCGGGGGACGAGGACCGCGGCTTCGGGCGTCACTGGATCCTCGACCCGTACGGCCCGCTCACCCCCGACGGGCGGCGCGGCAGCGCGGTCTCGCTGCTGACCATCCCCAACATCCGCTACCAGGTCCGGGCCGCCACCGGCCGTGACGTGGGTTACGAGGAGATCCTCGCCTCCGCCGCCGCGGGGGAGCCCATGCCGGCGCGGGTGGTCGGGGAGGCCGCGCGGGCCCTCGGCACCCTGGTGGCGCAGATTGCCAACTTCGTGATGCCGCAGAAGATCCTGCTCGCCGGGGAAGGGGTGGGGCTGATGAAGGTGGCCGGCGACGTGGTGGAGAACACCATCCGCGACAACCGGCATCCACGGGCCGCCCCTGTAGTACTGGAGACCCGGGTGTCCGACTTCCACGACTGGGCGCGCGGCGCCGCCGTGCTGGCCATCCAGGTACTGGTGTTGGGGGCGGCGCAGGTGTGAACGGGTGGGAGGTGTGCGGCAGGACACAGCGCGGACAGCGAACTCGCCCCCGGGCCTTGACAGATGAGAAGATCGACGTGACCAGTAACACGGTCCGTTATGTCCGATTGGCCGCCGATTACTCACATCGTCTTCACGCGCGGCGCCGTATGCTTCACAGCATGTCCACCACTGTTGAACCCTCCTCCGAGCGATCGGCTGCCGAGGTCAACGAGGAGATCCGGGCCCTGTGGCTCCGGTCGGGCGGGACACTGAGCGTCGAGCAGCGCGAGGAGTACCAGCGGCTCGTCATGGAGTGGGCCTCGGCCCCGGAGCACGCCGCCTGAGCGGCGTCCGGGCTCTCCTCGGCGCATCGCGGCTCCGCCCCCCGGGCACCCAGAGGGTGCCCTTCTCGCACTGACCTCGGCTCACCCCCATGTCGCCGAGTAGTGCCGTCGGTAGGCCTTGCGGTCGTGCTCTGCGCGGATCCAGCGGGTGGCCACCAGGGCCACCGTGCTGCCCGCGACGACGAGCAGGCCGGGGCCGACGTTGCGGCGGTCGGTGAGACGCGACAGGAGCGTCGAGCCGTCGACACCCGTGACGGGTGCCGTGGCCCCCGGGGCCGCGCCCCCCGGCGCCGTGGCCCCGGGGGCC
>MUMD01000023.1 GCA_002155895.1 Streptomyces rochei
GGTGATCGGGTCGCCGGTGCGCACCAGGGCGAGCGGTCCGCCGACGTGCGACTCGGGGGCGACGTGCAGCACGCACGCGCCGTAGCTCGTGCCGCTCATGCGGGCGTCGGAGATCCGGACCATGTCGCGCACGCCCTGCTTGAGCAGGTGGTCGGGGATGGGCAGCATGCCGTACTCCGGCATGCCCGGCCCGCCCTTGGGGCCGGAGCCCCGCAGCACCAGCACGCTGTCGGCGGTGATGCCGAGGGACGGGTCGTTGATGGTGCGCTGCATCGCCTTGTAGTCGTCGAAGACGACGGCGGGGCCGGTGTGCTTGAGCAGGTGCGGCTCCGCGGCGATGTGCTTGATGACGGCGCCGTCGGGGCAGAGGTTGCCGCGCAGGACGGCGACCCCGCCCTCGGCCGCGACCGGGTTGTCGCGGGGACGGATGACGTCGTCGTGGTGGACCCGGGCGCCGGCGATCTGCTCGCGCATCGTGTCGTGCGCGACGGTGGGCCGGTCCAGGTGGAGCAGGTCGGGGATGCGGGAGAGGAAGCCGGGCAGTCCGCCGGCGAAGTGGAAGTCCTCCATCAGGTACGTCCGGCCGCCGGGGCGGACGTTGGCCAGGACCGGGACGGTGCGGGCGATGCGGTCGAAGTCGTCGAGGGTGAGGGTGACGCCCGCGCGGCCCGCCATGGCGATCAGGTGGATCACGGCGTTGGTGGAGCCGCCGAGTCCGAGCACGGTGGTGACGGCGTCCTCGAAGGCGTCGGCCGTGAGGATGTCGCTCAGTTTCCGGTCCCGGTGGACGAGTTCGACGATGCGCAGTCCGGCGGCGGCGGCCATCCGGTCGTGGCCGGAGTCGACGGCCGGGATGCTGGAGGCGCCCGGCACCGTCACGCCGAGGGCCTCGGCGGCGGCGGTCAGCGTGGAGGCGGTGCCCATCGTCATGCAGTGGCCGGGCGAGCGGGCCAGGCCGCTCTCCAGTTCCTGCATCTCGCAGTCGCCGATGAGGCCGGCCCGCATGTCGTCCCAGTACTTCCACATGTCGGTGCCGGAACCCAGGGTCTCGCCGCGCCAGTGGCCGGGGAGCATGGGGCCGGCCGGGACGAACACCGCCGGGAGGTCGACGCTGGCGGCGCCCATGAGCAGGGCGGGGGTGGACTTGTCGCAGCCGCCCATCAGCACGGCGCCGTCGACCGGGTAGGAGCGCAGCAGCTCCTCGGTCTCCATGGCGAGCAGGTTGCGGTAGAGCATGGGGGTCGGCTTCTGGAAGGTCTCGCTGAGCGTGGAGACCGGGAACTCCAGCGGGAAGCCGCCCGCCTGCCACACCCCGCGCTTGACCGCCTGGGCGCGGTCGCGCAGGTGGACGTGGCAGGGGTTGATGTCGGACCAGGTGTTGAGGATCGCGATGACGGGCTTGCCGAGGTGTTCCTCGGGCAGGTAGCCGAGCTGGCGGGTGCGGGCGCGGTGGCTGAAGGAGCGCAGGCCCGAGGAGACGCCGCTGCCGTACCACTGGTGGCTGCGCAGCTCTTCCGGGGACTTCCGGTCGGTCATATCGACCACCCCGCGGCGATCGCGGCGACCTCGGCGCGCTCGTCCTCGGGCAGCGGCTTGCTCGGCGGACGGACCTCGCGGCGGCACAGGCCGAGCGAGGCCAGGGCCTCCTTGACCACGGTGACGTTGTTGGCGGAGCCGTTGGCGGCGCGCAGCTCCTCGAAGCGGCGGATCTGCTCCCACACCTTCATGGCGGCCGGGTAGTCGCCGGCGCGCAGCGCCTCGATCATGTTGCGCGAGACGGCCGGGGCGACGTTGACCAGCCCCGAGGTGAAGCCGGTGGCACCCGCGGAGAAGTACGAGGGGGCGTAGGGCTCGGCCAGCCCGGCGACCCAGACGAAGCGGTCGAGGCCGGCGTCGCGGGCGAAGGCGGCGAAGCGGGCGGCGTCCGGGACGGCGTACTTGACGCCGATGACGTTGGGGCAGGCGTCGGCGAGCTGGGCGAGGCGGGTGCCGGGCAGCTGCGGGTTGCGCAGATAGGGCACGACGCCCAGCTCGGGCACGGCCTCCGCGATGGCGCGGTGGTAGTCGACCCAGCCGCCCTGGGAGACGTAGGGGTGGACGGGCTGGTGGACCATGACCATGGAGGCGCCCAGGTCACGGGCGTGCCGGGCGGAGGCCACCGCGGTCGGCACGTCGTGGCCGACGCCCACCAGGATCGCGGCGCGGTCCCCGGCCTCCTCGACCGTCAGCTCGGTGACGAGGCTGCGCTCGGCCGGGGAGAGGGCGTAGAACTCGCCGGTGTTGCCGTTGGGGGTGAGGGTCGTGATGCCACCGTCGAGGAGACGACGCAGCAGGGCCCGGTAGGTGCCTGGGTCGACGGAGCCGTCCTCGGCGAACGGGGTCACCGGGATCGCCACCACGTCGGCCAGGGCCGCCCGCTGGGTCTCGAACGTCGCTGTCATGCCTGACCGTCCTCTTCCTGGGCCTGGGCTCCCGTTTCGGGGAAGGCCCGCTCGACGAACGACGCGATGTGCGCGTGCAGGGCGCGGGCGGCGCCGTCCGCGTCACCGGCGAGGGCGAGGCGCAGGATCTCCTGGTGCTCGCGGGCCTCCCGTTCCCAGGAGGGGTCGGCGGCCCAGGCGACCGCGGAGACGAGGGCCGCCTGGTCGCGGACCTCGTCGAGCATCCGGCCGAGCAGCGGGTTGCCGCACGGCACGTACAGGGCGCGGTGGAACTCCCGGTTGGCCAGTGACCGTTCGGCGGTGTCCGTGGCCTGGTCGGCCCGGGTCAGCGCGTCGCTGGCGGCCTCCAGGGAGGCTCCGCGGCGCACCGCGCGCCGCAGCGCCTCGGGTTCCAGGAGCAGCCGCACGTCGTAGACCTCGCGCGCCATGTCCGCGTCCACCATGCGCACCGTGACGCCCTTGTACTGGCTCATCACCACCAGTCCGGTACCGGCCAGCGTCTTGAGCGCCTCGCGCACCGGTGTCTTGGACACCCCGAACTGTGCGGCGAGGTCGGTCTCGACCAGGGCCTGGCCGGGGGTGAGCCGGCCGGTGAGGATGCGGCGTTTGATCTCCTCCAGCACGTACTGCGTGCGGGAGGGGATCGGCGTGGGCACAGAGGTCATGCGCGCCTCTCGGAATCTCGCGTCGGATGCGCGGACCCCGGACATCCGATCTCGGGGACCTCGGATATCCGATCTCGCGTATCGCGTCTCATATATGACGTACGGAGTACGACGCGTTGAAGGTAAGAGGGGCGCGGGGTGGCGTCAATGCTTCTGACAAAGGAAGTTGAAGTTCGGTGTCGCCCTAGGCGGGCGGCGTCCAGCCCGGGTCGCGTCCGCTGAGCCCGACCGCCCGGTCCAGCAGCGGGGCGTCGTCGGGGACGGCGACGACGGGCCCGAACATGCCCTGGTCCCGGTCGGCCTCCTCGGCGGAGGCGGCGAGCAGACCGTACGCCGCTCCCAGGGCCGCCGGGTCGGGGGCGTACTCCTGGCCGGTGGCGCGGGCCAGGTCCCAGCCGTGGACGACCAGTTCGTCGGCGACCACGGCACCGGCCACCTCGCCGGGCAGGTCGACGCCGCCGGCCCGGGTCATGCCGGTCCAGGCCGCCGGGTCGCGCCAGGCCGCGGCGAGTTCGCCGAGCACCCTCGGCAGCTCCTCCCGCCAGCCGGGGCCGATGTCGGGCACGCTCGCCTCGGGGCTGGTGTCGGTGGTGGCCCCCAGGTCCTTGCGCGCGGCGTCGCGGAAGGCGACGGCCAGGCCGGCCAGATGGCCCAGCAGGTTGCGGACCGCCAGGTCGGGGCAGGGCGTCGGGTCGGCGAGCCGCTCGTCGCTCACGCCCTCGGCGAGGCGTGCCAGGACCCGCGTCTGGGGTCCGAGGTCGAGGGTCGCGGGGTCGGCGGTCATCGGCTGCTCCTCGGGAACGGGCGGTCGGCTCTGTCGGGAGGTAGACCGATCACGGCCGCGAAACTCATCGGCGCCACCGCCCGCCCCTAGGGCACCTGCCCGATGCCGGCATCCCGACCTTAGACCGACGATGACCAGGCATGACGGAAAGAACGACGCACACGGGGAAGTCGACGCGCGGGTCCTGGCCCGTGGTCCGCGTTCTGCGCGACCGCAACGCGGGCCTGTATCTCGCCGGGGTGGTGGTGTCCGGTTTCGGCAGTTCGGCGCTCGGCCTGGCGGCGGGCGTGTGGGTGAAGGACCTGACCGGCTCGGACGGTCTGGCGGCGCTGTGTCTGCTCGCGCTCTGGGCGCCGACCGTGGCCGGTCCGGCCCTGGGCGCGGTCGCCGACCGGGTCCGCCGCAAGCCGTTGCTGATCGCCGCGAACCTGCTGCCGGCCGGCCTGCTGCCCACCCTCTTCGCCGTCGACTCGCCGGGCGCGCTGTGGCTCCTGTTCGCGGTGCTGTTCGTGTACGGCGTGGCCGGCGTCGTCCAGGACGCGGCCGAGTCGGCGCTCGTGGCCACCGCCGTCGACCCGCGCCTGCTCGGCGACTTCAACGGGCTGCGCATGACCGCCAACGAGGGCATGAAGCTGGTGGCGCCCCTCGCCGGGGCGGGGCTCTACGCGGCGTACGGCGGCCCGGGTGTGGCGGCGCTGGACGCGGCGACGTTCGTACTGGCCGCGGGGCTGTACGCGGCCCTGCGGGTGCGGGAGGCGCCGCCGCGGCGGCCGACGGCCACCTGGCGGCGGCGGACGGCCGAGGGCGCCCGGTACCTGTGGGAGCACCCCGGGTTGCGCCCGCTCGTCCTCGCGGGCGGGGCGACGATGCTGTGCGCGGGCGTCGGCGGCGCCACGCTGTACGCCGTCGTCGACGCCCTGGGCCGCTCCCCCGCCTACGCCGGTGTGCTGTACGCCGTCCAGGGCGCCGGCTCGGTGGTGGCCGGGGTCCTGTCCGGTCCCGCCCTGCGCCGCCTGGGCGCACGTAGGTACGGGGCGGCGGGTGTCGCCCTGTTCGGGGTGGCGGTGGCGGTGCGCGCGGTTCCGTCCGACGCGGTCGCCTGGGCGTCCGGTGCGGCGGTCGGCCTGGGCCTGCCGGCGGTGCTGATCGCCGCCCTGACCGCCGTGCAGCGCGGGACACCGGGACCGCTGCTGGGCCGGGTGAGCGCCACCGCCGGCACCCTGGTCTTCGCGCCGAACGTCCTCGGGCTGGCCGCGGGCGCGCTCCTGGTCGAGACGGTCGCCCTGCCGCTGCTGCTGCCGTCGCTGGGCGCGGTCCTGCTGGCGACGGCGGTGGCACTCGGCCGGCGTCGGGAGGCCGAAGCCGTCCCGGCGCGCGCCGAACGCCTCTGACGGGGGCGCGGGGAACCGCGCGACCGGCCACCCCCGGCCCGCACGCCACCACGGCCTGGAGCACCCCCGCGCATCCCGAGCACCCGAGCGCCCCTACCGGCACGAGCCGCGCGGCGCTCAGTGCCCGTTCTGAGCCAGCCGCAGCAGATGGTCCGCCAGCGCCTGCCCGCCCGTCGGCTCCCTGCTGATCAGCAGCAGGGTGTCGTCACCCGCGATCGTCCCCAGGATGTCGTGCAGCTCCGCCTGGTCGATCGCCGAGGCGAGGAACTGCGCCGCGCCCGGAGGGGTGCGCAGGACCACGAGGTTGGCCGAGGCCTCCGCGGAGATGAGCAGTTCCGCGGAGAGCCGCCGCATCCGCTCCTCCTTCGCCGACTCCCCGAGCGGCGCCCGCGGGGTGCGGAAACCGCCCTCGCTGGGCACCGCGTAGATGAGGTCGCCGTCGTTGTTGCGGATCTTGACCGCGTTCAGCTCGTCCAGGTCGCGGGAGAGCGTCGCCTGCGTGACGGACAGTCCGTCGTCGGCGAGCAGCTTCGCGAGCTGGCTCTGCGAGCGCACCGCCTGCCGGTTGAGGATGTCCACGATCCGGCGGTGGCGTGCGGTGCGGGTCTGCGGTACGGCAGGCCCACCGGTCTGCTCGTGCTCCTGCGCCTGGCTCATCGTCGTCTCATTCTCCGGATCGTCCGTCCCCGTGGGCCGCGTCGGCGGCCTGGTCAAGGATGCCGGGCAGCGCCCCGAGGAACGCGTCCACCACGTCGTCGCCGAGGTTCAGCGGCGGCATCAGCCGTACGACATCGGGTGCGGGCGCGTTCACCAGGATTCCGGCGTCCTGAGCCGCCTGCTGCACCTGGGGTGCGAGCGGCTCGGTGAGCACGATACCCAGGAGGAGTCCGGCGCCCCGGACGTGGGCGACGAGCGGGTGGCCCAGCGCCTCGACGCCGCCGCGGATCTTCTCGCCCTGCCGCTTGACGTGGTCCAGCAGGCCCTCGTCCGCGAGGGTGTCGAGGACGGCGAGGCCGGCGGCGCAGGCGACGGGGTTGCCGCCGAAGGTCGTGCCGTGCTGCCCCGGCTGGAGGAGTTCGGCGGCACGGCCGAAGGCGACCGTGGCGCCGAGCGGCAGCCCGCCGCCGAGGCCCTTGGCGAGGGTGACGACGTCCGGCAGGACGCCCTCGTGGGCCTGGTACTCGAACCAGTGCCCGGTCCGGCCGACGCCGGTCTGCACCTCGTCCAGGACCAGCAGCGCGCCGGTGGCGGCGGTGATGGCGCGGGCCGCCTTCAGATAGCCGGGAGGCGGGACGACGACGCCGTTCTCCCCCTGGATCGGCTCGATGATCACCAGAGCCGTCTCCTCGGTGACCGCGGCGGCGAGGGCCTGCGGGTCGCCGTACGGGACGTGCGTGACGTCACCGGGCAGTGGCAGGAAGGGCTCCTGCTTGCCGGGCTGGCCGGTGAGGGCGAGGGCGCCCATGGTCCGGCCGTGGAAGCCGCCGTCGGTGGCGACCATGTGCGGCCGCCCGGTCAGCCGGCCGATCTTGAAGGCGCCCTCGTTGGCCTCGGCGCCGGAGTTGCAGAAGAAGACCTTGCCGTCGCGGCCGAAGCGCTGGAGCAGCCGTTCGGCGAGCGCGACGGGCGGCTCGGCGATGAAGAGGTTGGAGACGTGGCCGAGGGAGGCGATCTGCCGGCTCACCGCCTCGACCACGGCCGGGTGGGCGTGGCCGAGCGCGTTGACCGCGATGCCGCCGACGAAGTCCAGGTACTCCTTGCCGTCGGCGTCCCACAGCCGGGAGCCCTCGCCCCGCACCAGCGGCAGCCGCGGCGTGCCGTAGTTGTTCATGAGCGCGCCCTGCCAGCGCCCGGTCAGTTCCTCGTTGCTCACGGCTCCCCCTGTGTCCGGTCCCCCGGCGTTGCTCACGACTCCCCCTGTCCGTCCGGCACGACCATCGTGCCGATGCCCTCGTCGGTGAAGATCTCCAGCAGGATCGAGTGCTGGACCCGGCCGTCGATGACGCGGGCCGTGGTGACGCCGTTGCGTACGGCGTGCAGGCAGCCCTCCATCTTCGGCACCATGCCGCTGGACAGCTCGGGCAGCAGCTTCTCCAGCTGGGTGGCGGTGAGGCGGCTGATCACCTCGTCGGAGTTCGGCCAGTCCTCGTACAGGCCCTCGACGTCGGTGAGGACCATGAGAGTCTCGGCGCCGAGCGCCGCAGCGAGTGCCGCAGCCGCCGTATCAGCATTGACGTTGTAGACATGTCCGTCGTCCTGGGAACGGGCGATCGAGGAGACGACCGGGATGCGGCCGTCGGCCAGCAGCGCCTCGATGGCGCCGGTGTCGATCTCGGTGATCTCGCCGACCCGGCCGATGTCGACGGACTCCCCGTCGATCTCGGGCCGGTGCTTGGTGGCGGTGATGGTGTGCGCGTCCTCGCCGGTGAGGCCGACGGCGAGCGGTCCGTGCTGGTTGAGCAGCCCGACCAGCTCCCGCTGCACCTGCCCGGCCAGCACCATCCGTACGACGTCCATGGCGTCCTCGGTGGTGACCCGCAGGCCGGCCTTGAACTCGCTGACGATGCCGGCCTTGTCCAGGGCGGCGCTGATCTGCGGGCCGCCGCCGTGCACGACGACGGGCTTGAGGCCGGCGTGGCGCAGGAAGACCACGTCCTGGGCGAAGGCGGCCTTCAGGTCCTCGTCGATCATGGCGTTGCCGCCGAACTTGATGACGACGGTCTTGCCGTGGTGCCGGGTCAGCCAGGGCAGCGCCTCGATGAGGATCTGCGCCTTGGGGAGCGCGGTGTGCTTCCGCGTGGGTCCGTTGCTCATGACGAGTACGCGCTGTTCTCATGGACGTAGTCGGCGGTGAGGTCGTTGGTCCAGATCGTGGCCGTGGCGTCGCCGGCGGCGAGGTCGGCGACGATGTGGACCTCGCGGTAGCGCATGTCGACCAGCTCGCGGTCCTCGCCGACGCCGCCGTTCTTGCAGACCCAGACGCCGTTGATGGCGACGTTGAGGCGGTCGGGCTCGAAGGCGGCGTCGGTGGTGCCGATCGCGGACAGGACGCGGCCCCAGTTGGGGTCCTCGCCGTGGATGGCGCACTTGAGCAGGTTGTTGCGGGCGATGGTGCGGCCCACCTGGACGGCGTCGTCCTCGGTCGCGGCGTTCACGACCTCGACCTTGATGTCCTTGCTGGCGCCCTCGGCGTCCCGGATGAGCTGCTGTCCGAGGTCGTCGCAGACGGTGCGGACGGCCTCGGCGAAGTCGGCGTACTCCGGGGTGACGCCGGCGGCGCCGGAGGCGAGCAGCAGCACGGTGTCGTTGGTCGACATGCAGCCGTCGGAGTCGACGCGGTCGAAGGTGACCCGGGTGGCGTCCCGCAGGGCGCGGTCGAGCACCTCGGCCTCGAGGTCGGCGTCGGTGGTCAGGACGACGAGCATGGTGGCGAGGCCCGGCGCGAGCATGCCGGCGCCCTTGGCCATGCCGCCGACGGTCCAGCCGTCCTTCGTGACGACGGAGGTCTTGTGCACGGTGTCGGTGGTCTTGATGGCGATGGCGGCCTTCTCGCCGCCGTGCTCGGAGAGCTGGGCGGCGGCGGTCTCGATCCCCGGCAGCAGCTTGTCCATCGGCAGCAGGACGCCGATCAGCCCCGTCGAGCAGACCGCGACCTCGCCCGCGCCCGTCCCCAGCACCTCGGCGGCCTTCTCGGCGGTCGCGTGGGTGTCCTGGAAGCCCTTGGGTCCGGTGCAGGCGTTGGCGCCGCCGGAGTTGAGGACGACCGCGGACAGCTGCCCGCTCTTGAGCACCTGCTCGGACCAGAGGACCGGCGCGGCCTTGACGCGGTTGGAGGTGAAGACACCGGCGGCGGCGCGTCGGGGGCCGTTGTTGACCACGAGGGCCAGGTCGGGGTTCCCGCTGTCCTTGATCCCGGCGGCGATGCCCGCCGCCGTGAATCCCTTTGCTGCCGTCACACTCACGGCGCGACTCCGATCGTCGTCAGTCCGGTGGTCTCGTCGAGACCGAGGGCGAGGTTCATGCTCTGGACGGCACCGCCCGCGGTGCCCTTGGCCAGGTTGTCGATGGCGCTGATCGCGATGATGCGACCGGCGGCGGCGTCGTACGCGACCTGCACCGACACGGCGTTGGAACCGTAGACGGACGCGGTCGCGGGCCACTGGCCCTCGGGCAGCAGGTGCACGAAGGGCTCGTCGGCGAAGGCCTTCTCGTAGGCGGCGCGGACGGCCTCGGCGGTGACGCCGGGCTTCGCCTTGGCGCTGCAGGTGGCGAGGATGCCGCGGGGCATCGGCGCGAGGGTCGGCGTGAAGGAGACGCTGACCGGCTCCCCCGCCACCGCGCCGAGGTTCTGCATCATCTCGGGGGTGTGCCGGTGCAGGCCCCCGACGCCGTACGGCGACATGGAGCCCATGACCTCGCTGCCCAGCAGGTGCGGCTTGGCCGCCTTGCCCGCGCCGGAGGTGCCGGAGGCGGCGACGATCACGGCCTCGGGCTCGGCGAGCGCGGCGGCGTACGCCGGGAAGAGCGCCAGGGAGACGGCGGTCGGGTAGCAACCGGGCACCGCGACGCGCTTGGACCCCTCCAGCGCGGCGCGGGCACCCGGCAGTTCGGGGAGTCCGTAGGGCCAGGTGCCGGCGTGCGGGGAGCCGTAGAACCGCTCCCAGTCACCGGCGTCCTTCAGCCGGAAGTCGGCGCCCATGTCCACGACCAGCACGTCCGGGCCGAGCCGCTCGGCGACGGCGGCGGACTGCCCGTGCGGCAGCGCGAGGAACACGACGTCGTGCCCGGCGAGCACCTCGGGCGTGGTCGGCTCCAGCACCCGGTCGGCCAGCGGCAGCAGGTGCGGCTGCAGCGCGCCGAGCTTCTGTCCCGCGTTGGAGTTGCCGGTCAGGGCACCGATCTCGACGTCGGGGTGCGCGAGCAGCAGACGCAGCAGCTCACCGCCCGCGTACCCACTCGCTCCGGCCACCGCCGCACGTACCGCCATGACATCCTCCATCCTCGATGGCATGACTATACGTTTCGCTGCACGTTTATGCAATCCGGACGAGGGGGACGACCCGCCGGGGTTCGGGCCCGGGGCGACCGCGCCTACGGGTGCGGCCGCCCCCGGCCCGCCCGGTCGGCTACCGCTGCCTGATCCGCAGGAAGGTCACCGAGTTCGCCGGGAAGGTGTACGTGAACTCGCCGGCCACCCCCGAGAAGGTGGACCGCACCGGGGTGACCGGGGTGTCCGTCTCCGTGTTGACCGCGTCCTGGTCGGCGGCGAGCGTGGTGACGCGGGCCTTGGAGGCCACCTTCGCGCCGCCGAGGTCGACGGCGGTGCGGGCCGGCGTGTCCTGGGCGTTGACGACCTTGACGATCAGCTCGCCGGTGCGCTCGTCCTCGGTGACGATCTGACGGAACGGCTCGGCCGGCTTGTCGTCGGTGAAGCTTCCCCACTCCTTGCCGTCGAGGTAGAGGGTGACCTGGCGGCCCCGCACCTTGATGTCGATGTCGTAGGCGCGGCCCGTCTCGATCGAGCCCGCCTTCGTCAGGAGCGTCGACTTGCCGCCGTCCGAGGCCTGTTCGACCGCGGACTGGGTATTGTTCCAGCCGCCCAGGTTCCACCAGTAGTAGTTGCCGGTGTCCTTGACACCGAAGGCGATCAGGAAGCCCTCCTTGCCGGACTTCTTGGTGGCCTCGACATGCAGGTCGTAGTCCTTCCAGGACGGGTCGCCCGCCGTGACCATGGTGTTCTCGGCGGCGGTGTCGGTCTGGACGTACGCGCCGTCCTGGACGCTCCAGGCTCCGGTGCCGGTGTGGGTCCACCGCGAGGCGTCGCCGGAGAAGTCGTCGGACAGCAGGGTCTGACCGTCCGCCGACGTCACCCGCACGTCGTCGTAGGCCGCGCTGGTCGCCCACGTCGACAGGCCGACCGCGCCGGTGATGGGGCCGCTGACGGCCGGGGTGCCGGTCGCCGTGGACGGGACGACCCGGTCGCCGGTGTTGTTCATGAAGAGCTTCTGGACCTCGTAGTTGGCCGAGCCCCAGGACGCGTGGTTGTTGAACCAGATCATGTCCGGGCTCCACTGCACGTAGTCCTCGTTGGCGAGCAGCGGGGCGTAGGAGGCCAGCTGGACGACGTCGGCGTTGCGCTCCAGGCCGGTCATGAAGGCCGCCTCGGAGAGGGCGTTCTTCCAGGCGTTGCCCTGGGAGGCGTACTCGCCCAGGAAGACCTTCGGGCCGTTCCTGTCGTAGGAGTCGTAGCGGTCGTTGTTCTGCAGGAACCACTGCGGGCTGTTGTAGTAGTGCTCGTCGACCATGTCGACGCCGGCCTCGCGGTTGAGCTGCCAGGCGGTGTCGAAGGTGACTCCGGAGTCGTCCGGGCCGGAGTTGGAGACGACGGTGATGTCCGGGTACTCGGCCTCGATGGCGGCGCGGAACTCCTTGAAGCGGGCCATGAACTCCCGGGGCAGGTTCTCCTCGTTGCCGACGCCGATGTGGGTGAGGCCGAAGGGCTTGGGGTGGCCCATCTCGGCGCGCTTGGCGCCCCACTCGCTGGTGCGCGGGCCGTTGGCGAACTCGATGAGGTCCAGGGTGTCCTGGATGTGCCGCTCCAGCAGCGCGTCGTCGTCGGTGGCCTTGTTCTGGCCGCAGCCGGTGACCAGGGCGGGGACGACGGGCAGCGGCATGGCGCCGATGTCCTCGGCGAAGCGGAAGTACTCGTAGTAGCCGAGGCCGTAGCTCTGGTTGTAGCCCCAGAAGTTGGCGTTGGTGGCGCGCTCCTCGACGGGGCCGATGGTGTCCTTCCACTGGTAGCTGCGCTCGCGCTGCCAGCCGCTCGCCTCGCTGTAGTCCTCCATGGAGCCGGTGTTGACCAGGCAGCCGCCGGGGAAGCGCAGGAAGCCGGGGCTGAGGGCCTCGATCTTCTCGGCGAGGTCCTTGCGCAGGCCGTTGGACTGCCCCTTGTAGGTGTCGCGGGGGAAGAGGGACACCATGTCGAGGGCGGCCGGTGCGGTGGTGGCGACGGCGAGGCGGCCTCGGTTGCTGGTGCGGGTGGCGGTGAAGGTGGCGGTGTACTTGCGCCACGCGCCCTCGGCGGCGACCTCGCGCACCTTCGCGAGCGGACCCGCCGCGTCCTTGAGCGTGACGGTGAGGGTGGTGCCGCGCTCGGCGCGGGCCCACACGGAGAAGTCGTACTTCTTGCCCTTCTCCACGTGGACGCCGGTGTTGTAGCCGGCGTTGGTGACGGAGGAACCGGCGCCCAGGGAGAGGTAGTTGCGGTTGCGCTCGTTGAGCCGGCCAGCGTCGTCGCGCACCTCGGCGGCGCCGTCCGCGGTCCAGGAGGTGAGCGGCGTGTACGAGGCGTGGTCGGCGGTCGAGTACTCGAAGGACCGGTTCTGCACCAGCTCGGCGTACAGACCGCCGTCGGCGGCCCGGTTGATGTCCTCGTAGAAGACGCCGTACATCGTGTCGCCGATGGCGGCGCCCCGGGCGGACGGGTCGACGGTGATCGTGTAGTCGGCGGCGGCTTCCGCGTGCGCCGGGGACGGCAGCAGGGCGGACGCCGTCAGGAGGGCGGTCGCGCCGAGACCGAGTCTCCAGCGGGTGGTGCGTGACAGGGATGACATGGATACTCCGCGGCTCTCACGTCGTTCGAAATATCGGACATTGGTCAGCACTTCGAACGGCAAGATAGGGAGGGGGTGGGGGCGCGTCAATGGGTCGCGCGGCAACCCGGGGGCCGGAGGCGGAAAGCGGGTGGAAATGGGCGAGTTGTGGCCGGTGCCGGACGTGCTGGCGTATCTCGCGGGCCGGTGGCGCACCGAGCGGACGGTGCGGGACCTGGCGAGCGGCGCGGAGGGCCGCTTCGAGGGAGCGACGGCGTTCGAGGGCCTCACGGGCGGCGGGCTGCTGAGCCGGGAGGCCGGGGCCTTCACCTGGCAGGGTGTGACCCGCCCCGCCGAGCGGACGCTGCGCTACGAACCGGGGGCCGGGCCCGGCACCGCCGACGTGCGCTTCGCCGACGGCCGGCCCTTCCACTCCCTGGACCTGGCGTCGGGACGCCATGTGGCCGACCATCCCTGCGCGGCCGACCTGTACCGCGGCGAGTTCACCGTCCGGGACGCGGACCACTGGCGGACCGTGTGGCGGGTGGGCGGCCCGGCGAAGGACCTGCTGTTGATCACGGACTACTCCCGGGAGGGGGCGTGATCAGGCCGGCGCCCCCTCGAAGCGGAGGTTCCAGCGGCCCGCGCGGCCGGTGACGGTCGTGGTCGACAAGGGACGTACGTCGAGGTTCCGGTACGTCGACGGCGGCGCCTTCAGGACGTGGACCGGCGCGGCCCGGTTCACGGACGGCTCGGCCACGGCGACAATGCGGTCGCCGTCCTCGCCGGGGCGGGTGCCGAGCCGGCCGCCGACCCGGACGACGAAGGCCGGCAGCGACTCCCCGCCGTGCGGTGCCGTGCGCGGATCGGCGAGCCGGGCGTCCACGGCGGCCGGCTCGCGGGCCACGGCCCACCGGGGGTCAGCCCGCGCCGGCGGCCCGTGTCGCACCCCCTGAGCGCGAGTTGGGCCGGCGGCGCGCCACCGATGGCGTCACCTCGTGCCCGGGTTCACCGGTCGAACGTGTGCGCCATCCACTGGTCCGGCCGGTCCAGTGCCGTGAAGCCGAGCTTCTCGTAGACCCCGTGCGCGTCGTGGGTGGCCAGCAGGATCCGCCGCAGCCCGTACGCCCTCAGGTGCTCGCGCACCGCCGCGACCAGCGCCGTGCCGATGCCCTTGCCGCGCACCGAGGTGTCGACGTACACATCGCACAGCCAGGCGAAGGTGGCCCGGTCGGTGATCACCCTGGCGTACGCCACCTGCTCCCCCGACAGCGCGTCGTGCACGCCGAAGTTGAGCGAGCCCTCGATCGCCCGGTCCTGCTTCTCCCGGGAGCGTCCGAGTGCCCAGTAGGCGTCGGTGGAGAGCCAGTGGTGCACGCGTCCGGCGTCGATCCGCTGCGGGTCGGTGGAGATCTCGTAGCCCTCGGGCAGGCTCGGTGTGGCGGTCATGCGGGGATGGTCGCAGGGACGGTGCGGCCGCGTCGAGGGCGGGTTCACCCGCGTCGTCCCCCTGCTTCCGCGCAGGCCGTGCGCAGGCGGCGTACCCCCTCCGCGATCTCCCCGGTTCCCGCCACCGCCGCGAAGCTCAGCCGCAGGTGGGGAGCCGGCGGCTCGGCGCTGAAGTACGGGCGGCCCGGGGTGACCGCGACGCCCGCGCGCAGGGCCGCCGCGGTCAGGGCGGTCTCGTCCGTGCCCTCGGGCAGGCGGGGCCACAGGTGGTAGCCGCCGGAGGGGATGCGGGGCAGGGAGATCTCGGGGAGGTGCAGGCGCAGGGCGGACGTCATGGCGTCCCGGCGGGCCCTCAGCTCCGCCGAGACGGCACGCAGATGGCGCGGCCAGGCGGGCGAACCCACCAGTTCCAGGGCCGCCTCCTGGAGGGGCCGGGGCACGAAGAAGGTGTCGACGACCTGGATGGCCCGCAGCCGCTCCAGCACCGGCCCGCGGGCGGCCAGGGCGCTCACCCGGAAGCTGGGCGAGGTGGCCTTGGTGAGCGAGCCGACGTGCACGACGACGCCGTCCGGGTCGTCGGCGGCGAGCGGGGCGGGCAGCGGCCCCGCGTCCTCGTGCACCAGGCGCCGTACGAAGTCGTCCTCGACGACGAAGGCGCCGGCCGCCCGGGCGATGCGCAGCACCTCGCCGCGCCGCTCGGGCGCGAGCACGGCGCCGGTCGGGTTCTGGAACAGGGGCTGGCAGACGAAGACGCGGGCGCCGGTCGCCCGGAAGGCGTCGGCGAGCAGGGCGGGCCGCACGCCGTCCGCGTCCACCGGGACCGGCACCGGGCGCAGACCGGCCGCCCGGGCGATGGCCAGCATCCCGGGGTACGTCGGGGACTCGACGAGGACGGGCGTGCCGGGCGGGGCGAGCGCGCGCAGGGCGGTGGTCAGCGCGGACTGGCCGCCCGAGGTGATCAGCACCTCCGCCGCCGTGATGGCGCCGCCGATGCCGCGGGCGAACCACTCCCGCAGTTCCGGCAGCCCTTCCATCGGCGGACGGCCCCAGGCGCCGGGCCGGCGCCCGGCCCGGGACAGGGCCGCCGCCATCGCGCGTTCCGGCTGCAGCGAGGGGTGCAGATAGCCGCCGTTGAACTCGATCACGCCGGGTGGCGGAGCGGCCAGCGAGACCAGCACCCCGGAGGCGTCCACCGAGCGCGGCACGAGGTCGGCGGCGCCGTCGGCGCTGAGCGCGACCTCCTGCCAGGACGTGTCGCCGCCGGAGGTCGCGGAGGGGCGGGGCCGGGCCCGGAAGGCGCCGGCGCCGGGCCGGGTGACCACCAGTCCCTCGGCGGCCAGTTGCGCCAGGGCACGGGAGACGGTCACCGGGCTCACCCGGAAGCGGTCGACGAGGGCGCGGCTGGACGGGAGCTTTCCGCCGGGAGAGTAGCGGTCGAGCTCACTCCTCAGCTGGTTCGCCAGGTCAGCGACACTGCTACGCTCTTGCATGAGAGCACAGAGTAGCGCTACCCGCCCTACGGCGATAGCAGTGGACGGTCCGGACAGCGCGTCCGGCGCCCGCTCCCTCGGCACCCTCCAGGCGGCCCTGGGCGTCGTCGCCTTCTCCCTCACCTTTCCCGCGACGGCCTGGGGGCTCGAGGGTTTCGGCCCCTGGTCCCTGATCGCCGTGCGCTCCATCCTCGCCGCGGTGATCGCCGGGGGCTGTCTGCTGGCCCTGCGGGTGCCGGTCCCCGAGCGGCGCCACCGGTTCGGGCTGGCGGTCGTGGGCGCGGGCGTCGTCCTCGGCTTCCCGCTGCTGACCACGCTCGCCCTGCAGACCTCGACCACCGCGCACGCCGCCGTCGTGGTCGGGCTGCTCCCGCTGACCACCGCGCTGCTGTCCGCCCTGCGCATCGGCACCCGCCCGTCGCGCACCTTCTGGGCGGCGGCACTGGCGGGCGCGGCCGCCGTCATCGCCTTCACGGTGCAGCAGAGCGGCGGCGCCCTGACCTCCGCCGACGCCTATCTCTTCGGGGCGCTGCTGGTGTGCGCGGCCGGTTACACCGAGGGCGGTCGGCTGGCCCGGGTGATGCCGGGCTGGCAGGTCATCGGCTGGGCGCTGGTGCTGTGCCTGCCGGTGACGGTGCCGATGGCGGCCGTGGCCCTGTCGTTCGAGCCGGTGCGCCTGACGGCGCACGGGGTGGCCGGGCTGCTGTGGGTGGCGGTGGGCTCGCAGTTCCTCGGGCTGGTGGTCTGGTACCGGGGCATGGCGGCGATCGGCATCCCGAAGGCGAGCCAGTTGCAGCTGGCCCAGCCGCTGCTCACACTGGTGTGGTCGGTACTTCTCCTGGGCGAGCACCTGACGGTGGCCGCTCCGCTGACGGCCGCGGCGGTACTGGTGTGCATCGCGGTCACCCAGCGGGCCCGGGGGTGAGCGGCGGACATGTGCGGCACACGCGTGAGGAGGCCTCACAGATGCGCGCAACCAAGGGCGACCAGTTGATCCAGCACGGCCGGGTCGTCGGTGAGCACGACAAGGTCGCGGAGATCGTCGAAGTCATGGGCAAGGAGGGCGCTCCCCCGTACCGGGTCCGGTTCGAGGACGGGCACGAGGCGGTGTGCTCGCCCGGCCCCGACTCGGAGATCCGGCACAGGGAGATCCAGCTGTAGCCGGAGCGCTCAGCGGCGCGAGGCGCGGGCCGGCCGCGCGTAGTGGTCGGCGCTCACGCGTGCCATCGCGCCGATCCGGTCCTCGGCGACGTCCTTCGCCGAGAAGTAGACGTGCCCACGCACCTCGGGGTGCTCCCGGGCGAGCGTGAGGTGCCGGGACAGTTCCGCCGGGTCCTGCCACGCGTCGCCCTGCGCCGGGTCACCGGCCTTGTACAGGGCCTCGCCGACGTACAGCTCGGTCCGGCTTCCCTCGGCCACCTCCGCCCACCAGGGCAGGAGCTTGGCGTAGTCGGCGGCGGGCAGGCCGATGTTCCAGTAGAGCTGCGGGACGATGTAGTCGATCCAGCCCTCGCGCACCCACTTGCGGGTGTCCGCGTGCAGGTCGTCGTAGGTCTGCACGCCGGCCTTCGTGTCCGAGCCCTCGGCGTCGGTGGCCGCGTTGCGCCAGACCCCGAAGGGGCTGATGCCGAAGCGGGCGGCCGGCCGGATCTTCTTGACCCGCTCCGCGGTCTCGCGCACCAGCAGGTCGATGTTGTTCCGCCGCCAGGCGGCCTTGGCCGCGAAACCGCCGCCGTACGTGCCGTACGTCCCGGCGTCGTCGAAGCTGCGGCCCGCCACCGGATAGGGGTAGAAGTAGTCGTCGAAGTGGACGCCGTCCACCGCGTACTTCTCCACCGCGTCCATCATCGCGTCCTGCACGAAGGCCCGGACCTCGGGCAGCCCCGGGTCGTAGTAGAGCTTCCCGCCGTACGGCACCACCCACTCGGGGTGCCGGCGCGCGGGGTGGGACGGCACCAGGCGGCTGGGGACGTCGTGCGTGGCGACGCGGTACGGGTTGAACCAGGCGTGCAGCTCCAGGCCGCGGGCGTGCGCCTCTTCGACGGCCGTGCCCAGCGGGTCCCAGCCGGGGTGCCGCCCCTGGCTGCCGGTCAGGTACTCCGACCACGGCTCGTGAGGCGAGGGCCACAGCGCGTCGGCGGTGGGCCGCACCTGGAAGATCACCGTGTTGAGGCCGTGCCGGACCGCCGTGTCGAGGTGTCCGATCAGTTCGGCGCGCTGCTCCGCGGCGCGCAGCCCCGCGCGGCTGGGCCAGTCGCGGCCCGTCACGGTGGCCAGCCACATGCCGCGCATCCCGGCGGTGGCGGCACCGCCCGCGCGGGGCCCGGCGACGGGGGCCGGGGCGGCCGGCGGAGCGGGCGCGGCCGAGGGGCCCGGCGCCGCCGACGCCCGGGGCGCCGTCGTGAACGCCGACAACGCCGCCACCGCGAAGGCGCGACGCGAGACACCGCCCATGGGGGAACCTCCTGAACGCTGTGGATCCGCGCGGTCACGGATCGTGTACGGGGCCTCAGCATGCCCGACCCGGGAGACTGATCCGTGACCATTCGGGGGTAACGTGCTCGATCGGAGCAGGCACCGGGGACCCCGCGTGCCTGCTGCCACAGCCGTGAAGTCAGCGAAAGGGACGATGTGACCGGCATCTCTGGAGATATCGCACGCGTCGGCGTGGTGGGCTGCGGTCAGATGGGAGCGGGCATCGCCGAGGTGTGCGCCCGCTCCGGTCTGGAGGTGATGGTCGCCGAGACCACCGGCGAGGCCCTGGAGATCGGCCGGACCCGGCTGTACAACTCGCTCGACAAGGCCGCCGAGCGCGGGAAGATCACCGAGGAGGAGCGGGACGCGACGCAGGCGCGCCTGAGCTTCACGACCGACCTCGGCGAGTTCGCCGACCGTGATCTGGTGATCGAGGCCGTCGTCGAGAACGAGCAGGTCAAGACGGAGATCTTCCAGGTGCTGGACCAGGTCGTGACCCGGCCGGACGCCATCCTGGCCTCCAACACGTCCTCGATCCCGCTGGTGAAGCTGGCCGTCGCCACCTCGCGGCCCGACCACGTCATCGGCATCCACTTCTTCAACCCGGCCCCGGTGCAGCAGCTGGTCGAGCTGATCCCGGCGCTCACCACCTCCGAGGGCACGCTGAGCCGCGCGCAGCTGTTCACCGAGAAGGTGCTGGGCAAGCACTCCATCCGCGCCCAGGACCGTTCCGGCTTCGTGGTCAACGCGCTGCTGATCCCCTACCTCCTCTCGGCGATCCGGATGTTCGAGTCGGGCATCGCCAGCCGCGAGGACATCGACAACGGCATGGAGATGGGCTGCGCCCACCCGATGGGCCCGCTGAAGCTGTCCGACCTGATCGGCCTGGACACGGTCGCCTCGGTCGCCTACTCGATGTACGAGGAGTACAAGGAGCCGCTGTACGCCGCTCCCCCGCTGCTCCAGCGCATGGTCGACGCGGGCCGGCTGGGCCGCAAGACCGGGTCGGGCTTCTACACCTACGGCTGACCCGGCCGCGGTCGACACGCACAGTGACCGTCCTGCGGGCCCGGCACCTTTCGGGGTGCCGGGCCCGCGGCGTTCGCACGGCGTGTGAATGCCGGGCTCGCATATGCCTATCGCACACTCTCCCCATGCGCCCACCAGGCGGGTTGACTCACCATGCACATGCAAGGGACGTGAGACGACAACGGAAAGGAGCGGTTTCGTGACCGCCGATCCCGAGCGTTCCGCCCATCTGGGAGAACTCGCAGAGTTACGGCGCCGGCTCGATGTGGCCCACGCCCGCGTCGAGGGCGGACTGGCCCTGCTCGCGCACCGCACCGAGGAGGGCGCCAAGGAGCTGGAGGACCTGAGCACCCGGCTGACCGCCCTGGAACACGCCCGCTGGCCACTGCCCTCGGTCGCGGTCCTCACGGCACTGGGCGCGCTGGCCGTGGCCGTGTGGCAGGCCCTCGGACACTAGCCCCGGTCCTGGGTCCTGAGGTGGTGCAGCAGGAGTAACGCGGCCGCCATGTTGGCGGCCGGGACCTCCCCTCGGGCGACCAGGTCGGGCACGACCTTCAGCGGAATCCACTCCCGGCGGTCCGACTCGAAGTCGTCCACGGGGTGTCCGACGTAGGTGCCGTCGTCGGCCCAGTAGATGTGGTGCCGGGCGTCGGTGAGCCCGTTGGACGGCTCCACGCTCATGAGGTGGCGCAGCGGTCCCGGCCGCCAGCCGGTCTCCTCCTCCAGTTCCCTGGCCGCGGCCGCCGCGACGTCCTCGCCGTCCTCGACGACGCCGGCCGCCAGTTCCCAGCCCCAGCTGTCGGTGATGAAGCGGTGCCGCCACAGCAGCAGGACCTCGTCGGCCTCGTTGACGACCGTGGCCACGGCCACGGGCCGCATGCGTATGAGGAAGTGGTCGAGGTGTCGGCCGTCCGGTAGCCCGACATCGGCCAGATTGACGCTGAACCAGCGGTTTGAGTACACAGTCTTTTCGTTTTGTTTCGTCCACTGCACGGTTCTGCCACCTTTCCTGGAGTAGGTGGCAATATCGCAGCAGGAGCGGCCCGGCAGCAGGCGCACGATGACGGCGCGGGCCGCGGCGGTGGCGCGGCAGCGGGGCGTCAGAGGGGGACGCGCAGCGCCCCGTCGATGAGTGCGGCGGCCTCGGTCGTGCCCGCGCAGCCGCTGCGCACCAGGTGCTCGCGCACCGCGCGCAGTCTGTCGCGCAGGCGCTGCGACTCCATGCCCCGGGCCTGCTCGGCCATCTGCACCGCGGTGGCCACCGCCTTGTCGGCGTTGCCCTGGCGCAGTTCGATGGTGCTGAGCATCGCCAGCCGGTGCACCCGGCCGCGGTCGTGCGCCGGGTTGTCGACCGCGGCCGCCGCGTGCTCGGCCGCCGCCGTCAGCTGACCGAGACTCAGCAGCGCCTCCGCCACCTGGACGTTGACCAGGCCGGGCTGCACATAGCCGGTCTCGTCGGGCTCGTACCCCCGGCGGATGCGTTCGGCGGCCTGCTCGGCCCGCCGGATGCAGGACAGGGCGCTCGTGCCGTCGCCGAGGTGGGCGTACGCCTTCGCCTGCATCGCGTACAGGTCGGAGGCGAGCGCGGGCGTGATGTGCCGGCCGGCGGTGCGCAGGGCGGCCTCGGCGAAGGCGACGGCCTGCCGGTGCTCCCGCATGAACAGCGCCTGGTTGACCAGCAGCGCGATCACGTAGGCGCCCAGACCCCGGTCCCCGCTCGCCTTCGCGAGCCGCAGGGCCTGGTGGAAGTAGCGCTGGGCGAGTCCGTGCGCGTCGGAGTCGTACGCGCAGATGCCGGCGACCGCGACGAGACCGCCGGTGGCCCGGTGGAGCTGGCGTCCGGTGGCGTCGGTGTAACTGCCGCGCAGCAGCGGCGCCGCCTCGGCGTTGAGGAATCCGACGATGCGGGCGCGGGTCGCCATGCCGCCGGCCTTGCGGTACATCTGCTCGTAGTGGGCGCGGGCGCAGCGCAGCATCTCCAGGTCGGCGGGCGTGACCGGGTGCCGGCCGCCGCGCGAGACGTCGACGTCCTCGGGCGGGTTCTCCCACTCCCACACCGGCATCACGGCGGGCGTCCCGGTGAGGGCCGGGGCGCCCAGGATGTGCGGACGCTGCTGCTGGTCGGAGCGCCACAGCGCGGTCGCCCGCTCCACGAACCCGGACAGCGAGCCGGTGTGCACAGCGGCCGGTTCGCCGGGCACACCGAGGCCGATGTCGTCGAGGGTGACCGGCCGGTGCAGCCGGGCCGCCAGCACCTCGCAGATCAGGTCGGGCACCTGGCCCCGCGGGCGCTGCCCCCTCAACCACCGCGCGACGGCGGTGTGTTCGTATCTCAGTGCCAGCCCGCGGGCCCGGCCCGCCTGGTTGACGTGCGCGGCCAGTCCCGCGTGCGAGATCCCGGCCTCGTCGAGGATCGCGTCGAGCAGGGTGTTGGGCTGCATGGGTGCCCCCGGTGTCTCGGGTGCCGACAGCGTAGTGCGTCGGGCTTCACACGGGGTGTGAACGGAGTACGCGCATCCGCAACGTGTGCGCGCTGTCGCGCAGAGTTCCGGACCGGTTGACTGAAGGGCCTCGAAAGAGGCCGGCCGGGCCGCCGGCTCCCCCTCGTACAGTGCGGCGGCCCGTTCTCACGCCGTCCGCCCGGCTGCCTGCCCGACACTCCGTGGCGGGGCGGACGGCTTTGCCGGTTGTGCGGGGTGCGTGAACGCCGTTCAGGGTAGGCGTGCGTCGTCGAGGGCGGGACGCGTCGTGGTTGCTCGCGCCCCTGGAGGGACGTCACCCTGACGCCGACAAGGGGCGCGGGGAACTGCGCGACCGGCCACCGACTACCCGCAGTCGCCGATCGGCAGAAGCCCCCCGCCCCTCGGGCGAACGCGAACCCCTAACTACGCAGCACCGCTCCGACCCGCTCGCCCGCGAGGGCGACCGCCGCGTCCCGCGCCGCCGACGCCTCGTCGACCGTCAGCGTCCGGTCGCCCGCGCGGAAGCGCAGCGCGTACGCGAGGGACTTGCGTCCCTCACCCAGCTGCTCCGCGTTGTCGTAGACGTCGAACAGCCGGATGGACTCCAGCAGTTCGCCCGCGCCCTCGCGCAGCGCCGCCTCGACCTCGCTCGCCGGGACGAACGCGTCGACCACCAGGGCGACGTCCTGCGTGGCGACCGGGAACGTGGAGATGCCCGGCGCCTGCGGGGTGCCGTCGCCGACGCCCGCCACCGCGTCGAGGTCCAGCTCCATCGCGCAGGTGCGCGCGGGCAGACCCAGCGTCTTCACGACGCGCGGGTGCAGCTCACCGGCGTGTCCGACGACGCGCTCCTCGCCGTCCACCGTGACGAACAGCTCGGCGCAGCGGCCCGGGTGCCAGGGCCCGTACTGACCCTTGCGGACGCCCAGTTCGGCACCGGCCTCGCGGGCCACCGTCCGGGCGGACTCGACCGCGTCGGCCCAGTCGGCCGGACGGCCCTTGCCCCACCAGCCGGCCTGCTCGCGGGCGCCGGCCAGGACGACGGCGACGTGCCGCGGCTGGTCGGGCAGCGCGGCGTCCAGCGCGGCGAGGTCGTCCTGGCTGGGACGACGGTCCACGGGCAGGTCGGCGGCGATGCGCTGCTCGTCGCGCGGGTGGAAGACCAGGCCCGTCTCGAAGAGGGCCAGGTCGTGCGAGCCACGGCCGTCGTTGCGGCGCAGGGCGCCGAGCAGGCCCGGCAGCAGCGAGGTCCGCAGTGCGGGCTCCTCGTCGCTGAGCGGGTTGACCAGCTTGACGACGCGGCGGTCCGGGTCGTCGGCGTCCAGGCCGAGCTGGTCGAAGACCTGCTCGCTGACGAACGGGTAGTTCGGCGCCTCGACGTAACCGGCACCGGCCAGGGCACGGCCGACCCGGCGGCGCAGCCGCTGACGGGCGGTGAGGCCGCGGCCCGCCGGGGGGCGGGGCAGCGTGGAGGGCAGGTTCTCGTAGCCCTCCAGGCGGATGACCTCTTCGGCCAGGTCGTTCGGGTCGGTGAGGTCGGGCCGCCAGGACGGCGCGGTGACGATCAGCTCGTCCTGGCCGTACACGTCGCAGCCGACCTCCTGGAGGCGCCGTACGACGGTCTCGCGGCCGTAGGTCACACCCGCGACCTTGTCCGGGTGGTCCGCCGCCACGGTGATGGTGTGCGGCACGGGCGGGGCGCTGATCTCGGTGACGCCGGCCTCGGCGGTGCCGCCCGCGAGCAGCACCAGCAGGTCGACGGTGCGCTGCGCGGCAGCGGCGGCGGCCTGCGGGTCGACGCCGCGCTCGAAGCGGCGGGACGCCTCGGAGGACAGCTTGTGCCGGCGGGCGGTGCGCGCGATGGCCACCTGGTCGAAGTGGGCTGCCTCGATGACGACGTCACTCGTCGCGTTCTCGGTGTCGGAGTGGTCGGCGATCTCGGTGTTGGCGCCGCCCATGACGCCGGCGAGGCCGATGGGACCGCGGTCGTCGGTGATGACCAGGTCCTCGGCGTGCAGCTTCCGCTCGACTCCGTCGAGGGTGACGATCTTCTCGCCCTCCTCGGCGCGGCGGACGCCGATGGTGCCCTGGACGAGGGAGCGGTCGTAGGCGTGCAGGGGCTGGCCCAGCTCCATCATCACGTAGTTCGTGACGTCGACGGCGAGGGAGATCGGGCGCATGCCGACCTTCTGGAGCCGGCGCTGGAGCCAGATCGGGGAGCGCGCCTCGGCGCTGAGGCCGGTCACCGTGCGGGCGGTGAAACGGTCGCAGCCGCTCGGGTCGGCGATCTTCACCGGGTAGCCGTAGGCGTTCGGCGCGGGCACGTCCAGCAGGGCCGGGTCGCGCAGCGGCAGCCCGTAGGCGATGGCGGTCTCGCGGGCCACGCCGCGGATGGACAGGCAGTCGCCGCGGTTGGCGGTGACGGCGATGTCCAGGACCTCGTCGACCAGCTCCAGCAGCTCGATGGCGTCCTTGCCGACCTCGGTCTCCGGCGGCAGCACGATGATGCCGTGGGTGCCGTCGTCGCCCATGCCCAGCTCGTCGCTGGAGCAGATCATGCCGTGGGACGTCTTGCCGTAGGTCTTGCGGGCGCTGATGGAGAAGCCGCCGGGCAGGGTGGCGCCGGGCAGGACCACGACGACCTTGTCGCCGACGGAGAAGTTCCGGGCGCCGCAGACGATCTCCTGGGGCTCACCGGTGCCGTTGGCCTGGCCGACGTCCACGGTGCAGAAGCGGATCGGCTTCTTGAAGCCCTCCAGCTCCTCGATGGTCAGCACCTGGCCGACGACGAGCGGACCCTTGAGGTCGGCGCCCAGGTGCTCGACGGTCTCGACCTCCAGGCCGGCCGAAATCAGCTTGGCCTGCACGTCGCGGCCGGTCTCGGTGGCCGGCAGGTCGACGTACTCCCGCAGCCAAGAAAGCGGGACCCGCATCAGATCTCCATCCCGAACGGCCGGGTGAACCGGACGTCACCCTCGACCATGTCTCGCATGTCCTCGACGTTGTGGCGGAACATCAGCATCCGCTCGATGCCGAACCCGAAGGCGAAGCCGCTGTACTTCTCGGGGTCGACGCCGCAGGCGGTGAGCACCCGCGGGTTGACCATGCCGCAGCCGCCCAGCTCGATCCAGCCCTCGCTGGAGCAGGTGCGGCAGGGGCGGTCGGGGTTGCCGACGGACGCGCCCTTGCAGACGTAGCAGAGCATGTCCATCTCGGCGGACGGCTCGGTGAAGGGGAAGAAGTTCGGCCGGAGCCGGGTCTTCATCTCCGCGCCGAACAGCGACTGGACCATGTGGTCCAGGGTGCCCTTGAGGTCCGCCATGGTCAGGCCCTCGTCGATGGCGAGCAGCTCGACCTGGTGGAAGACGGGGGTGTGCGTGGCGTCCAGCTCGTCGGTGCGGTACACCCGGCCGGGGCAGATCACGTAGACCGGCAGCTCGCGGTCGAGCAGGGAGCGGATCTGCACGGGCGAGGTGTGGGTGCGCAGCACGACGCCGGCCTCAGTGCCGCCCTCGGGGCCCTGCACGAAGAAGGTGTCGGCCTCGCCGCGGGCGGGGTGGTCCGGGCCGATGTTGAGGGCGTCGAAGTTGAACCACTCGGCCTCGACCTCGGGGCCCTCGGCGACCTCGTAGCCCATGGCCACGAAGACGTCCTCGATGCGCTCGGAGAGCGTGGTGAGCGGGTGGCGGGCGCCGGCCGGGACGCGGTCGTGGGGCAGCGTGACGTCCACGGCCTCCTCGACCAGGACGCGCGCGTCGCGCTCGGCCTCCAGCTCCTCCTGGCGGGCGGCCAGCGCCTTGTTCACGGCGCCGCGGGCCATGCCGACGCGCTTGCCGGCCTCGGCCTTGGCGTGCGGGGGCAGGGCGCCGATCTCGCGGTTGGCCAGCGACAGCGGGGAGGTGCCGCCGGTGTGGGCGACCTTGGCCTCCTGGAGCGCGTCGAGGGAGTCCGCGGCGGCGAAGGCGGCGAGCGCCTCGTCCCGCATGCGCTCGATCTCTTCCGGTTTCAACGCCTCGACCTCGACAGGGTCGTACGACTTATTCGGTGCCGACATCTCTTCCCGTGCTTCCGATTGGCTGGCTGGAACGCCCCGTCTACGGTCCGGAGACGGAGCGGGAGACGCTTCGTCCGCGGAACTGGACGCAAAGGTGCCAAAGACCGAGTCTAACGGGGCTGTGGAACGCTGATTACGCCCGTGGGGGTCGTCGGCCGCCTCTGGTGCTTCTCAGGTGAGGTACGCCGGTGCCGCCACGGGCAACGTAAATCGGAACTCGGCGCCGCCGCCGGGGGCGCGGCCGACCGTGATGGTGCCGCCGTGGGCCTCGACGATGCCCTTGACGATGTACAGCCCGAGGCCGGTGCCGCCGCGCTTGCTGCCCCGCCAGAAGCGGGTGAAGACGCGGTTCATGGACTCCTCCGGGATGCCCGCCCCCTCGTCGCTCACCGTGACCGACGTGCCGACGTCCTCCCCTTCCCGGGGGGACGCCGTGGGCGTGACGTCAATGGTGACGGTTCCCTCGCCGTGCCGCACGGCATTTTCCAGCAGGTTGCTGAGCACCTGGTCGATCTTGTCGGGGTCGGCCCACAGGTCGGGCAGCGGCTGGGCGACGCGCAGCAGGAAGCGGTCGGCCTCCTGACCGGCGGCGACGTACGCCTGGATGTGGCGGCCGACGGCGGCGCCGATGTCGACGGGCTGGCGGCGGACCTCCAGCCGGCCCGAGTCGATGCGGGAGATGTCGAGCAGCTCGGCGATGAGCCGGGTGACGCGGTCGGCGTCGGCGTCGACGGTCTCCAGCATCAGCCGCTTCTGGTCGTCGGTGAACCGCTCCCACTTGGCCAGCAGCGTCGCCGTGAAGCCCTTCACGGAGGTGAGGGGGGAGCGCAGCTCGTGGGCGACGGTGGCGATCAGCTCGGCGTGGCTGCGCTCGGTGCGGCGCCGGGCCTCGGTGTCGCGCAGGGTGACGACGACGCGGTGGACGGGGCCGAGGCGTTCGGTGCGCACATAGCGGGCGGTGACGAGGACTTCCCGTCCGCCGGGCAGCAGGAGGTTGCGCTCGGGCTGGCGGACGCGGATGGCGAGGCCGCCGTAGGGGTCGGTGAGCTGCCACCAGCGCCGGCCCTCCAGGTCCTCGAGGGGCAGCGCCTGCTCCAGCGGTCGTCCGAGGGCGTCGGCGGCGGCCACGGCGGTGATCCGTGCGGCGGCGGCGTTGAAGCAGACGACGCGGCCGTGCTCGTCGGCGACGACGAGGCCGTCGGGCAGCTGGTCGGGGTCGATGCCGAGATCGGCGAGATCACCGGGCGTGCGGGGCGCGGGCGGGCGCGGCGCCTCCCGTGTCCCCGGTGCGCTGCTCGTGCCGACGCTCATCCCCGTACCCCACCTCTCAGCTTTGCGGGGGCCCTGAGCTGGTCACCTTACTAGGCGTCGGTGACGGAGCGGCACCCTGTGGCGGCGCGCTGTGCACGCGCCGACGCGTAGAGACATACGGCGGCGGCGGTGGCGAGGTTCAGGCTCTCGGCCTTGCCGTGGATCGGGACGCGCAGGACGGCGTCGGCGAGGGCCCGGGTCTCCTCCGGGAGTCCCCACGCCTCGTTGCCGAAGACCCAGGCGGTGGGGCCGCCCATGGTGCCCGCGTCCAGTTCGGAGTCGAGGTCGTGTTCGCCCGCCCCGTCGGCGGCGAGGACCCGC
>MUMD01000230.1 GCA_002155895.1 Streptomyces rochei
CCCCGGCCGGCCGGGGGCGGTGTCAGCCCTCCGTGCCCAGCACGTCCCGCAGCTGCTCCGGCAGGTGACGGTCGCAGGATTGCTTCGCCTCGTTGGTGAGGGCGTCGTTGCGGCAGGTGTAGTAGTCGCTGTAGACCAGCTGGGCGCCGAAGGAGGCGGCCACCAGCAGGATGGCCAGCGACGACGTGACCAGGCCGCTGATCGCCGCGGTCCGCTGCGGACGGGCGGTCGGATCGGCCGGCCGGGCCGGGGTGTCCGCGTCGGAGGCGGCGGCGCGGGGCTTGGCGCTCAGGGAGCTGATGCCCCAGTACAGGGCCAGGGCGCCCAGCAGCAGCGCCACGTACGGCCAGGTGAAGAGGGCGAAGAACAGGGCCCACATGCCGCTCAGCAAGGCGTACCGGGCGCGTCGCTGGGCCGGGTCCGTCGGGTCCCAGCGCGGACCCGGAGCGCCGCCCGGACCCTCGGGTCCGGAACCGGGGCCGCCGGGACGCTCGCCGAAGCCGCCGGACGAGCGACCGGGCTGCCGGTCGCTCCACTGGCCGCCCCACGGGGAGTGGCCGCCGCCCTGCGGTCCGGAGGAGCCCCGGCCGTCACCGTCGCCCGACGGGTGCCGCGGCTGCCAGGGGCGGTCGGGCGTGCCCTCCGGCGGCGGCGCGAACGGATTGTCCTGGTCGGAGGGGGCCGAGGGGGTGCCGGACCCGTCCCCGCGGTCCGAGGGGGTGTCGGGCGGTGAGGAGGGACGCTCCCGCAGCAACACGGTGCTGCGCTCCCCTGGCTGCGCCGACTGCTGGGGGAGCGTGAGCAGTCGCAGGCTGCGGTCCGGCATCAAGTGAGCGTCTTCCCCTTGGCGATCTTGGCGGTAAGGAACGGGCGAACAAGTGGGCCCGACCGGTGAACGCGTGACGCGCGGGCCACGTTCCCGTCCGGCTCCACGCAGACGCTACCTTCCGGCCACGCCCCCGTCCCGAGGGGGCCGTCCGGAGTGCCGGTATCGTTGCTGACGGTCGGCCGCTTCGTAGACTTCCCCGTATCCCGGGGCGCGAAGCATTCGTACGACCGCACAAACGGATGAACGTACAGAACGTACGGCCGTGAAGACCCCGCTCCCCCGAGAAAGGCCCCCACCGTGGCCGCCAAGCCCGTGGCCCAGCGAGCCAAGCGCCTCGTCGTGCTGGTCTCCGGTTCCGGCACCAACCTGCAGGCGCTCCTGGACGAGATCGCCGCCACCGGCGTCGAGGCCTACGGGGCCGAGGTCGTCGCGGTCGGCGCCGACCGCGAGGGCATCGAAGGGCTCGCGCGCGCCGAGCGCGCCGGGCTGCCGACCTTCGTGACGAAGGTCAAGGACTACGGGACCCGCGACGCGTGGGACGCGGCGCTCGCCGAGGCGGTCGCCGCCCACGAGCCGGACCTCGTCGTCTCGGCCGGGTTCATGAAGATCGTGGGGAAGGAGTTCCTGGCGCGGTTCGGCGGGCGGTTCGTCAACACCCACCCCGCGCTCCTCCCCAGCTTCCCGGGGGCCCACGGTGTGCGGGACGCGCTCGCGTACGGCGCCAGGGTCACCGGCTGCACCGTCCACTTCGTCGACGACGGCGTCGACACCGGGCCGATCATCGCGCAGGGCGTGGTGGAGGTCCGGGACGAGGACGACGAGAGCGCTCTGCACGAGCGCATCAAGGAAGTCGAGCGAAGGCTGCTCGTCGATGTCGTGGGGCGGCTCGCCCGCAACGGCTATCGCATTGAGGGACGAAAGGTAGTTATCCAGTGACCGCCACCGCCGAGAGCAACAAGCGGGCCATCCGTCGCGCGCTCGTCAGCGTCTACGACAAGACCGGGCTCGAGGACCTCGCCCGCGGGCTCCACGAGGCCGGCGTCGAACTCGTCTCCACCGGCTCCACGGCCGGCCGCATCTCCGCCGCCGGTGTCCCCGTCACCAAGGTCGAGGAGCTGACCGGCTTCCCCGAGTGCCTGGACGGCCGGGTCAAGACCCTGCACCCCAAGGTGCACGCCGGCATCCTCGCCGACCTGCGCCTGGACAGCCACCGGCAGCAGCTCGACGAGCTGGGCGTGGCGCCGTTCGACCTGGTCGTGGTCAACCTCTACCCGTTCCGGGAGACCGTCGCCTCGGGCGCCACCCCCGACGAGTGCGTCGAGCAGATCGACATCGGCGGCCCGTCCATGGTCCGCGCCGCCGCCAAGAACCACCCCTCCGTCGCGGTCGTCACCAGCCCCGCCCGGTACGCCGACGTGCTCTCCGCGGTCAAGGACGGCGGCTTCGACCTCGCCGCCCGCAAGCGGCTGGCCGCCGAGGCCTTCCAGCACACCGCCGCGTACGACGTGGCCGTCGCCTCCTGGTTCGCGAGCGAGTACGCCCCCGTGGACGACTCCTCGTTCCCCGACTTCCTCGGCGCCACCTACGAGCGCGCCCACACCCTGCGCTACGGCGAGAACCCGCACCAGCCCGCCGCGCTCTACACCTCCCCCGAGGGCGGCGGCCTCGCCCAGGCCGAGCAGCTGCACGGCAAGGAGATGTCGTACAACAACTACACGGACACGGACGCCGCCCGCCGTGCCGCGTACGACCACGACGAGCCCTGCGTCGCGATCATCAAGCACGCCAACCCGTGCGGCATCGCGGTCGGCGCGGACGTCGCCGAGGCGCACCGCAAGGCGCACGCCTGCGACCCGCTCTCCGCGTTCGGCGGCGTGATCGCGGTCAACCGCCCGGTCTCCAAGGAGATGGCCGAGCAGGTCGCCGAGATCTTCACCGAGGTCATCGTCGCGCCGGACTACGAGGACGGCGCCCTCGAAGCCCTGACCAAGAAGAAGAACATCCGCGTGCTGCGCGCCCCCGAGGCCCCCGCCGCCCCGGTCGAGGTCAAGCCGATCGACGGCGGCGCCCTCCTCCAGGTCACCGACCGCCTCCAGGCCGAGGGCGACGACCCGGCGACCTGGACCCTCGCGACCGGCGAGGCCCTGTCCGAGGCGGAGCTGGCCGAGCTGGCCTTCGCCTGGAAGGCGTGCCGCGCCGTCAAGTCCAACGCGATCCTCCTCGCCAAGGACGGCGCCTCGGTCGGCGTCGGCATGGGCCAGGTCAACCGCGTCGACTCCGCGAAGCTCGCGGTGGAGCGGGCGGGCGCCGAGCGCGCCCAGGGCGCCTACGCCGCCTCCGACGCGTTCTTCCCCTTCCCGGACGGCCTGGAGATCCTCACCGCGGCCGGGGTGAAGGCCGTGGTCCAGCCCGGCGGCTCGGTCCGTGACGAGCTGGTCGTCGAGGCGGCGAAGAAGGCCGGCGTGACGATGTACTTCACGGGGACGCGGCACTTCTTCCACTGAGGGGTGCGCGGACGCGCGAGCGGCCCCCGGTTCCCTCCGCGGAGGGAACCGGGGGCCGTGGTCCTGCCGGCTCCGGTGGGGCGGATCAGCAGGGGCGCAGGTACCAGATCGGGTCCCAGGTGGCCGTGCCCGCCTCGTACGCCGTGGACGTCCAGCGGACGCTGCGGTCCTGGTTGTAGAACTTGGCGACCGTGCCGGGCGTCTGGTTGTTGGTGAACGGGCCGTCGCCGGTCCAGTTCGACAGCTCCCACGTCTGGCACTTGTAGAAGTCGAACTTGGTGCCGTTGACGAGCATGCACAGGTGGCCGTAGTCGCAGGCCAGGGCCTGGGCGCCCTTGGTCCGGGGCGCGTCGGTGACGGTGAGGCCCTCGTACTCGACCGCGTCGGCCGACACGCGCAGGGGCTGGTGCCGGTCGGCCAGCACCTGGTCGGCCTTCTGCTGGAGGCCGGTCACCCGGGTGCCGTCCGGGGAGTCGCCGGCGGTGGCGGCGGCCGTGGAGCCGGCGACCAGGGCGGTGGCCGCGAGGAGCAGCGCGGCGGGCTTGATGATGTTCACTGTGTTCCCCCATGAACGTCGGTGTGTACCGCCGAGGCGGTGTGCTCACACCGTGCCCCCGGCGCCCGCCGGGCGGTACCTCGCAACTCTCAGGGTCACCTCCGGCCCGGTGGCGTGTACTCCTTGAGGTGGTGGGCGACGCGGTCGGCGTAGTCGCGGTACTTCGGGGGAACTCCGCCCGCGTCGTTCACCTTGTCGTACGACGTCCGGTAGGCCACGGCGATCAGCACCCGGCGGTCGCCGGGCAGGCCGGCGTCCAGGCGGGGGGTGATCCAGCACAGGTAGCGGCCCATCGCCGGGATGGACTCGGCGGGCGGGAACGGGGGTTCGGGGACGGTTTCACCGGGGGTGCCGTCCTCGTTCATCCACCAGCGCAGCACCTTCGGGGTCCAGCGGGCGATGCCGTACTCGTCCTTGGCGGGGTCGGAGAGGTCCGGGTCGAAGTCGCTCTCCACCTTGAGCATGGCGGCGATCAGGGGCGGACTGACCTCCTTGCGATCGCAATCGTGCGCCGTCTCGACGATCAGCAGCCGGTAGGCCGCGGGCACGCCCTTGTCGGTGCGCAGTTCACCGGCGCCGTAGGAGGCGGCGGACACGTTCGACGCGCCGGCCCCGGCGCCCGAGAGCCCCGGCGCGGGGCCACCGTCGCCGTCGCCGAGGACGGTCACGCCGTAACCGAGCGCCGCCGCGACCACGGCCCCGGCCGCCACCGCGAGCACGGCCCGCCGCGGGCGGACCCGGCGCGGCGGCACGGTCCTGCCGCCGCCCGTGCCGCAGGCCGCCGTCACCCGGCGCAACAGGGCGTCGGTGCCGATGCGTTCGGCGTGCGTACGGGTCAGGCAGGCGGCCACGACCTCCCGCCACGGCCCGGGCAGCCCGGGCGACAGGCGCAGTTCCTCGGTGCCGCGCGCGTAGGCGAGCGCGGCGTCGCGGCGGGCGGTCGGGGTGCCGCCGGGCAGCGGGAAGGAGCCGGTGAGCACCAGATGGGCGAGGACGCCGAAGGCCCAGACGTCGGCCGAGGGCCGGATGCGCCGTCCGCGCTCGCCGACCTCCGACCAGAGCAGTTCCGGCGGGGTGTAGTCGGGGGTGGAGAAGGCGGGCGTGTAGGCGTGGGTGCCCTCCAGCTCGGCGGCCATGTTGAAGTCGGCGAGCCGGACCGAACCGTCCTCCATCAGCAGCACGTTGGCCGGTTTCAGGTCCCCGTGCACCCACCCGGCGCGGTGCAGCTGGGCCAGGCCCTCGCAGACCTGGGCGACCAGTGCGGCCCCGCCGGGCGGACGGGGCGAGGCGGACAGCCGGGCGGACAGGGAGCCCGCCGCCTTCTCCAGGACCAGGACGGTGGCACCGTCGAGAGCGGGGGTGGCGGGATCGTCGACGACCAGGGTCTCGTACATCCGCACCAGCCGGGGCCGCCGCAGCCTGCGGTGCAACTCGACCTCGCGCTCCACGAGTTCCCGCAGGTGGGACAGCTGGCGTGGCGTGCCGGTGCCGGTGGGCAGGAACTTCAGGGCCGCCGTGCGCGGCAGCCCGCCGCCGTCGCCGCCGACCCGGCGGGCCTCGTACACGCTGCCGAAGGCGCCCGTCGCGATCGGCGCCCGCACCTCCCAGCAGCCGACCCGGTACCCCTTCGGCACCGGGACCGCGTACGCCTCGGTCACCGCGGCACCCGGCGCGGCGGCGCGCTCAGGACCACGAGGTCGTCCTCCCGCACCAGATCGAAGCGGAGCGCCATGGAGACCAGGGACTCCTTCTTGCCGTTGAGCCGGGCGCCCGGCTCCGCCGTCTCCGGGCCCGGCTTCAGCCGCAGCTTCACCGCCAGGTAGTCGATGTTCCACTGCACGGACGTGCGCGACGCCGCGGGCCAGAGCGGCCGCAGCCGCTCGACGACCTGCTCGACCGTCGGCAGCGGCGCGTGCGGCGCCCCGCGCAGCCGCGGCTCGCACAGGGCGGCCAGCACCGCGAAGTAGCGCTTGGTGCGGTCGACGGAGAAGGCCGGGGCGGTCGGTTCGCCGTCGGTGCCGTCCCCGGCGCGCAGATAGTCGTGGCGCGGCGCCCAGACCTCCAGCGGCAGCAGGTCGCCCGCCGCGGGCAGCACGATCCGGGAGAACTCGAAGGGCATGGGCGCGTCCAGCCGGCCCGGCGCCACCTTGATGTGCTCGCCGGCGCCCTCCGGGTTCTCCACCACGTAGGTCTGGTGGGCGGAGAGGTTGCTCAGGGTCCAGAAGGTGCCGTGGGCGGCGATCTCGCCGGCTCTGCGGGACACCCCGTCGTGCCCGATCAGCAGACCGCCCTCGGACACCGAGCGCCCGAACGGCAGGCGTTCACCGGGCGCGAGCCGGAACTGGGTGCGGGTGGTTGCGTCCTCCGTGGTCGGCGGAGGTACCACGATGATGCTGTACAAGGTGCGTCTCCCCGTGCCTGACGGCTACCCACGTCAGATTAGGGCGACGCACCAGGGCCGTGTCCCCCTCGTACGGGTGAGACACGGCCCTGGGGCGGGATTGGCGCGAAAGCGTCCCGCGGTGCGTCGGTCGCGTGGTACGTCAGTAGCGCGGGCGCTTGAACCAGGCGGCGCCGTTGGAGTTGCCGACGAAGACGGCGATGAGGATGCCGAGCACCAGGTGGATGATGCCGAAGACGGTGAACGGGTAGACGGCGACGACCGCCGTGAGGATTCCGAACACCAGGGCGGTCACGCGCAGGCCGTTGCCGCCGGACTTGAACTTCGCCGCCAGGAAGGTCGCCCAGACGCCCCAGACCAGCGCGAGCACCGCGATGCCCCACAGGGCACCGGTCGGGTAGTCCGCGAGTTCCTCGAACGCCGGGTCGTCCTTGGCCTGGTCGACCGCCACGGCCGAGAAGGCGAACAGGACGGTGCCGATCACCTGGAGGCCGACGATCACCCACAGCATGACGCGGGCGGCGCTGACGGTGCCGGGCATGGTGGTGGGGGCACCACCGCCGTAGGGCTGCTGCACGGGCGGCGCCGACGGGTAGCCGTAACCGGGCTGCTGCCCCTGCGGGTAGCCGTAACCGGGTTGGCCCTGGGGCGGCTGGTTGCCGTAGCCCGGCTGCTGGCCCTGCGGCGCACCGTAGGGGTTGTTCGGATCGCCGAAACTCATGGCGGGACTTCCTCCGTCGCTGTCACGTGCGGGGACGACGCGCGGCGCGATTCGGAGGAGGTACGTGATAGCGGTTCGTCCCCCCGGTACGGCCCCGCGGCACTGTGCCCCCCAATCGTTCTCGACCGGTCTCTCGCTTGTCCAGTCCGGCCGCAAGGTGTTGTGCAAGTGCAACAACGCCGGTCGGGAGCGAATCCGCGCGGACGCCTCCCGCGCCGTCCGCGCGGCGGCCGGATTGGAACCCGGGGCCGGTCATCCGCGAGGATGGGGGCATGACCGCCCAGATTCTCGATGGCAAGGCCACCGCAGCCGCGATCAAGTCCGAACTGACCGCCCGCGTGGCGGCGCTGAAGGAGAGGGGCGTCACGCCCGGCCTCGGCACCGTCCTGGTCGGCGACGATCCCGGCAGCCAGAAGTACGTCGCCGGCAAGCACCGCGACTGCGCCCAGGTGGGCATCGCGTCCATCCAGCGCGAGCTGCCGGCCACGGCGACGCAGGAGGAGATCGAGGCGGTCGTCCGCGAGCTGAACGACGACCCGGCCTGCACCGGCTACATCGTCCAGCTGCCGCTGCCCAAGGGCATCGACGAGAACCGCATCCTGGAACTGATGGACCCGGACAAGGACGCGGACGGCCTGCACCCGATGAACCTCGGGCGTCTCGTCCTGAACGAGCCGGCCCCGCTGCCCTGCACCCCCAACGGCATCCTCACCCTGCTGCGCCGCTACGGCGTGGAGATCAAGGGCGCCGAGGTCGTGGTCGTGGGCCGCGGCGTCACCATCGGCCGGCCGATGCCGCTGCTGCTGACCCGGCGCAGCGAGAACGCCACCGTGACCCAGTGCCACACCGGCACCCGTGACCTCGCCGCCCACCTCAAGCGCGCGGACATCGTCGTGGCGGCGGCCGGTTCCCCGCACCTGATCCGCCCCGAGGACGTGAAGCCGGGCGCCGCCGTGCTCGACGTCGGCGTCTCGCGCAACGCGGAGGGCAAGATCGTGGGCGACGTCCACCCCGGCGTGGCCGAGGTCGCCGCCTGGATCTCCCCGAACCCCGGCGGTGTCGGCCCCATGACCCGGGCCCAGCTGCTCGTGAACGTGGTGGAGGCGGCGGAGCGCAGTGCCGGCTGAGGACATCGGCGCCAAGCGCTCGGAGAACCCGGAGCACCGGGAGCCCCCCGAGGCGGCCAAGGACCCCGACGCGGGCGGGGCACCCGCCCCCGCCCCCGTCTCCGCCTCCGCCTCTGACGAGTCGGCCGGCTCCGACGGCTCCCTCGGGCCCGACGGCACCGGAGACGAGCTGACCGTCCGCGACCCGGTCAGCGCACCGGACGCGGCGGGCAGGCCGCGCCGGACCACTCGGCGGTTCCCGCTCTTCACCCGCGACACCGCGCGTCCCGAGGGCGGCGGCCGGGCCGCGGGCGGCGACGCGCCGGCGCCCGCCCGGCAGTGGCCCGTGCTCACCGTGGTGCTGCTGGTCGGCCTGGGGCTCCTGCTGACCGCGCTGGACGTGTTCCGCTGGGGGACGTTCCTCGTGGGCGCCGCGCTGCTCCTGGGCGCCGCGCTCCGCTGGACGGTGCCGGACGTCGGCATGCTCGCCGTGCGCTCGCGCTTCACGGACATCGCCACCTACGGCGTCCTGGGCCTGTCCATCGCCCTGCTGGCGCTGATGGCCCAGCCGAAGCCGGTGCTGGAGATCCCCTTCCTCAAGGACACCCTCCACTTCACCGTCAGCTAGCGGCCGGGCGACCGGTACGGCGGCCCGTCCTCACCCCCGTGAGAGGACGGGCCGCCGCCCGGAACAACCTTCCTGCACCGCGAACGCCCTGTTCAACGCCTGTCAGGGCGCTGTGGCACGGAAGTGACCGTTCCGCTACTCCGTCACGCGAGCCGTGAAAAACCGGGTTCGGTTCCGGGCACGGGAACGGCGGTGGGACACTGGACCACGAACCGTTGGGCGTGCGACGGTGCATGCTCGCGGCCTCTGTGCTCCTGTGCGCCCCCACCCCGGGAACTGTGATCCTGACCGGGCGCATCCCTGTGGGTAGCCAGAACGGGGACTCCGTGCGGGACGCCGCGCGCGAGGACCGAGCGGGGGAACGAACAGCACGTCACCGGGGGGAAGAGGGGGAAGCAATGCCTCGTTGGAAGGCCTTGCCGGAGGAACTCGATCCGCAGATCAAGGAGTTCACGAGTCAGCTGCGCCGGCTCGTGGACCGCAACGACCTGAGCATCGCGTCGGTGGCCGACGCCACGGGCTACAGCAAGACGTCCTGGGAGCGGTACCTGAACGGCCGGCTCCTGGCGCCGAAGGGCGCCATCATCGCCCTGGCCGAGGTGACGGGCACCAACCCGATGCACCTGACCACCATGTGGGAGCTGGCCGAGCGCGCCTGGAGCCGCTCGGAGATGCGCCATGACATGACCATGGAGGCCATCCGCATCTCCCAGGCGCGCGCCGCGCTCGGGGAGCTGGGCACGCCCGCGGCCAAGTCCGGCGCCGGCGGCAGGAGCGGCCGGGGCAGCCGCACCGGCCGCCACGGCGGCGGCGCGGTCACGCCCGGCATCGCCGGGCCGGCCGGTGTGTCGCCCACGCTGCCGCCCTCGGTGCCCGCCCAGCCGACCGCCGCCGACAGCCCCGACTCGGCCGTCGGCCCCGTCCGCGGCGGCGCTCCCTCCGTCCCGTCCTCCGGCGGCGCGACCGACGGCAACTCCTGGGGGCTCGCCGGGTACCGGGGTCCGGCTCCGACCGGCGACCGCACGGCGAGGCTCGGCACGCGGACCGGACACGGGGACGCCGAGGGGCCCGCGACGCCTCCGGTCCCGGCCGCTTCCCACGGACACGGTCCCGCCGACCCGCACGGTGCGCCGCCGAGCGGCGGCTCCCGTGCCCGGGGCAACTCCTCCGGGGGCGGTGGCAGGCGGACGACCATGTTCGTCGCGGGTGTCGTCGGCGCGCTGGTGGTGATCGCGGGAGCCTTCTTCGTCATGAACGAGGAGGGGGGCAAGGGGAACGAGGGCGCCAAGCCCTCCCCGTCCCCCACCGTGACCACCGACGCCGCCCTGCCTCCGGGCGTGAAGTGCAGCGGCGACGCGTGCACCGGGAAGGACCCGGAGACCATGGGCTGCGGTGGCGACCTGGTGACCACCGCCGCGACCGCCACGGTCGGCGGCGCGGCCGTGGAGGTCCGTTACAGCGAGACCTGCGGCGCCGCGTGGGCCCGTGTCACACAGGCCACTCAGGGCGCCGAGGTCGAGGTGAGCGCCGACGGGGCGAACCGGCAGACGGGCACGGTCACCGGGGCCGCCGACACCGTCGCGTACACCCCGATGGTGGCCGTGAAGTCCGCGGCCGAGGCCAAGGCGTGCGTGACGCCGGCCGGCGGCCAGAAGGGCTGCACGGAGTAACCCACGGGGCGCCGGGACAGCGACGGCGGAGCCCCGGAAGGGCGACGGGGAAGCCCGCGGCGAGCGGTGCGGCAACCCGCGGGGAGCGGCGCCTCGGGCCCGCCGGGAGCGGTGCGGCAGCCCACGGGAGGCGGCGCCCGGGAGTCCGCGGGCAGCGGTGCCGGAGCGTGCGGGGAGCGGCGTCGGAGCATGCGGGCGGCGGCGCCGGGAGTCCGCTGAAGAAAGTCCGCCCGCGGCAGGCATGGCCCGCGCGGGGGCGGGCACGCGAGAAGTACCCCCACGGGAGTCCGGCAACGGTATCCCCGAACGGCGGTCGCCTTTGTCCCCCCTCTCCCGGACAGGCGGCCGCCTCTTCATGTCCGCGTGTCCGGCCCGGGCAGCCGCCCGTGAGCCCGCCCCGGGCGGCTGCCCGGCTGCTCCGACGGTGGCCCTGTGGGCCGGGCCACACCGACCCGGGGGTGCCGGGCACCGCGGGCGCGATAGCCTGACCGCTGGATCGATCTCTTGATACCAAGAGATCGATCAAACGCCCGGGGCCGGGACGCCCCACCGCCAGCTGTCCTACGGAGAACGCCATGACTCGCACTCCCGTGAACGTCACCGTCACCGGCGCGGCCGGCCAGATCGGTTACGCCCTGCTCTTCCGCATCGCCTCCGGCCAGCTGCTCGGCGCGGACGTGCCGGTCAAGCTGCGCCTCCTGGAGATCACCCCGGCGCTCAACGCCGCCGCGGGCACCGCGATGGAGCTGGACGACTGCGCGTTCCCGCTCCTCCAGGGCATCGACATCACCGACGACCCGAACGTGGCCTTCGACGGCGCCAACGTCGCCCTCCTCGTCGGCGCCCGCCCCCGCACCAAGGGCATGGAGCGCGGTGACCTCCTGGAGGCCAACGGCGGCATCTTCAAGCCGCAGGGCAAGGCCATCAACGACCACGCCGCGGACGACATCAAGGTCCTCGTCGTCGGCAACCCGGCCAACACCAACGCCCTGATCGCCCAGGCCGCCGCCCCGGACGTGCCGGCCGAGCGCTTCACCGCGATGACCCGCCTGGACCACAACCGCGCGCTGACCCAGCTCGCGAAGAAGACGGGCGCGTCGGTCACCGACATCAAGCGCCTGACCATCTGGGGCAACCACTCCGCCACCCAGTACCCGGACATCTTCAACGCCACGATCGCCGGCAAGAACGCCGCCGAGACCGTGAACGATGAGAAGTGGCTGGCCGACGACTTCATCCCGACCGTCGCCAAGCGCGGCGCTGCCATCATCGAGGCCCGCGGCGCCTCCTCGGCCGCCTCCGCCGCCAACGCCGCCATCGACCACGTCCACACCTGGGTCAACGGCACCGCCGACGGCGACTGGGCCTCCATGGGCATCCCGTCGGACGGCTCCTACGGCGTTCCGGAGGGCCTGATCTCCTCCTTCCCGGTCACCTGCAAGGACGGCAAGTACGAGATCGTCCAGGGCCTGGAGATCAACGACTTCTCCCGCGCCCGCATCGACGCCTCCGTCAAGGAGCTGTCGGAGGAGCGCGAGGCGGTCCGCGCCCTCGGCCTCATCTGAGCCGTCCGCCTTCCGGGCCACGCCGCCTTCCGGGCCACCGCGCCTTCCGGGGCGCCGCGGCCCCGCAGGCCCGCACAGGCCCCGTTCCGGTTCCGACCGGAACGGGGCCTGTTTTCGTTGCTTTTGACCCTTTTGTAAGTGATGCGCCGCACTTTCCGTCGCCGATTCGGCATGCAAACGGGGCCGTGGGGCAGGGGCTCACGGTCCCCGAGAGTGACACGCGTGTGACACAGGGGGGTTGATCAGGAACGAAAGGCATGTCCACCATGGCGAACAGAACGGAAACCCGGGCCGAGCGCGGTCACCGCACCATCCACGCGGGCGGCGAGTGGCTGGCGGCGTCCTCCGGCGCCACCCGCGACATCATCGACCCCGCGGACGCCCGGCCGTTCGCCGTGGTCGCCGAGGGCGACGAGAAGGACACCGACCTCGCGGTGGCCGCCGCCCGGCGCGCCTTCGACGCGGGCGAGTGGCCGCACACCCCGGTCGCCGAACGCGCCGCCCTGCTGCGCCGCGTCGCCGACCTCCTGGTGCGCGACCGCGAGGAGCTGGGCCTGCTGGAGAGCCGCGACGCGGGCAAGACCGTCGAGGAGGGCCGCGTCGACATCGACTGCGTCGCCGACGCCTTCCGCTACTTCGCGGACCTCGTCGCCGGTGAGGCCCCCGGCCGGGTCGTCGACGCGGGCTCGCCCGACATCCACAGCGTCGTCGTGCACGAGCCGGTCGGCGTCTGCGCGATGATCACGCCCTGGAACTACCCGCTGCTCCAGGCCAGCTGGAAGATCACCCCCGCGCTCGCCGCCGGCAACACCTTCGTGATCAAGCCCAGCGAGATCACCCCCATGACCACGATCGCCCTGATCGACCTGCTGGTCGAGGCCGGCCTCCCCACCGGCGTCGCCAACATCGTCACCGGCCCCGGTCACACCGTCGGCGCCCGGCTGGCCGAACACCCCGACGTCGACCTGGTCTCCTTCACGGGCGGCCTGGTCAGCGGCACCAAGGTCGCCCAGGCCGCCGCCGTCACCGTCAAGAAGGTCGCCCTCGAACTCGGCGGCAAGAACCCCAACGTGGTCTTCGCCGACGCCTGCGAGACCGAGGAGGGCTTCGACACCGCCGTCGACCAGGCCCTCAACGCCGCCTTCATCCACAGCGGCCAGGTCTGCTCCGCCGGCGGCCGGCTCATCATCGAGGAGTCGGTGCGCGAGCGCTTCGTCGCCGAACTCGCCCGCCGCGCGGCGAAGATCCGCCTCGGCCGGGGCACCGAGGACGGCGTCGAGTGCGGCCCGCTCGTCTCCGAGCAGCAGCGCGCCAAGACCGAGGACTACGTCGCCTCCGCCCTCGCCGAGGGCGCCGTCCTGCGCTGCGGCGGCAAGCGCCCCGAGCCGTCCCCCGAGCGCCCCGAGGGCGGCTACTTCTACGAGCCGACCGTCCTCGACCAGTGCCACCGCGAGATGCGCGTCGTACGGGAGGAGGTCTTCGGACCGGTGCTCACCGTCGAGACCTTCCGCACCGAGGACGAGGCCGTCGCCCTCGCCAACGACACCGAGTACGGTCTCGCGGGCGCCGTGTGGACCGCCGACGCGGGCCGCGCCCGCCGGGTCGCCGGCCGGCTGCGCCACGGCACCGTCTGGATCAACGACTTCCACCCCTACCTGCCGCAGGCGGAGTGGGGCGGCTTCGGCAAGAGCGGTGTCGGCCGCGAACTGGGCCCCGCGGGCCTTGCCGAGTACCGCGAGAGCAAGCACGTTTACCAGAACCTCGCACCGAAGCCCGTCCGCTGGTTCGCCGGCTGACCGAACGCCCCGCACCGCCGCACCCGCGCACACCAGCCACACCTCCCGCACCATCCGCTCGCCCCACTGGAGTACCCCCATGTCCGAGACCACTCACGTGTACGACTACGTCGTCGTCGGAGGCGGCACGGCAGGCTCCGTCATCGCCTCCCGCCTCACCGAGAACCCCGACGTCACCGTCGCCGTCATCGAGGGCGGCCCCAGCGACGTCGGCCGTGACGACGTGCTGACCCTGCGCCGCTGGATGGGCCTGCTCGGCGGCGAGCTGGACTACGACTACCCCACCACCGAGCAGCCGCGCGGCAATTCGCACATCCGGCACAGCCGCGCCCGCGTCCTCGGCGGCTGCTCCTCCCACAACACCCTCATCGCCTTCAAGCCGTTGCCGTCCGACTGGGACGAGTGGGAGGCCGCCGGCGCCAAGGGCTGGGGCGCGGTCCAGATGGAGGCGTACTTCGCCCGGCTGAAGAACAACATCGTCCCGGTCGACGAGAAGGACCGGAACGCCATCGCCCGCGACTTCGTCGACTCCGCGCAGAAGACGCTGGGGGTGCCGCGGATCGAGGGCTTCAACAAGAAGCCGTTCCACGACGGCGTCGGCTTCTTCGACCTCGCCTACCACCCCGAGAACAACAAGCGTTCGTCGGCCTCGGTGGCCTACCTCCACCCGGTGATGGACGAGCGCCCCAACCTCACGCTCCTGCTGGAGACCTGGGCCTACCGGCTCCAGCTCGACGGCACCCGCGCCGAGGGCGTCCACGTCCGCACCAAGGACGGCGAGGAGATCCTGGTCAAGGCCCGCAACGAGGTCGTCCTGTGCGCCGGCGCCGTCGACTCCCCGCGGCTGCTGCTGCACTCGGGCATCGGACCGAGGGACCAGCTCGAAGCCCTCGGCATACCCGTGGCGCTGGACCTGCCCGGCGTCGGCGAGAACCTGCTCGACCACCCCGAGTCGGTGATCGTGTGGGAGACCCACGGCCCCATCCCGGACAACTCCGCGATGGACTCCGACGCCGGTCTGTTCGTGCGCCGCGACCCCGAACACGCGGGCCCCGACCTGATGTTCCACTTCTACCAGATCCCGTTCACGGACAACCCGGAGCGACTGGGCTACGAGCGCCCCGAGTTCGGCGTCTCCATGACCCCGAACATCCCCAAGCCCAAGTCCCGCGGACGCCTCTACCTGACCAGCGCCGACCCCTCCGTGAAGCCCGCCCTGGACTTCCGCTACTTCACCGACGAGGACGACTACGACGGCCGCACCCTCGTCGACGGCATCAGGATCGCCCGTGAGATCGCCAAGGCCGAGCCGCTGGCCGGCTGGCTCAAGCGCGAGGTCTGCCCCGGCCCGGACGTCACCGGCGACGAGGAGCTGAGCGAGTACGCCCGCAAGGTCGCCCACACCGTCTACCACCCGGCGGGCACCTGCAAGATGGGCGCCGCCACCGACGAGACGGCCGTCGTCGACCCCGAGCTGCGCATCCGCGGCCTGGAGGGCATCCGCGTCGCCGACGCCTCCGTCTTCCCGACCATGACCGCCGTGAACCCGATGATCGGCGTCCTCATGGTCGGGGAACGCGCCGTCGAGCTGATCGGCGGTGACCGCCGATGACCGCGACGAACGTCAACGGCACCGCGACCGAGCGTCCCCCGGTCTTCTCCGTCGACGGCCTGTGGAAGGTCTTCGGCCCCAAGGCCGGCCGCGTCCCCGCCGACCCCGAACTGACCGCCCTGACACCGGCCGAGCTGCGCTCCCGCACCGGCTGCACCGCCGCCGTCCGCGACGTCTCCTTCGACGTGCGCAAGGGCGAGGTCTTCGTCGTGATGGGCCTGTCCGGTTCCGGCAAGTCCACCCTCGTGCGCTGTCTGACCCGCCTCATCGAGCCGACGGCCGGGTCCATCGCCATCGACGGCGAGGATGTCCGCGCGATGGACAAGTCCCGGCTGCGCGAACTGCGCCGGCACCGCGCGGCGATGGTCTTCCAGCACTTCGGCCTGCTCCCGCACCGCACCGTCCTCGACAACGTCGCCTACGGCCTGGAGGTCCAGGGCGTGGGCCGCGCCGAGCGCCGCGAGCGGGCCGCCGCCGTCGTCGCCAAGGTCGGTCTTGAGGGCCTGGAGCACCGCCGCCCCGGCCAGCTCTCCGGCGGCCAGCGCCAGCGCGTCGGCCTCGCCCGCGCCCTCGCCGTCGACCCCGAGGTGCTGCTCTTCGACGAGCCGTTCAGCGCCCTCGACCCGCTGATCCGGCGGGACATGCAGGAGGAGGTCGTCCGGCTGCACCGCGAGGAGGGCCGCACGATGGTCTTCATCACCCACGACCTCCAGGAAGCCCTCAAGCTCGGCGACCGCATCGCCCTGATGCGGGACGGCCGCGTCGTGCAGCTCGGCACCCCGGAGGAGATCGTCGGCTCGCCCGCCGACGACTACGTCCGCGCGTTCGTCCGCGACGTGCCGCGCGAACAGGTCCTCACCGTCCGCACGGCGATGCGCCCGGCCGCCGACGCCGACGAGGCGGGCACCGGCCCGGCGGTCCGGCCCGAGGCCACCGTCTCCGAGGCCATCGAGGCCGTCGCCCGCGCCGGTTCGGCCGCCCGCGTCATGGACGGGGGCCGCTGCCTGGGCGTGGTGGACGCGGGCGACCTGCTCGGTGTCGTCGCCGGTACGGCCGTACCCGAGGAACGCCCCGAGGGGGCGGCCGTCCTCCCGGGGGAGGCGGAGCTGCCCAAGGAGGCGGTCTGATGGCCACGGTCACCGCCCCGGCCCCGAAGGCGGCCCCGGGCGTCCTCACCCGCCCGGCCGCCCGCAAGCTCCTCGCGCTCGCCGTGGCCGCCGCGATCCTCGTCCCCTTCGCCGTCACCCAGTGGGGCGGCGCCACCTGGCCGTCCGCCCTCACCGTCGACGTGTCCGAACCGCTCGGCAGGGCCAGCGACTGGATCATCGACAACCGGGACAGCCACCCGCTGTTCCTCTACTTCTTCGGCCACGTCAGCAACGTCGTCGTCCTCGCCGTACGCGCCGTCTACCTCGCCCTCCTCGCCGTCGGCTGGGCCGGGGTCACCGCGATCGGCGCCCTGGTCGCCTGGCGGGTGGCCGGGGTGAGGCTGGCGCTCGGCACCGCCGTGGCGTTCCTGGCCTGCGGCCTGCTGGGCATGTGGGTGCCGACCATGCAGACCCTGGCCCTGATGGTCGTCGCCGTCCTCGCGTCGGTCGTCGTCGGCGCCCTGCTGGGCCTGGCCGCCGGCCTCTCCGACCGGATGGACCGCGTCCTGCGCCCGGTCCTCGACACCATGCAGGTGCTGCCCGCCTTCGCCTACCTCCTCCCCGTCGTCCTGGTCTTCGGCATCGGCGTCCCCGCCGCCGTCCTGGCCACCGTCGTCTACGCCGCCCCGCCGATGGCCCGGCTCACCGCCCTCGGCCTGCGCGGCGCCGACAAGGAGGTGCTGGAGGCCGTCGAGTCCCTGGGCACCACCGCCCGTCAGCGCCTGCTGACCGCCCGCATCCCGCTGGCCCGCAAGGAACTCCTCCTCGGCCTCAACCAGACGATCATGATGGCGCTCTCCATGGCGGTCATCGCCTCCGTCATCGGCGCCGGCGGCCTCGGCGACCGCGTCTACCAGGCACTCGCCTCCGTCGACGTGGGCGCGGCCCTCGCGGCCGGCATCCCGATCGTGCTGCTCGCCGTCGTCCTGGACCGCGTCACCGGCGCGGCGGGGGAGGAGCGGCCCGGGGAGTCCCGCAGGTCCCCGCTGACCTGGCTGTACGCCCTGGCGGCCGCCGCGGCCGTCGCGGTCGCCGGACGCCTCGCCGGCGTCCTGGAGTGGCCCGACGGGTGGGAGCTGAACATCGCCGAGCCCGTCAACCGGGCCGTCGACTGGATGACCGCCCACCTGTACTCCGGCGTCCCCGTCGTCGGCGGCACCGCCGACTGGGCCGCGCACTTCACCGACTGGGTCCTCAACCCGCTGCGGGACGGCCTCCAGTGGCTGCCCTGGTGGTCGGTGCTGCTGATCGTCGCCGCCCTGGCCTGGCTGATCGGCACCTGGCGCACCGCGCTCACCGCCGTCCTCGCCATGGCCGCCATCGGCGTGCTCGGCGTGTGGAACCCGTCCCTGGACACGCTCTCCCAGGTCCTCGCGGCCGTCGCCGTCACCCTGGTCATCGGCTTCGCCACCGGCGTCGCCGCCGCCCGCAGCGACCGCGTCGAGCGCGCCCTGCGGCCCGTCCTGGACGTCTTCCAGACGATGCCGCAGTTCGTGTACCTGATCCCGGTCGTCGCCCTCTTCGGCGTGGGCCGCGCGCCCGCCGTGGCCGCCGCGGTGGTCTACGCCCTTCCGGCCGTCGTCCGCATCACCGCTCAGGGCCTGCGCCAGGTCGACCCGGCCGCCATGGAGTCGGCCCGCTCGCTCGGCGCCACCAGCGGCCAGCAGCTCCGCCAGGTCCAGCTCCCGCTGGCCCGCCCCGCCCTGCTGCTCGCCGTCAACCAGGGCGTCGTCCTGGTCCTCGCCGTCGTCATCATCGGCGGCCTGGTCGGCGGTGGCGCCCTCGGCTACCAGGTCGTCTTCGGCCTCGCGCAGGGCGACCTGGCGACCGGCCTGGTGGCCGGCGCGGCGATCGTCTGCCTCGGCCTGATGCTCGACCGGGTCACCCAGCCCACCGTCCGCCGTCCGAGGAAGGGAGCCTGAGATGCGACTGCGCACGACCTCCGCGCTCGCCGGCGCGGCCGCGCTGACGCTGCTGACCGGCTGCGGCGCCGCCGACATGACCCAGCAGGCGTCCCCGTTCGCCAACGCCCAGGGCGCCAGGACCGTCACCCTCTCCGTGCAGTCCTGGGTCGGCGCCCAGGCCAACGTGGCCGTCGCCCAGTACCTGCTGGAGCACGAGCTGGGCTACCGCGTCGACACCGTCCAGGTCGACGAGGTCCCCGCGTGGGACGCGCTCAGCCAGGGCCGGGTCGACGCCATCCTGGAGGACTGGGGCCACCCCGAGCAGGAGCAGCGCTACGTCCAGGACAAGAAGACCATCGCCCCCGGCGGCGACCTCGGCGTCACCGGCCACATCGGCTGGTTCGTCCCGACGTACTTCGCGAAGCAGCACCCGGACGTCACCGACTGGAAGAACCTCGACAAGTACGCCGACCTGCTGCGCACCGCCGAGAGCGGCGACAAGGGCCAGCTGATGGACGGCTCCCCGTCCTACGTCACCAACGACAAGGCCCTCGTCGAGAACCTGGACCTGGACTACAAGGTCGTCTTCGCCGGCTCCGAGGCCGCCCAGATCACCCAGATCCAGCAGTTCGCCAAGGAGAAGAAGCCCTTCCTGACCTACTGGTACACCCCCCAGTGGCTCTTCGAGAAGGTCCCGATGACGGAGGTGAAGCTGCCCCCGTACGAGGAGGGCTGCGACGCCGACCCGGCGAAGGTCGACTGCGCCTACCCGGTCACCCCGCTCCAGAAGTACCTCAACGCCGACTTCGCGAAGAACGGCGGCGAGGCGGCCCGGTTCCTGAAGAACTTCGAGTGGACGACCGAGGACCAGAACCAGGTCTCCCTGATGATCGCCGAGCAGAAGATGCGGCCCGAGGAGGCCGCGAAGAAGTGGGTGGACAGCCACGAGTCCGTCTGGAAGAAGTGGCTGCCCTGACCCTCACCCCGTCAGTCCGGCCGCGATCTCCCGCAGCGCACGCTCCGCGCGCCGCTGCAGACCCGGCCCGAACGTGATCCGGGTGGCCCCGAGCCCGCCGAGTTCGGCGGGCGAGGGGCCTTCCCCGGGCAGCGCGTGCACGTTCATCGGTCCCCGCACGCCGGACCGCAGCAGCGGCAGTACGCCGACGGGGGCGCCGATCGGGTACACGCAGTCGGCGCCGGCCGCGACGTACAGCGCGGCCCGCTCGACGGCCGCCTCCGGATCGTCGACGCCCCTGAGGAACGTGTCGATCCGGGCGTTGACGAAGAGCCGGTCCCCGGCCGCCGCCCGCACCTCGGACAGCCACGCGGCGTGCTCCCGCGGGTCCTTGAGCACCCCGCCCGTGGAGTCCTCCAGGTTGCAGCCCACCGCACCCGTCTCCAGCAGCCGCTCCACCAGCTCCTTCGGAGCCAGCCCGTAACCGTCCTCGACGTCCGCCGACACGGGCACGTCCACGGCCCGCGCGATCCGCGCGACGGCCGCGAACATCTCGTCGGCCGGCGTCGCCCCGTCCGCGTACCCGAGGGACGCCGCCACGCCCGCGCTGGGCGTGGCGAGCGCCGGGAACCCGGCCTCCGCGAGGACGCGGGCGCTCGCCGCGTCCCAGGGACCGGGCAGGACCAAGGGGTCCTCGGGCAGCCGGCCGTGGTGCAGCGCCCGGAAGCGCTCCACCCCGGTCAGCGGGCCCGTCGTACCGGTCGTACGGTCCGTCATCCGTGCTGCCCCGGCGTGTAGTGGCCCGGCGTCAGCCGGCACGTCACACCGAAGCGGTTCCAGGCGTTGATCACCGTGATCGCGGCGATCAGGTGGGCCAGTTCGCTCTCGTCGAAGAGCTTGGCGGCCCTGCCGTACACGTCGTCCGGGACGAAACCGTCCGTCAGCACGGTGACCGCCTCGGTCAGCTCGATCGCGGCGATCTCCCGCTCCGTGTAGAAGTGCCGCGACTCCTGCCACGCGGAGAGCTGCACGATCCGCTCCACGCTCTCGCCGGCCGCGAGGGCGTCCTTGGTGTGCATGTCCAGGCAGAAGGCGCAGTGGTTGAGCTGGGAGGCGCGGATCTTCACCAGTTCCTTGAGCTTCGGGTCCAGGCCCCGGCCCGCCGCCTTCTCCAGCCCCAGCATCGCCTTCCAGACCTCGGGCGCGTGCTTGGCCCACTCCAGCCGGGCGGGCTCCTCGGGGGCGAAGGGGTCGGTGGCGGTGTTCTCGTTCGTCGTCGTCATGCCCTCGAGACTATGGGCGAGGCAGCCCACGGGTATGGTCCATTCCCATGGCGGAACAGTGGGCCACTTTCGGCGCGGACCTCCATCTCGACCGGACCGGTCCCGGACTGCGCCGGGGCCTCACCGACGCGCTGCGCGAGGCCGTCCGCGGCGGCCGGCTGGCGCCCGGCACCCGGCTGCCCTCCTCCCGGTCCCTCGCCGCCGACCTGGGCGTGGCCCGCAACACCGTCGCCGAGGTCTACGCCGACCTCGTCGCCGAGGGCTGGCTCGCCGCCCGCCAGGGCTCCGGCACCCGCGTCGCCGACCGCACGCCCGCCACCCCCGACCGCCGCCCGGC
>MUMD01000231.1 GCA_002155895.1 Streptomyces rochei
GTCTGCCTCGCGACGCCATGCGCGCCGAGAGCACGCACCTGACGCCGCGAGGCCCGCCCTCCGGGCGGACGACGGGAGTGTGACGACAGGACCTGGGCCCGGGTTTCCCCACGTCGGGCTCGGGTAGCCGACCTGCGGCCGCGTCGGAGAAGGAGGCGGTACGGGTGCGGCCCAGCGAAGACCCCGGGGGGCCACCGGAGGCGAGAGGCGCCGCCGAGGCGATCGCCGCCGAGGTGCGCGGCGTGGCGCCCGGCGAGGTGCCGGGCCGCCTGTGCCGGCTGGCGGTGCGGCTGCTGCCGGTGGCGGACGCGGGGGCGTCCCTGCGCGGCGACGGCGTGCCGGTGCCGCTGTGCGCGGGCGGGGACCGGGCGTCGTACCTGGCCGAGATCCAGGCCACCCTGGGCGACGGCCCGTGTGTGAGCGCCGCCGAGGCGGGTGCCGTCGTGCTCGCGCGCGACCTGACCTCCGGCGCGGATGCCGGACGGTGGCCCGTCTTCGCCCAGCAGGCGACGGCGGTCGGCGTACGGGCGGTGTACGCGCTGCCGCTGGGCAGCGGAGCGGTGTGCCTGGGCACCCTCGACCTCTACCGCGATACGCCCGGCAGCCTGACCGGCCCGCAGTTGCGCACGGCCCGGCTGGTGGCCGGGGTGATGACGCGCGCGCTGATGGAGCTGCCCCACGGTGGGGACGCCTGGCTGGACGAGCTGGCCGGCGGTCACGACGAGGTGTACCGCGCCGTCGGCATGATCATGGCCCAGCTGGGCGTGGGCGCCGACGAGGCCCTGGCCCGTCTGCGCGCCGACGCCTTCGCCCACGGCCGCAGCGCCTACGCCGTCGCCCGCGACGTCCTCGCCCACCGCCGGCGCTTCGACCCCGACCGCTGAGCCCGACCGCCGGCCCCGGCCGCTGACCCCGAGCGCTGACTCCGGGCCTGCCGCGGACGCGTCGCCGGGCCCGCCCTAGACCTGGGCCCGCCCCTGTCGCCGCACCTCCGCCAGGCGCTCGGCGCCCGTGCCGACGGCCGTCCAGGTGGCGTCGTCGGCGGGTTCGGAGAGGGTGCCGTTGGTGAGGCTGATCGCGTCGTCGCCGAGGCGTACGGCGACGAGGTCCACGGTGAGGACGGCGTCCTCGGCCCGCACCGTCACCCGCAGGCCCTGCCGGGCGTCCCCCGCCTCCGGCAGCGTCAGGCCGGTGACCCGGACGTCCCGGACGGCACCGCGGTCGGCCCGCGCCGTGAACCGGCCGCACGCGTCCGGCAGGGTGCCGAGCCAGGCCAGCGCGGTGTCGATGTCGGCGGGGCGGTGGGAGGTGATCCGGTAGTGGATCTGGGCGCCGCCGGCCACCTCGTCGAGGGCGGTGGCGGCGCGCGGCGCGGTGTCGGCGCCGAACAGGTCCTCGGTGTAGAGGACGTCCAGCAGCCGACCGCAGTCGGGCGGCTCCGCGCCGGCCTTCAGCAGCCCGTCGCGCCAGGTCGCCGCGCCCCGGGTCGGTTCCCACCCCCCTCCCAGGTCGGCCTCCGTGATCAGGGCCGCCCGCGCCTGTGCCCGGGTCAGCAGGGGCCCCGCGGTGGCCTGCGGCAGCGCGGCCGGGGACCGGACGGTGGCCGGTGCGGTCGCGGCCGGCCGGTCCGCCTCCCGCCCGCCGGTGGAGCAGGCGGCC
>MUMD01000232.1 GCA_002155895.1 Streptomyces rochei
ATGCTCGGGTTCACGCTGTTGGGGTTGGGGTTGTGCGTGCTGGTGCCGCAGACCTTCGCCGCGGCGGGGCGGCTGGCCGAGGAGAGGGACGGCCGTCCGGGGGCGTCGGACGCGGCGGTGGCGCGGCTCAATGTGTTCAACTACGTCGGTTTCCTGATCGGTTCGCCGTTGGTGGGGGCGCTCGGGGACGCCTGGAGCTATCGCGGGGCGATGCTCGTGCCGATGGTGTTGGTGCTGGTGACGGTCGTGTACGCCCGGTCGTTCGAGGCTCGACCGGACCGATACGGTGGCGGGCATGAGCGGCCGCGCACAGCTGATGTGGGACGAGGCAGTAACGGGCTATGACTTCGGTCCGGAGCATCCGATGGATCCGGTCCGGCTCGCCCTGACGCGAAGTCTGGTCGGTGCCCTGGGGCTCGACCGGGAGGTGGAGGTCGTCGCGGCGCGGGCGGCCGGGGAGTCGACGCTGCGGCTCGTGCACCGGCAGGACTACATCGACGCGGTGAAGGCGGCGTCGGTGGAGCCGGGGCGGGCGGACCTGTCGTACGGGCTCGGGACGGTCGACGACCCGGCCTTCGCGGGGATGCACGAGGTGTCCGCGTTGATCGCCGGGCAGTCGGTGGGCGCGGCGGAGGCGGTGTGGCGCGGGGACGCGCTGCACGCGGTGAACTTCGCGGGCGGGCTGCATCACGCGATGCCGGGGGCGGCGTCCGGGTTCTGCGTGTACAACGACGCGGCGCTGGCCATCGCGCGGCTGCTGGAGCTGGGCGCGGAGCGGGTGGCGTACGTCGATGTGGACGTGCACCACGGGGACGGGGTGCAGGCGGCGTTCTGGGAGGACCCGCGGGTGCTGACGGTGTCCCTGCACGAGCACCCTCGGACGCTGTTCCCGCAGACCGGGTGGCCGGAGGAGACCGGGGCGGAGTGTGCCGAGGGGACGGCGGTGAACGTCGCGTTGCCCGCGGGGACCGGGGACGCGGGGTGGTTGCGGGCGTTCCACGCGGTGGTGCCGGAGGTGATCGCGGACTTCCGGCCGCAGGTGCTGGTGACCCAGCACGGGGCGGACACGCACTTCGAGGACCCGCTGGCGCATCTGGCGGTGTCGTTGGACGCCCAGCGGGCGGTGCAGGTGGCGTGCCACGAGCTGGCGCACGAGCACGCCGGGGGGCGGTGGGTGGCGCTGGGCGGTGGCGGTTACGCCGTGGTGGACGTGGTGCCGCGGTCGTGGACGCATCTGGTGGGGATCGCGGCGGGGCGGGCGGTGGAGCCCGAGACGGTGATCCCGGAGGGGTGGCGGCAGGAGGTCTTCGCGCGGACGCGGCAGTTGGGGCCGATGCGGATGACCGACGGGCGGTGGCCGGTGTCGTGGGCCTCGTGGGAGGCGGGGTACGACCCTGCGGACCGGTTGGACCAGGCGGTGGTGGCGGCTCGGCGGGCGGTGTTTCCGCTGCGGGGGTTGCTGGCGTGAGGTGAGGGCGCCCGGCGCGGGTGCCGGCCGGGGTGGGCGCCGACCGGGTGGGTGTCGCGGCCCGGCGCTGGGGGAAGCACGGCGGCCCGCGGCCACGGCGGTGTAGGAACGTTACGCCGACCGTGGGGGGATTGGTGCGTTTCCGGGGTCGGGAGCCGGCGGAAGCGGCAGCATCGGGGCTGTGCTGACCCGTCGAGCTCTTCGGGCTCATCTTCTGGACGTTCGTCTTGCCGGGGTCGTGGCGACCTCCCGGGAGGTGAGTCTGCGGAGTTACCGGTTGTTCGCGGCGCGGGACCCGCGGGTGCTGATCGGGATCGATCCGGAGCGGGACTGGGGCCCGCGTGAGCTGCTCGCGCTGATGGCGGAGAGGTGCGGGGTCTCGGCCGATCCGCGGCGGACCGCGGGCCAGGACGTGATCGACCCGGACCGGACGCTGGCGGCGCTGGACGCGTTCGCCGACCGGCTCGCGGCCGTCGCTCAGCGTCGCGGACCGGTGCTCCTGGGCACCGGGCACCCGCACCGGCTGCTCGGTTTCTACGTCGCCTTGGCCGAGGCGTTGTCGGCGGCGGGATGTGCTGTCCTCACCCCCGCGCAGGGTCGCCGTGTCGACATAACGACCCGGTTCGGTCTACGCACGTACAACCTCGACTACGTCCGGGGAGTCGCGTTGGTGCGGGAAGCCGACTCCGGGCGCGCCGGTGGTGAGCCGGGCGCACACACGCATTCACCGCTCCCGGTTCGTACCGCGCTGGCGGCCGCCGCCGAGGCCGGCGGGCCGCTTCCCGAGCTGGTGATCGGGGATCACGGATGGGCCTGCGGTGCAGGTCAGCTGGGGTTCGAGGCGATCGGGCCGGCCGATACGGACGATCCCGCGCTCTTCGTGGGGGAGGCGGAGGGGACGGTGTCCGTGGCCGTTCCACTTGATGACGCCGTGCGGTCCGAGTACTACCGGCCGCTTACCCGCTACGTACTCAATCGGGCGTGTCTGTCACGGTAGGGAAGCGATGGGTGCACCTCTTCCCCATTCGCATCACCCGCCCCTACATTGGGGAGTGAGCACGCAGCGACGAAGAGTCACCGGAAGGGGAAGCCGGTGGCCGTCGAGTGCGGAAGGTTCAGGTGTGTCATGGCTGCAGCTGGCGAAAGGCCTCTGAACGAGGTTCAGTTCCTTACCGTGGCGGAGGTCGCCTCGGTGATGCGCGTGTCCAAGATGACCGTGTACCGGCTGGTGCACAGTGGTCATCTGCCCGCGATCCGGGTGGGGCGGTCGTTCCGCGTTCCGGAGCAAGCGGTTCACGAGTACCTCCGCGAGAGTTACGTGGGGGTGGAAACGGCCTGACGACCTCGATTACGACCTCAGCGCTCGGGCGGGTAGGCTGGCCCCTCGTAGGTCGTGTGGGCCCATGGCGCCCAACAACCGAGTGATGAGAAGTGAGCGAGGGTAGTCGTGGGCTCTGTTATCAAGAAGCGGCGCAAGCGGATGGCCAAGAAGAAGCACCGCAAGCTGCTCAAGCGCACGCGCGTTCAGCGTCGCAACAAGAAGTAAGCGACGCTGCGCCGTCAGCGTGGTCTGTGGCCCCCACCGCATCCGGTGGGGGCCACAGCCGTTTCCGGAGCCCGGACGGGTCGTGACCCACGAAATCTCGTCACGTACCGCGTCCGACGGTCATCGCGGCGCAACACCGACCGGCTAAGTTGGCCCGCGGGCGGGGAAGGCGGCAGGGTACGCAGTAGGGCGGAAGGAAGGCGCTGATCTTGGGCAAGGTCGTGCTCGTGACCGGAGTGGCCCGTCAGCTGGGCGGCCGGTTCGTCCGGCGCATCCAGCGTGACCCCGACGTGGACCGGGTCGTCGGCGTGGACGCCGTCGCGCCGGAGCACCATCTGGGCGGCGCGGAGTTCGTCCAGGCCGACATCCGGCAGTCGGCGATCGGGCGCATCCTCGCCGAGACGGGGGCCGACACCGTCGTCCACCTGGACGTCACGGGCACCCCGCTGGGCAGCGGCAGCCGCACCTCGGTCAAGGAGACCAACGTCATCGGCACGATGCAGCTGCTCGGCGCCTGCCAGAAGTCGCCGGCGGTGCAGCGGCTCGTGGTGAAGTCCAGTACGAACGTCTACGGGTCCGCGCCGCGCGACCCGGCCGTCTGCACCGAGACCACCGCGCCCAAGTCGCTGCCCAGCGGCGGCTTCGCCAAGGACGCGGTCGAGGTGGAGGGGTATGTGCGGGGCTTCGCCCGGCGCCGTCCCGACGTCGCGGTGACCGTGCTGCGGTTCGCCAACATCCTGGGTCCGGCCGCGGACACACCGCTCGCCTCGTACTTCGGGCTGCCGGTCCTGCCGACGGTGTTCGGTTACGACCCGCGGCTGCAGTTCGTCCACGAGGACGACGTGATCGAGGTGCTGCGGATCTCCTCGCACGAGCCGCGGCGGGGCACGCTGAACAGCGGCACCTTCAACATCGCGGGCGACGGTGTCCTGACGCTGTCGCAGTGCTCGCGCCGGCTGGGCCGCCCCACCGTGCCGCTGCTGCTGCCGGCGGTCACCTGGGCGGGGTCGCTCGTGCGTACGCTGGGGATGACGGACTTCTCCCCCGAGCAGATCCGGCTGCTCACCCACGGGCGGGTGGTGGACACCACACAGATGCGCGAGACCCTGGGTTTCCGGCCGAAGTACTCGACGGCCGCGGCGTTCGCGGACTTCGCGCGCGGCTGCGGTGCGGGCCTGCTGCCGCCCGAGGCCCTCGCGGGGGCCGTGGACCGGATCGCGGAGCTGTCCCTGCGGGGCAGCGGCCACCTCCCGACGCAGAGCGCCAACTGAGGAGCGCAGCAACGATGGCGGACGCCAAGGTCATTCCGTTCGACGACGACCGGTCGCGGGGCAGCGGCAGCGGGAACGCGGCTCAGCGCCCGGCCCGGCGCCGGGGTACGGGGAGCCGGCGCACGGGCTCGGCGGAGTCCGTGCCGGTACGGGAGGTGCAGCCGCTGCCGGTGCGGGGCGCCGCCGAGGACGACGACGCCGCGACACGGCGGGCGACCGCGCCGCACTCCTCCGAGGACGCGGACGCGGCCCCGAACGCGGACGCGGGCGTGGACGGAGGGCTGGAGCGGCGTATCGCGGGTGGGCTGGCCTTCCTGCGCCGCCGCCTCACCGGTGACTACGAGGTCGACGACTTCGGTTACGACGCGGAACTGACCGATCAGGTGCTGATGTCCCTGCTGCGGCCGGTGTACGAGAAGTACTTCCGGGTCGAGGTGAAGGGCGTGGAGAACATCCCCGCCGAGGGCGGGGCGCTGATCGTCGCCAACCACTCCGGGACGTTGCCGCTGGACGGCCTGATGATGCAGGTCGCCGTGCACGACCATCACCCGGCCGACCGGCATCTGCGGCTGCTGGCCGCGGATCTGGTGTTCGTGCTGCCGGTGGTCAATGAGCTGGCCCGCAAGCTGGGCCACACGCTGGCCTGCGCCGAGGACGCGGAGCGGTTGCTGGCCCAGGGCGAGCTGGTCGGGGTGATGCCGGAAGGGTTCAAGGGCATCGGCAAGCCGTTCAGCGAGCGCTACAAGCTGCAGCGCTTCGGGCGGGGCGGCTTCGTGTCGACGGCGCTGCGACAGGGGGCGCCCATCGTTCCGTGCTCGATCGTGGGCGCGGAGGAGATCTACCCGATGATCGGCAACGCGAAGACGCTGGCGCGGCTGCTGGGTTTCCCGTACTTCCCGCTGACGCCGACCTTCCCGTGGCTGGGGCCGTTGGGGGCGGTGCCGCTGCCGACGAAGTGGACGATCCAGTTCGGTGAGCCGATCCCGACGAACGGTTATCCGCCGGAGGCGGCGGAGGACCCGATGCTGATGTTCAACCTCACCGACCAGGTGCGGGAGCAGATCCAGCACACGCTCTACAAGCTGCTGGTGCAGCGGCGGTCGGTGTTCTTCTGAGGTGACGACCGGGGTGTCGACCTGAGTGACGGCGGGGGCGCCCCTTCGTGCCGGGGCGCCCCCGCTCGATCACTCCGCGTCGTCCGCCTCGATGCCCAGGCCGGGCAGGAGGCCGGGGAGGAGGGGCGGCAGGGTGACGTCCGGCTCCGCGGGCGGGGTGTTGCCGCCCGTGGACGGGGAGGCGGGGCTGCTGTCCTTGGGCGGGTCGAGCAGGCCGCCGGTGCCGCCGCCGAGCAGGCCGTCGTTCTCCTGGCCGGTGTCGGTCGACTCACTGGGCCGGCCGCTGTCCGTGCGTCCGCGCTCGGAGGTGCCGCCGTCGCTGGTGCTGGGCGCCGACGAGTGCCCGGAACCGGGGGTGTTCCTGGTCGCGGACTCGGAGCTGCCCGGGCGGCTGTCCTCCGTGCCGCCGGTCTCCTGGTCCGGCGGCGTCGGCAGCAGGGACTGCAGCGGCGCCACGTCGTCCTCTATGGCGTCGAACACCGACGACACCTGCTCGCTGACGTCCCCGAGCTGCACGGGCAGCCGGTCGCGCAGTGCTCCCCAGCTCTCCCGGTGGGAACGGGAGAAGGCGGAGAGCGCCTGCATGGGGGCGAGCGAGTCGGGGTCGCGGGCGTAGACGGCGCTGAGCAGGCGGTGGCCCTCGGACGCGTCGTGACGCATGCCGGACAGGGCGCGGCGGATCTCGGTGAGGGACTCGTGGTCCAGCGGGCCGCTGCGACCGCGCTCCATCAGCCGGCGCGCCTCGCTGAGCCGGGTGGACGCCAGGTCGAGGTAGGCCCGGCCGCGCTCGTCGTCCCCGTCGGCGAGGCCGAGGCGGAAGTCCTCTATGCCGCGCTTGAGGCCGTAGAGCGAATCGCCGGGCAGGGCGTCCGAACTGGCGGCGGCGACGCCGCCGAAGGCCCCGGCTGCCACGCTCACGCTCAGCCCGCCCGCGGTGAGGCCCTTGGCCAGGCGCGAGCGCGGCCGGAACCTGCTCAGCGGGGCCGCCCGGTGAGTGCCGCGCGCCCGGCGCTGCTCGGGTACCGCGGGGTCCGCCGCCCCGCCCACGGTGCCCTCCTGGAGCATGGCCTCGAACGCGGCCACCAACTGGGCCCGCTGGACGACCTTGACCTCGGGATCAAGCTCGGGCCGGGGCAGTGTCTCCAGGCCGGTGGCGAGGGTCAACAGGCGACCCTGCTCGGTCGGTTCCCCGGCGGGCCCGGCGGCTGCCGGTCCTCCGGACTGCTCGGCCGCCGCCCCGGGATCGGACTGCTCCTCCAGAGCCTGGGCGAAGGCGTTCGCCCGCCGGTGTGCCGATACGTTCGCGATCACTGGCGGCACCTCCTCTCGTCATGACGGTCGACTCCCCAGGGGGTCCTGAGGGTTGCACACCCTGATCGGAACCACTCGATCGTGTGATCGGAGTAGGCCGGAGTGTGACCACAGGGAGCCTGCATCCCGCACAACGAGCGGCGCGGCACTTGGGTTACGGACGGTGGATGATCGGACCGCTGTCTCAACAGACTTTCACCGAGGGTGACTTGGGGTACGCGAAGGGTGAACGCCGCCGGGTGTTCTCAGCGTGCGTCGTCCGGGAGGAGCCGGGCGAGGGTGCGCACGGCCCGGTACTGGAGCGTCTTGATGGCGCCTTCGTTCTTGCCCATGACGCGGGCGGTCTCGGCGACCGAGAGTCCTTGCAGGAAGCGCAGGGTCACGCACTCCTGCTGCTGCGGGTTGAGCCGCCGCACGGCCTCCAGCAGGGCGGCGTTGGAGAGCGACTCGAGGACGGAGTCCTCGGGGGAGCGCTCGACCTCGTTGGCGTCGAGCATCTCGCCGGTGGTGACCTCCAGCCGGAAGCGGCTGGACTTGAAGTGGTCGGCGACGAGGTTGCGGGCGATGGTCACCAGCCAGGCGCCGAAGTCGCGGCCCTGCCAGGTGAAGGTGCCGATGCGCCTGAGGGCCCGCAGAAAGGTCTCGCTGGTGAGGTCCTCGGCGGTCGCCTTGCCGCCGACGCGGTAGTAGATGTAGCGGTACACGGTGTCGCTGTACTGGTCGTACAGCCGCCCGAAGGCTTCGGCCTCGCCGGCCTGGGCGCGCTCGACCAGGTCCATCATGCGGGCGCTGTCGCTGTCCGCGGCGGGGCGCCGGTGGGTGGCGGCGGCTCCGGACGAGGACGACCGAGCGCGTCTGCCGACGGCGGCGCCCGAGTCGGCCAGTGCGTAGCACGGGCCTGCGGGGGCGGTGGCCGTGGCGAGGGCGGGGACGGCGTACGCGGTGGGGACGAAGCCGCGCAACAGCTCTTGGGCTGTTTTGACCGTTGCGCGCAGCGTAGCCAGGCCCGAGGCGTCAACCCCGACGTGTGGGTACACGGGACTCCCAGAGGCAGAGCTTCCATCACGTGCAGTACGGAACCATTCACCCGTCGTAGCGAAGGTGGGGTGCCGGAATGCGTCTGAGGAGAATAACGCTTCGTGCAGGGACTGCTACGCCCAGTTGCTCAAATCATCGATTACGTCGCTTCCGTGCCCGATTGACGCTCGATCAGATGCGACAGAGTGATCGGTTGATGACCGGAACGGTTCGAATTCCGTGTTGCTACAGAGCGTGTTGTGGTCGATGTGAGGAAGGGGGACTGGAGGGGGCGTCCCGGGGGTACGTCACATCGATTGGGGGTCGACCCGGCGCCGGTCGACGGACGAAGAACGGCGGCCGGCGCCGTCAGCGCCGGCGGCGGTGCAGCGCGATGGCCGCCGCGGTGCCGCCGGCCACGGCGCCGACGCCCGCGGCCGCCGGGATGCCGACCTTGGCCGCCTTGCGCCCGGTGCGGTAGTCCCGCAGGCGCCACTCCAGCTCCCGGGCGTGCTTGCGCAGCTTGGAGTCCGGGTTGATGGCGTACGGGTGGCCGACCAGGGACAGCATCGGGATGTCGTTGTGGGAGTCGCTGTAGGCCGCGCAGCGGGACAGGTCCAGGCCCTCCGCCGCCGCCAGGGCGCGCACCGCCTCCGCCTTCGCGGGGCCGTGCAGGGGCTCGCCGACGAGCTTGCCCGTGTAGACGCCGCCGACGGACTCGGCCACCGTGCCCAGCGCGCCGGTCAGACCCAGGCGGCGGGCGATCACCTGGGCGATCTCCACCGGGGCCGCGGTGACCAGCCAGACCTTCTGTCCGGCGTCCAGGTGGGCCTGGGCGAGGGCGCGGGTGCCCGGCCAGATCCGCTCGGCCATGTACTCGTCGTAGATCTCCTCGCCGATGGACCTCAGCTCGGAGACGCGGTGGCCCTTGACGATGGACAGCGCGGAGTCGCGGGCGTCCTGCATGTGCTCCGGGTCCTCGAACCCGGCGAGCCGGAACCACGCCTGCTGCCAGGCGAACCGGGCGAGGTCGCGGGTCTCGAAGAACTTCCGCTTGTACAGGCCCCGCCCGAAGTGGAAGATCGCGGCGCCCTGCATCACGGTGTTGTCCAGGTCGAAGAAGGCGGCCGCCCGCTCGTCGCCGTGGACCGGGAACTCGGGTTCGGTGCCCGTGTCGGGGGCGGCCTCCTGCGCCGACTGCGCGGATTTGCGGGCTGCCTCCGCCGAGGCCTCGCCTGCCAACACGCTCCGCGCCGTGGCGGAGCGCCTCCGGGGAGTGAGCCATCGAAGAGCGGCCATGTCCGTGAGCATAGCCAGTTTGTTCGGGGGCTTCGGAGCCGAGAGGTTCGGAGGCTGTGAACTCTGGGTGACCGCGGCGTCGGACGGGCGGCCGGGCGGGCGAGAATGGCGGGCATGAGTCCCCTCTTCCGCCGCAAGCCCGCGCCGCGCCCGCAGGCCCCGCAGACGCCTGGGGCCCCGCAGCCCGCTCAGTCCCCCGAGCACTCCGAGAACCATCTCGTCACCCTCATCCGCAAACCCGGCTGTCATCTGTGTGATGACGCACAGCTCGTCGTCGAGAAGGTGTGCGGCGACCTCGGTGTCCCCTGGGAGGAGAAGGACATCACCCAGGACCGACGGCTCCACGACGCGTACTGGGAGCAGATCCCGGTCGTCCTGGTCGACGGCAGGCAGCACACCTTCTGGCGTGTGAACGAGGAACGGCTCCGCAAGGCACTGACCGACCAGTACAAGTAGTCCGGATGGTCGCTTAGGATCGATGGTGACTTGGTCTCGGGGGCGTTGATCGTGAGGAGCGTGTGCGGCTTTGCCCCCGATGGGAGAGGAACGCGTGCGCGTATGCGCCGGTTCCCGGTTCGTGCGCCGGGCACGCGTGAGCCCGGTCACGTTGGCCGGGCAAATCGGACACCATCTTTGTGCACGCGTTCACAAAGACATAGCCTGCATTCGACGGGGCGGTCATGTAGGGACGTATGACCGCCTACAGCCCCGCTCTACCCGCAGGAGCACCGTGGCAACTGGCCGAACACACCGACCGGCGACCCGCAGCCGAGGGATTCCCGAGGCCACCGTCGCCAGGCTTCCGCTGTACCTCCGCGCGCTGACCGCGCTCTCCGAGCGCTCGGTGCCCACGGTCTCCTCCGAGGAGCTGGCCGCGGCGGCGGGGGTCAACTCCGCGAAGCTGCGCAAGGACTTCTCCTACCTCGGCTCCTACGGGACCCGGGGCGTCGGCTACGACGTCGAGTATCTCGTCTACCAGATCTCCCGCGAACTGGGGCTCACCCAGGACTGGCCGGTCGTGATCGTCGGTATCGGTAACCTCGGCGCCGCGCTCGCCAACTACGGCGGTTTCGCCTCCCGCGGTTTCCGGGTCGCCGCGCTGATCGACGCCGACCCGTCGATGGCCGGGAAGCCCGTCGCGGGCATCCCGGTGCAGCACACCGACGAGCTGGAGAAGATCATCCAGGACGACGGTGTCTCCATCGGTGTGATCGCGACCCCCGCCGGCGCCGCCCAGCAGGTCTGCGACCGGCTCGTGGCCGCCGGTGTCACCTCCATCCTGAACTTCGCGCCGACGGTGCTGAACGTCCCCGAGGGCGTCGACGTGCGCAAGGTCGACCTCTCCATCGAGCTGCAGATTCTTGCCTTCCACGAGCAGCGCAAGGCCGGCGAGGAGGCCGTGGCCGACGCGGGCGTCGTGCCGCCCGCCGCCCGCAAGCAGCAGCCCTCCACCGACCAGGGACCCGACGGGGACGTGCCCGCCGTGATGCCGGCATGAGCCTCCTCGTCGTCGGACTGAGCCACCGCAGCGCGCCGGTCAGCGTGCTGGAGCGGGCCTCCCTGAACGCGGACGCGCAGCTCAAGCTGGTCCAGGACACGGTCGCCGCCGAACCGGCCGCCGAGGCCGCGGTGCTGGCCACCTGCAACCGCATCGAGCTCTACGCCGACGTGGACAAGTTCCACGCCGGTGTCGCCGAGCTGTCCACGCTGCTCGCCCAGCACAGCGGGGTCGGCCTGGAGGAACTCACTCCTTATCTTTATGTGCACTACGAGGACCGGGCCGTCCACCACCTCTTCTCGGTGGCCTGCGGGCTGGACTCGATGGTGGTGGGCGAGGGCCAGATCCTCGGCCAGATCAAGGACGCCCTGGCCCGCGCGCAGGACCTGCACACCGCTGGACGGCTGCTGAACGACCTGTTCCAGCAGGCGCTCCGGGTCGGCAAGCGGGCCCACTCGGAGACCGGTATCGACCGCGCCGGGCAGTCCCTGGTCACCTTCGGCCTGGAGCAGCTGGCCGCGGGCGCCGACGTGCGGACGTGGGCCGAGGGGAAGAAGGCCCTGGTCATCGGCGCCGGTTCGATGTCCTCGCTGGCCGCCGCGACGCTGGCGCGGTCCGGGGTCGCCGAGATCGTGGTCGCCAACCGGACCTTCGAGCGGGCCGAGCGGCTCGCCCAGATCCTCTCCGAGGGCGACGACACGGACGTGCTGGCCCGCGCGGTACCGATGGACGCGGTGCCGGCCGAGCTGACACGTGCCGACGTGGCCGTCTCCTGCACCGGCGCGACCGGGCTGGTCCTCACGGCGGACGCCGTGGCGGCGGCGGTGGAGGGCCGCACCGGCGTGCCCGCCGCCGAGCCGGCCGGCGTACGCGCCGGGGAGGGCGCGGGTCCCACCGGCGTACCGGAGGCAGCCGAAACGCCTCTGCAGGGCGCCGGCGCCGACGAGAACTGCCCGCTGGACCTGTCCTCCGTCCCGTCCGGCTTCTCCGTCATGGGCGAGGCCGCCGTGGCCGGCATGGACGCGGCGACGCTGGAGCAGCACGGGGCCTGGGCCGCGAGCGGTACGACGGTGGACCGGCCGCGCGAGACCGGGCGCCCGGCCGCCGAGGCGGATGCCGCGCTGATCACCGCGCTCGCCGCGACGGCGACGCGGGTCGGCCGCATCCCCGAGCGCCGCCGCCCGGAGCCGGTCGCCGAGGTGCCGCGTCCGCAGCCCGTGCTCTTCCTGCTCGACCTCGCGATGCCGCGCGACGTCGACGCCGCCGTGCACCGGCTGGCCGGGGTGCGCCTGGTGGACATCGAGTCGCTCGCCGACGCCTCCGCCGACGCGCCCATGGCCGCCGACGTCGACATGGTCCGCCGGATCGTCGCCGACGAGGTCGCGGCGTTCGGCGCCGCCCAGCGGGCCGCGCACATCACGCCGACCGTCGTGGCGCTGCGCAGCATGGCCGCCGACGTGGTGGCCGGCGAGATCGCCCGCCTGGAGGGGCGGCTGCCCGGGCTCGACGACAAGCACCGCGCCGAGATCACCCAGACCGTCAAGCGTGTGGTCGACAAGCTGCTGCACGCGCCGACGGTGCGGGTCAAGCAGCTCGCCGCCGAGCCCGGCGGCGCCGGGTACGCGGACGCGCTGCGCACCCTGTTCGACCTCGACCCCGAGACGGTGGCCTCCGTCTCCCGCGCCGAGAACAGCACTGAGAAGAACCGAGGGCCGGCATGACTGAGAAGGCACTGAGGCTGGGGACCAGGCGCAGCAAGCTCGCCATGGCCCAGTCCGGGCAGGTGGCGGACGCCGTGAGCCAGGTGACCGGTCGGCCCGTTGAGCTGGTCGAGATCACCACGTACGGCGATGTGTCGCGCGAGCATCTGGCGCAGATCGGCGGCACGGGCGTGTTCGTGGCCGCGCTGCGCGAGGCGCTGCTGCGGGGTGAGGTGGACTTCGCGGTTCACTCGCTGAAGGACCTCCCCACCGCGCAGCACGAGGGCCTGGTGGTGGCGGCGATCCCCGAGCGCGAGGACCCGCGGGACGTGGTCGTCGCCCGGGACGCGCGCAAGCTGACCGACCTGCCGCGCGGCGCCCGCATAGGAACGGGCGCGCCGCGCCGCATGGCGCAGCTGAACGCGTACGCCCGCACCCACGGCATGGAGATCGAGACGGTCCCGATCCGGGGCAACGTCGACACCCGCATCGGATACGTCCGCAGCGGTGAACTGGACGCCGTCGTACTGGCCGCCGCCGGGCTGAACCGGGTGGGCCGCATCGACGAGGTGACCGACTTCCTGTCGGTCGACACGGTTCTGCCGGCTCCCGGCCAGGGGGCCCTGGCGATCGAGTGCACCGCGGACAACGCGGACCTGATCGCCGCGCTCGCCGAACTCGACGACCCGTTCACGCGGGCCGCCGTAACGGCCGAGCGGTCACTGCTCGCCGCCCTGGAGGCCGGCTGCAGCGCACCCGTCGGGGCGCTGGCCGACCTTCTGGCCGACGGGCAGACTGTCAAGGAAATGCGCCTGCGCGGCGTCGTCGGCACGACCGACGGCTCGACGCTGGTGCAGCTGTCCACCACCGGTCCCGTGCCTGAAACGCACGAGGCGGCCATGGCACTCGGTCGCGAACTCGCCACCGAGATGCTCGCCCAGGGCGCGGCCGGTCTGATGGGGGAGCGAGCACATTGAGCCCCACCACCTTTCCCGCCGGTCCGGAACAAGGGCACGTCACCTTCCTCGGTGCCGGACCCGGAGATCCGGGACTGCTGACTCTGCGCGCCGTCGAGGCGCTGGCGCACGCGGACGTCCTCGTCGCCGAGCACGAGGTGCTCGACGTCGTACGCACGCATGCGAGGCAGGGCGTGTCGGAAGTGCACACGGACGCCGATCCGTCGGATCCGGGCACAGGCGCGCCCCAGCTGACGGTTGTTGACGGTGCGTCAACCTCCGTCGGCACCCCCGCTGTGCGGGATGCCGCACATCTTGTCATGGAGGCCGCGCGGGGCGGCAGGCGGGTCGTGCGTGCGGTGACCGGGGACCCCGGGCTCGACGCGTACGCCGCCGAGGAGATGCTGGCGTGCGCCGCGGCCGGGGTGCCCTTCGAGGTCGTCCCCGGTATCGCGAACGCCGTCGGTGTGCCCGCGTACGCCGGTGTGCCGCTGCGGGACGCCGAGGGCGCCGACGTGCGGTTCGTGGACGCCCGTACGGCGTCGGCCCGGTGCTGGACGGAGGTGGGTGCTTCCGACGGGACGGTCGTGGTCTCGACGACGCTCGACTCGGTGGCCGCGGCCGCCGGTGAGCTGGTGTCGGCGGGCCGCAAGCCGGACACCCCGCTGACGGTGACGATCGCCGGTACGACGACCCGCCAGCGGACCTGGACGGCGACGCTCGGCACGGTCGCCCAGACGCTGAAGCAGGCGAAGGTGCTGCCGTCCCCGGACGGGGGCCGCCCGGTGATAGCCGTGGTCGGCGAGCGTTCCTCGTCCGCCCGGCGCGACCAGCTGTCGTGGTTCGAGTCCAAGCCGCTGTTCGGCTGGAAGGTCCTCGTGCCGCGTACGAAGGAGCAGGCGGCGTCGCTCTCCGACCAGCTGCGGTCCTACGGGGCCGTCCCCAGCGAGGTCCCGACCATCGCCGTCGAGCCCCCGCGCACTCCGCAGCAGATGGAGCGGGCGGTCAAGGGCCTGGTGACGGGCCGCTACGAGTGGATCGCCTTCACGTCGGTCAACGCGGTGAAGGCGGTCCGGGAGAAGTTCGAGGAGTACGGTCTCGACGCCCGTGCCTTCGCGGGCATCAAGGTCGCGGCGGTCGGCGAGCAGACCGCCAAGGCGCTCATCGCCTTCGGTGTGAAGCCGGACCTGGTCCCGAGCGGGGAGCAGTCGGCGGCGGGCCTCCTGGAGGACTGGCCGCCCTACGACCCGGTCTTCGACCCGATCGACCGCGTCTTCCTGCCGCGCGCGGACATCGCCACGGAGACCCTGGTGGCCGGTCTGATCGAGCTGGGCTGGGAGGTCGACGACGTCACCGCCTACCGCACGGTGCGCGCCTCGCCGCCCCCGGCCACCACCCGGGAGGCGATCAAGGGCGGTGGCTTCGACGCGGTGCTCTTCACCTCGTCGTCCACGGTGCGCAACCTGGTGGGCATCGCGGGCAAGCCGCACAACGTGACGGTGATCGCCTGCATCGGTCCGGCGACCGCCAAGACGGCCGAGGAGCACGGGCTGCGGGTCGACGTCATGTCCCCCGAGCCGTCCGTCACCAAGCTGGCGGAGGCCCTGGCCGACTTCGGAGCCCGCCGGCGCGCGGCGGCCGTGGAGGCCGGCGACCCGGTGACGCGGCCGAGCGAGCGGAGGCCGGGGGCGCGGAGGCGGCGGACCTCCACGTGAGGTGACGTGAGGTGAGACGAGGCGGGGCGCTCCCGGAAGGGGGCGCCCCGCTTCGCGTTGACAGCCGCCGGGCGGCTGCGTGTAATGAGGGTGGTGCCGCGTGGCGCCGGTCAAAGAGCAGTGGGCCGGCCGGCGATCGGGCGAGCACCCTGGCCCGAGGGATACGCGATGAGTCGATTCTCCGCGCCCTGACACGACGTAGCGCTTCCGCACGTCGTCGTCCTCTCTCTTCCTCTTCTCGCCCTTTCCGGCACCGCCGCGCGCCGCGGCCTGCCGTCATGGAGACACAGAACCGTATGCCCACGTCTTCCCAGTCCTTCTCCTTCCACCAGTCCGTCATCGACGAGTTCCGCGCCAACGGGGGGAAGGTCGGCGGTCCCTTCGAAGGCGGGGACCTGCTGCTGCTCACGACCACCGGCGCCCGTTCGGGGGCCTCGCGGACCACGCCGCTCGGATACGTCCGCCACGGGGACTCCCTCCTCGTCGTCGCGTCCGACCTCGGCGGTCCCCGGCACCCCGGCTGGTACCACAACCTGCTCGCCTACCCCGTGGTCCGGGTGGAGTTGGGCGCCGCGCGCTTCGAGGCGCTGGCCGTGCCCGCCGAGGGGGCGCGGCGCGACGAACTGTTCGCGCACGTCGTACGGGTCGCGCCCGGCTACGCCGACCATCAGGCCCGCACCCGGCGGGTCCTGCCGGTGGTGGTGCTGGAGCGGGCGGAACCCGAGGGGTGGGAGGGGCCCGCGAGGGTCCGTACCCTCGCCGACAAGCTGCTGGAGGTGCACACCTGGCTGCGGGGCCAGTTGCACCACGTGCGGACGGAGGTCGAGGCGCACTTCGCCGCGCGGGCGGCGCACCGGGGACCGGGCGAGCCGCCGGCGCCGGGGCTGGGGCTCCAGATCCGTCAGCGGTGCCTGGCGTTCTGCCAGGCGCTGGAGTTCCACCACACGAGCGAGGACGGGCACCTGTTCCCCGGGATCGCCCGGCACCACCCCCACCTGTCCGACGTCTTCGACCGGCTGGCCGAGGAACACCGCACCGTGGCCCGGCTCCAGGACCGTCTGGCCGCGCTGCTGGCCGGCGTCCACATCGCCGACCCGGACCGCTTCCGCGCGGAGCTGGCGGCGATGTCGGCCGAGCTGAACGCCCACCTCGACCACGAGGAGGAGGCGCTGCTCCCGCTGCTGGGTGACGTGCCGTGGCCGCCGCAGAGGCCCCGGCCGACGCCCTAGTGGTGCCAGGCCCTGCCGCCGGTGTTGTGGATGAAGCGCTGGAGCACCTTCATGGTGGTCAGGTACTCGTCGTCGGAGATGCCGGCGTGGCGTTCCGTCCACAGGTCGTCCTGGAGGGCGGCTGCCTTCTCGAAGAAGGCGCTGCCCTCGGGGGTGAGGAGCAGGTGGCCGTCGGGGGTCTGGGTGGTCCAGCCGTGGGCGACGGTCGCGTCGATCTCCGCCTCCATGGTCTCCGGGCCGGTGTCCAGGTAGTTCCGCAGGGTGCGGGCGATCTCGTCGCGCGTCTTCGGGGAGTCCGCGCGGGCGACCTGGGCGAGGGTCCACCACTGGGGCTGGGTCGTGCCGATCTCGGCGAGGGCGTCGCGGGTGCGGGTGACGACCGCCTTGTACGCCGCCCAGCTCCAGTAGCCGATGGGCTGGCGGATCAGTTCGGCGTCGTCGTGTGAGTAGTCCATGGCTTCGACCGTAGAAACTCAAGCTCGGTCGAGGTCAAGCGTCGTCCCCGGGGGGCGTCCCGGGCCGACTCGGCGTCGGCAAAGGCACGGGTGGGGCGGGCGTAGCGTAGGTGGTATGACGACGTACGGATCCTTCCCCGGCACCCGGCCCCGGCGGCTGCGGACCACCCCCGTGATGCGTCGGATGGTCGCCGAGACCCGGCTGCACCCCGCCGACTTCATCCTCCCGGCCTTCGTCCGTGAGGGCGTGAGCGAGCCGGTGCCGATCGCGGCGATGCCCGGGGTCGTGCAGCACACCCGGGACACCCTGAAGAAGGCCGCCGCGGAGGCGGTCGAGGCGGGGATCTCCGGGATCATGCTCTTCGGCGTGCCGGAGGAGGAGAAGAAGGACGCCGCCGGGACGGCGGGCACCGATCCGGACGGCATCCTCCAGGTCGCGCTGCGGGACGTGCGGGCCGAGGTCGGGGACGAACTGCTCGTCATGTCCGACCTGTGCCTCGACGAGTTCACCGATCACGGCCACTGCGGGGTGCTCGACGCCGAGGGGCGGGTCGACAACGACGCCACCCTGGAGCGGTACGCCGAGATGGCGCAGGTGCAGGCCGACGCGGGTGCCCATGTGGTGGGGCCGAGCGGGATGATGGACGGCCAGATCGGCGTCGTCCGCGACGCCCTCGACCAGATCGGGCGGGAGGACGTCGCGATCCTCGCCTACACCGCGAAGTACGCCTCCGCCTTCTACGGCCCCTTCCGGGAGGCCGTCGGGTCCTCGCTGCGGGGCGACCGGAAGACCTACCAGCAGGACGCCGCCAACGCGCGCGAGTCCCTGCGCGAGCTGGCCCTCGACCTCGAGGAGGGCGCCGACATGGTGATGGTCAAGCCGGCCGGTCCCTACCTCGACATCCTCGCCAAGGTCGCCGAGGCCGTGGACGTGCCCGTCGCCGCCTACCAGATCTCCGGCGAGTACTCGATGGTCGAGGCCGCCGCCGAGAAGGGCTGGATCGACCGCGACCGGGCCATCCTGGAGACGCTCACCGGCATCAAGCGGGCCGGTGCGCGCAACATCCTGACCTACTGGGCCACCGAGGCCGCTCGCACGCTGCGTTGAGCGGCGGCCTCGGCCGGTGCCGCGCGCAGAGGGGGTGGGCACCCCTTCAGTGGGCGAGGGCGGCGTCCATGTCGGTCTGCCAGTAGGTGACCGTCAGCGCGGTGTCGACGTACACGCCGCCGGCGGGCAGGGCGACCGTGGCGATGGAGCCGTCCTCGAAGGGGATCGTGAGGGTGTCGGTCTCGTAGCCGTTCTCGCCGCTGCCGTCGCCCGAGGACAGCAGCACTCCGGCGTAGCCGGACTTGCCGGGCTCGACACCGGTCAGGGACTGCGGCTTGGTCGCCTGCGCGACCGGCGGCACCGACTGGGCCTCGCCGAAGCGCGCCGCCGGGTACGGCGGCAGCATGCAGGTCTTCGAGCCGGTGTTGGTGGCGGTCAGCAGAAGGTGGTTGAGGGGGCGGGAGACCTTCGTCGCCGTGATCTTGACGTCGGCGGCGGAGCACTTGCCGGGCAGGTCCGAGTCGTCGTCGGTGCCGCCCGTCGACTTGCCGGCGGAGCCCGAGGAACCCGAGGAACCCGAGGAGCCGGACCCGGAAGAGTCCGCTCCGGAGGAATCCTTCGCTCCGGACGCGCCGGCGGAACCGTTGGTGCCCTTCGAGCCGTTGGCCTCGGTGGCGTTGCCCGACTCCTTCCCGCCGGCGGGCGGCTGCTCGCTGCTCCCGCCGGCCGGAGCGGAGGAGGACGGGGCCGCGGCGCCCGTGTCGGATCCGTCGCCGCTCTCGCACGCCGTCAGGGAGAGTGCGGCCAGGGCGACCGTGGTGGCGGCGAGAAGGCGGGTGCGGCGGGCGGTGCGTGTGGACATGGGTAAGCCCCTTCGGGTGGAGTTGAGGTGAGCCGCTCGACCGTTCGCCGGGAGCGGCTGCTTGGATGACCACAGCTTGTGGCCGGGTCCGTCCCGGCCGCCAGTGATGCCGGGGCATGCGGGACACTGGGATGCCCAGAACGGCTTTGACCTGCGGGAACGGCATTCCTCTGGGATGCGGTACAGGGATGCGGTACGGGGATGCGGGAGAGGGAGAGACGGTGGCGGGGGACGACTTCGCGGGACTGCTGGGTGAACTCAAGGATCGGTCCGGGCTGAGTTACGGGGCCCTGGGCAAGCGGCTGCACATGAGCGCGTCCACCCTCCACCGGTACGTCAGCGGGGAGGTGGTGCCCGTCGAGTTCGCGCCCGTCGAGCGCCTCGCCCGCGTATGCCGGGCCACACCGGAGGAGCTGCTCGAACTGCACCGCCGCTGGATCAGGGCGGACGCCCTGCGCGGCGTGAAGAAGAACGAGGGCGCGAGTGCGAGTGCGGCGGCGGGGGAGGAGGGCCGGCCGGAGGGGGAGCGGGAGCGGTCCCAAGGCCCCGCGGAGCCGACCGCTCCCGTCGCGGAGCCGGCCCCTCCCGCTCCGGAG
>MUMD01000233.1 GCA_002155895.1 Streptomyces rochei
GCGGTCAGGGCCGGCCGCACGGCCTGGTCCGACGTGCGGCGGGCCCTGACCGCCTGGGTGACGGTCCCCTCCCACCGCGCGACGCTCGAACCGCTCTTCCACCCCCTGTCCTCGGTGACCCTGCACCTGCCCTTCGAGGTCGCCGACTACGTCGACTTCTACGCCTCCGAGAACCACGCGCGGAACGTCGGCCGGATCTTCCGCCCCGACGCCGCCGACTCCCTCACCCCGAACTGGAAGCACCTGCCGATCGGCTACCACGGCCGGTCCGGCACGGTCGTGGTGTCCGGGACGGACGTCGTGCGCCCGTGCGGGCAGCGCAAGGGGCCCGCCGACGCCGCTCCCGTCTTCGGCCCGTCCGTCCGCCTGGACATCGAGGCCGAGGTCGGCTTCGTGGTGGGCGTGCCGTCCGAGGCGGGCAGCCCGGTGCCGCTGGGCGACTTCCGCGAGCACGTCTTCGGGCTGTGCCTGCTCAACGACTGGTCCGCGCGCGACGTCCAGGCATGGGAGTACGTCCCCCTCGGCCCGTTCCTCGGCAAGTCGTTCGCCACGTCGGTGTCGGCGTGGATCACGCCGCTGGACGCCCTGGACGAGGCGCGGGTGGCGCCTCCGGAGCGCACCCACGCGCTGCTGCCCTACCTCGACGACACGGACCCCGAGCAGGACGAGCCCGGCGGCTACGACCTGCGGATCTCCGTCGCGATCAACGGGCACGTGGTCTCCGAGCCGCCGTTCTCCACCATGTACTGGACGGCCGCCCAGCAACTGGCCCACATGACGGTCAACGGCGCCTCCCTGCGCACCGGTGACCTCTACGGCTCCGGCACGGTGAGCGGGCCGGCCGAGCGCGAACGCGGGTCCCTGCTGGAGCTGACCTGGAACGGCCGCGACCCGCTGGAACTCCCCGACGGCAAGCGGACGTTCCTGGAGGACGGTGACGTGGTGACCCTGTCGGCCTGGGCTCCCGGCCCGGACGGCGTCCGGGTGGGTCTGGGCGAGGTGACCGGCCGGATCACCGCACCGCGCACCGGGCGGTAGCCGACGCGGGCCGCACGACCGGCGGTCCCCGCCGCGCCCGCCGCGCCCGCCTGGAGTGGCGGGGGCGGGACTCGGACCTGCCCGGGGCCGGGACGTGTCGGGAGCCCCGATGCGCCGGGCCCCCGGATGTGCGGGCGGCCCGGGCCACCCGTCGACGGTCCGGATCTGCCGGCGGTCCCGCTCTCCCGCCGGCCGGGAAATCCCCACCCCGGGGGAACCGGCGTCCGCCAGGGCCTGACTCACGCCGCCCGACACCGTCATACTGGCGTCGGGGGGTGTGCCCGGCACGTCCGCGCCCGCGTCGGGGCGCTCTCGCCGGGCAGCCGCCGGGCCCGTCGACGCCGGCCCGGCACCGCCCACCACAACCGCACCACAGCCAGAGCCGCCCCTTCCGACCAGGATCCGGAGCCCGTGGCATGACCTTCTGCCTGCTCCTGCTGTTCGTCGTCGCCGTGACCGCCGCGGTACCGGTACCGCGCGCGCTGACCCGTTCCGCCTGGCCCGAACGTGATCCGGTGGTCGCGCTGTGGGTGTGGCAGTGCCTGGTCGCCACCGTCCTGCTGTGCTGCCTGACCGCTCTCGTCCTCGGGGCCGCCGCCGTCTTCGGCACCGTCCGCGCCCAGCTCTTCGCCCCGGCGCCGCCCGCGGTGACCGCGGCCTACAACCTCTCCGCCGGCCCGCCGTGGGCCGCCGCCCTCACCCTGCTGCTGGCCGGTGGCGCCGCGTGGACGACCGCCATGCTCGCCCGCGAGCTGGTCGAGGCCCGCCGGCGTCGGGCCCGGTCCCGCGCCCACCTGCGCGAGCGCGCCCCCGATCTGCCCGCCGGGCTCCCCGCCGAACGCGGCCCCCTGCTGGTCCTGGAGGACGAGTACCCGGACGCCTGGTGGATGCCCGGCAGCCCCCCGCAGCTGATCGTCACCACCGGCGCCCTGCGGCGCCTCACCGACCACCAGCTCGACGCGGTCCTCACCCATGAACGCGGCCACGCCCGTGCCCGCCACGACTGGCTGCTGCACCTGTCCTCCGCGCTGGCCACCGGCTTCCCCCGGGTCCCGCTCTTCGCGCACTTCTGCGACCAGACCCACCGCCTGGTCGAACTGGCCGCCGACGACACGGCCTCCCGCCGCTGCGGCCACCTGACCACGGCGCTGGCCCTGATCGAGCTGAACCAGCACCGGGGTGTCCTGTCCTGCGCCTCCAGCCACCGCCTCCTCGGCGAGCGGGTCGACCGCCTCCTCGAACCGCCGCCCCGTCTGACGCCACGTCACCGGGCCCTCACCACGGCGACGGCCGCTCTCGTCCCCCTCGTCCCGCTGCTGATCACCTTCGCTCCGGGGCTGACCGCGCTGGCGTAGGGCCTGCCTCCCCGGGTGCGACAAGCCGCCCGGCGTCCGGTCGCGGCCGTCCGCCACGGGCCCCGCCGCGGTCCGCCGCTGTACCGCTATATCCAGTCGTCCGGCTCGGGCTCGGGCTCCATGTCCGGCCAGTCGTCCGCACCCGGGCCGGAGACGGAACCGGCCGACGCGCCGCCCGGGGCGGGGTCCGCCGCGGCGGCCGGTCCCTCCAGCGCGGCCAGCACCGCCAGCACTCCCTCCCCGTACGTCGCCAGCTTCTTCTCGCCGACGCCGCTGATGCCGCCGAGCTGCCCGATCGAGGTGGGCCACGCGGTGGCGATCTCCCGGAGGGTCGCGTCGTGGAAGATGACGTACGCCGGAACGCCCTGCTCCCTGGCCTGCTCGGCGCGCCAGGTGCGCAGCGCCTCGAAGGCGGGGACCAGCTCCGCCGGCAGTTCGGCGGCGGCCGCCTTGGCCTTGCGGTCGCCGCGCCCGCCGCCCGACGCCCGTGTCGAAGCGGGCTTCCTGGGCTCCTTGCGCAGCGGCACCTCGCGCTCCCGGCGCAGGACTGCCCCGCTGGCCTCGGTCAGCACCAGCGTGCCGTACTCGCCCTCGACGGCGAGCAGGCCCTGGGCCAGCAGCTGCCGGGCGACGCCGCGCCACTCGCCCTCGGTCAGCTCCTCGCCGATGCCGAACACGGAGAGCTGGTCGTGGTCGAACTGGATCACCTTGGCGGTGCGCTTGCCCAGCAGGATGTCGATGATCTGCCCCGCGCCGAACTTCTGCCCGCGCTCCCGCTTCAGCCGCACCACCGTCGACAGCACCTTCTGCGCCGCGACCGTGCCGTCCCAGGTCTCCGGCGGGGTGAGGCAGGTGTCGCAGTTGCCGCAGCCGGTCGGGTCGGGCTCCTGTCCGAAGTAGGCGAGGAGCTGGCCGCGGCGGCACCGGGCGGTCTCGCACAGCGCGAGCATCGCGTCCAGGTGGGACTGCGCCCGGCGCCGGAACGCCTCGTCGCCCTCACCGGACTGGATCAGCTTGCGCTGCTGGATGACGTCGTTGAGGCCGTACGCCATCCAGGCCGTGGAGGGCAGGCCGTCGCGGCCCGCGCGGCCGGTCTCCTGGTAGTAGCCCTCGACCGACTTGGGCAGGTCCAGGTGGGCGACGAACCGCACGTCCGGCTTGTCGATGCCCATGCCGAAGGCGATGGTCGCCACGACCACCAGGCCCTCCTCGCGCAGGAACCTGGACTGGTGCGCCGCGCGGGTGCCCGCGTCCAGGCCCGCGTGGTACGGCACCGCCTCGATGCCGTTGCGGGAGAGGAACTCGGCGGTCTTCTCGACGGAGTTGCGCGAGAGGCAGTAGACGATGCCCGCGTCGCCCGGGTGCTCCTCCCGCAGGAAGCTCAGGAGCTGCTTCTTGGGGTCCGTCTTCGGCACGATCCGGTACTGGATGTTGGGCCGGTCGAAGCTGGCCACGAAGTGCCGGGCCGTCGGCATGTTCAGCCGCTCGGTGATCTCACGGTGTGTGGCGTGCGTGGCCGTCGCCGTGAGCGCGAGGCGGGGCACGTCCGGCCAGCGCTCGCCGAGCAGGGACAGGGCGAGGTAGTCGGGCCGGAAGTCGTGGCCCCACTGCGAGACGCAGTGCGCCTCGTCGATCGCGAAGAGGGAGATCTTGCCCCGGGACAGCAGGTCGAGGGTGCCCTCCAGCCGCAGCCGCTCGGGCGCCAGGTACAGCAGGTCCAGCTCGCCGGCGAGGAACTCGGCCTCGACCACGCGCCGCTCGTCGAAGTCCTGCGTGGAGTTCATGAACCCGGCCCGCACGCCCAGCGCCCGCAGCGCGTCCACCTGGTCCTGCATCAGCGCGATCAGCGGCGAGACCACGATGCCGGTGCCGGGCCGGACCAGGGACGGGATCTGGTAGCACAGCGACTTGCCGCCGCCGGTCGGCATGAGCACGACGGCGTCGCCGCCCGCGATCACGTGCTCGACGACCGCTTCCTGCTCGCCGCGGAAGGTCTCGTACCCGAAGACCCGGTGCAGCGTGGCCAGCGCCTCGCTGTCCAGCTCCCTCGCCTGTGCTGTCTCTGTCATCTCGCCGATCACGCCCGTCCCGCCCATCGCCTGGTCCCCCGTACGTCCTGCCTTGCCTGCCCGGGCCTTCTCGTCCCGTCCCGTCCGTCTGGTCCGCCCTGCCCCGACCACTGCCTCAACGATAGGGGGCCGCGCCGACAGCCCAGGAGTTGTCCACAGGCTGTCCGACGCGCACCGCGTCAAGGACACGACGATCGTTCACACGTTCGCGGGAGACCCGCCCGTTTCCGGCGGATAGTCTGATTGCACCCGCGAGACTCCGTCCCATGGGAGCACTGATGAGCGTCGCACCGAAGGCGTCCACGCCCGACTGGCCCGTCCCGCCGGAGGGCGGCTGGACCGCGGACGACCTGGACCGGCTTCCGAACCTGCCTCCGCACACGGAGCTGATCGACGGGAGCCTCGTCTTCGTGAGTCCGCAGACCCTCTTCCACTCACGCGCTGTCGACTTCTTCAACTGGCAGTTGCAGTCCCTCGCCCCGGCGGAGTTCGAGGTCATCCGCGAGTTCACCATCGACATCGACCGGCAGAACCGGCCCGAACCGGACGTCATCGTCGTGCGCGGCGACATCGTCGACGACCCGGAGCAGACTCGCTATCCCGCCGACGCCGTCACCCTGGCCATCGAAGTCGTCTCCGCCGAGTCCGTCTCCCGCGACCGCGAGACCAAGCCCCTGAAGTACGCCCGGGCGGGCATCACCCACTACTGGCGCGTGGAGAACGAGAAGGGCCTCGCCGTCGTCCACGCCTTCGAGCTGGAGCCCGCCACCGGGGCGTACGTCGCCGTCGGCATCTTCCGTGAGCGGATGAAGCTGAGCGCTCCCTTCCCGTTGGACCTGGACCTGACCGCTATCAGGGCCCGCCGCGGCGGCGAGTGACCCGCGCACACCGCACGGTGGCCCGGCACCCTCGGGGGGTGCCGGGCCACCGCTCCACACACAGGCGGGCGCCGCGTCAGCGCACGAACACTCCCGCCTGTCCCGCCAGGTCCAGGAAGTACTGCGGCGCCACACCGAGCACCACCGTGACCGCGACGCCGACGCCGATCGCCGTCATCGTCAGCGGTGACGGCACCGCGACGGTCGGGCCCTCCGGACGCGGCTCGCTGAAGAACATCAGCACGATCACGCGGATGTAGAAGAACGCCGCGATCGCCGACGAGATCACGCCGATCACGACCAGCGGGGCCGCCCCGCCCTCCGCCGCCGCCTTGAAGACGGCGAACTTGCCGGAGAAGCCCGAGGTCAGCGGGATGCCCGCGAAGGCCAGCAGGAACACCGCGAACACGGCCGCCACCAGCGGCGACCTGCGTCCGAGCCCCGCCCACTTCGACAGGTGGGTCGCCTCGCCGCCCGCGTCGCGCACCAGTGTCACGACCGCGAAGGCGCCGATGGTGACGAAGGAGTACGCGGCCAGGTAGAAGAGGACGGACGAGATGCCCTCCGGGGTGGTCGCGATGACACCGGCGAGGATGAAGCCGGCGTGCGCGATCGACGAGTACGCCAGCAGCCGCTTGATGTCGGTCTGCGTGATGGCGACGATGGCGCCGGCCAGCATGGTGACGATCGCCACCGCCCACATCACCGGCCGCCAGTCCCAGCGCAGGCCGGGCAGGACGACGTAGAGGATGCGGAGCAGGGCGCCGAAGGCGGCCACCTTGGTCGCCGCCGCCATGAAGCCGGTCACCGGCGTCGGCGCGCCCTGGTACACGTCCGGCGTCCACATGTGGAACGGCACCGCGCCCACCTTGAAGAGCAGGCCCATGACGATCAGCGCGGACCCGACGAGCAGCAGCGCGTCGTTGCCCATGGTGTCGGCGAGCGCCGGGGTGACGTTCTGCACGGTGCCGTCGACGACCGAGGCGATCGTGCCGTACGACATGGAGCCCGCGTAGCCGTAGAGCAGGGCGATGCCGAACAGGGTGAACGCGGAGGCGAACGCGCCGAGCAGGAAGTACTTGACCGCCGCCTCCTGCGACATCAGCCGCTTGCGGCGGGCCAGCGCGCACAGCAGGTACAGCGGGAGGGAGAAGACCTCGAGGGCCACGAAGAGCGTCAGGAGGTCGTTGGCCGCCGGGAAGATCAGCATGCCGGCGACGGCGAAGAGGAGGAGCGGGAAGACCTCCGTCGTGGTGAAGCCGGCCTTGACCGCCTTCTGCTCGCTCTCGCTGCCCGGCACGGCCGCCGCCTGCGCGGCGAAGGAGTCGACGCGGTTGCCGTGCGCCTGAGGGTCGAGCCGCCGCTCGGCGAAGGTGAACAGGCCCACCAGCGCCGCCAGCAGGATCGTGCCCTGGAGGAAGAGGGCCGGTCCGTCGACGGCGATGGCGCCCATCGCCGCGATGCCCGCCTTGGTCGTGCCGTATCCGCCCGCCGCGAGCGCCACGACCGCGGCGAAGGCGGCGACGAGCGCGACGACGGACAGGAACATCTGCACGTAGTAGCGGGACCTGCGCGGGACGAAGGCCTCGATCAGGATGCCGATGATCGCCGCGCCGATGATGATCAGGGTGGGCGACAGCTGCCCGTACTCGATCTTCGGCGCGTCGATCTTGCCGATCGGGTCGGCCGCCGCCGCCGCCGTTGTCCACAGGCTGTGGACGGCTGTTGCGCTCACTTGGCCGCCTCCACCTCAGGCTGGGGGTCCTTCTTCTGTACGTCGGACATGGTCTGCTCCACCGCCGGGTTGACGATGTCCGTGAGGGGCTTCGGGAAGACGCCCAGGAAGATCAGCAACGCGACCAGCGGTGCCACCACCACCAGCTCCCGCACCCGCAGGTCGGGCATGGCCGACACCTCCGGCTTCACCGGGCCCGTCATCGTCCGCTGATAGAGGACGAGGGTGTAGAGCGCGGCGAGCACGATGCCGAAGGTGGCGATGATGCCGATCACCGGATACCGCGTGAAGGTGCCGACCAGGACCAGGAACTCACTGATGAACGGTGCCAGGCCCGGCAGCGAGAGGGTCGCCAGGCCGCCGATCAGGAAGGTGCCGGCGAGCACCGGGGCGACCTTCTGCACTCCCCCGTAGTCGGCGATGAGCCGCGAGCCGCGCCGGGAGATCAGGAAACCGGCGATCAGCATCAGGACGGCGGTCGAGATGCCGTGGTTGACCATGTAGAGCGTCGCGCCGGACTGGCCCTGGCTGGTCATCGCGAAGATGCCCATGATGATGAAGCCGAAGTGCGAGATGGACGCGTAGGCGATCAGCCGCTTGATGTCGCGCTGGCCGACCGCGAGCAGCGCCCCGTAGATGATGCTGACCAGTGCCAGCACCAGGATCACCGGCGTCGCCCACTTGCTGGCCTCCGGGAAGAGCTGGAGGCAGAAGCGGAGCATCGCGAAGGTGCCGACCTTGTCGACGACGGCCGTGATCAGCACGGCGACCGGCGCGGTCGACTCCTGCATGGCGTTGGGCAGCCAGGTGTGCAGCGGCCACAGCGGCGCCTTCACCGCGAAGGCGAAGAAGAAGCCGAGGAACAGCCAGCGCTCGGTGCCGGTCGCCATCTCCAGCTCGCCGCTCGCCCGGGCCTCGGCGATCTCGGTGAGGGAGAAGTTCCCGGCGACCACGTAGAGGCCGATCACCGCGGCCAGCATGATCAGACCGCCGGCCAGGTTGTAGAGGAGGAACTTCACCGCGGCGTACGACCGCTGGGTCGCCGCCGTCTTCTCGCCGTGCTGGTGGGCCCGGTCCCCGAAGCCGCCGATGAGGAAGTACATCGGGATGAGCATGGCTTCGAAGAAGATGTAGAAGAGGAAGACGTCGGTGGCCTCGAAGGAGAGGATCACCATCGCCTCGACCAGCAGGATCAGGGCGAAGAAGCCCTGGGTCGGCCGCCACCGGCTGCTGCCGGTCTCCAGCGGGTCGGCGTCGTGCCAGCCCGCCAGGACGATGAACGGGATCAGCAGCGCGGTCAGCGCGATCAGCGCCACCGCGATGCCGTCCACGCCCAGCTCGTACCGGACGCCGAAGTCCGCGATCCAGGAGTGCGACTCGGTGAGCTGGTAGCGGTCGCCGCCGGGGTCGAAGCGGACCAGCACCGCGACCGCCAGCGCCAGGGTGGCCAGCGAGAACATCAGCGCCAGCCACTTGGCCGCGGTGCGTTTCGCGGCCGGTACGGCGGCGGTGGCGATGGCCCCGACGGCCGGGAGCACCGCCGTGGCTGTCAGCAGGGGAAAGGACATCGGTATCAGACCGCCCTCATCAGCAGGGTCGCGGCGACGAGGACCGCCGCACCGCCGAACATCGAGACCGCGTAACTGCGCGCGAACCCGTTCTGCAGCTTGCGCATCCGCCCGGACAGGCCGCCGACCGAGGCCGCCGTGCCGTTGACGACGCCGTCGACCAGGGTGTGGTCGACGTAGACCAGGGAGCGCGTCAGGTGCTCGCCGCCGCGGACCAGGACGACGTGGTTGAAGTCGTCCTGGAGCAGGTCGCGCCGGGCGGCCCGGGTGAGCAGCGAACCGCGGGGGGCGACGGCCGGGACCGGGCGCCGTCCGTACTGCGCCCAGGCCACCGCCACGCCGATCACCATCACGGCGACCGTGGAGATCGTGACCGTCAGGGCGCTGATCGGCGGGTGGCCGTGGTCGTGCCCGGTGATGGGCTCCAGCCAGTGCACGAAGCGGTCGCCGATGCTGAAGAACGCACCGCCGAACACCGAGCCGACGGCCAGCACGATCATCGGGATCGTCATGCTCTTCGGCGACTCGTGCGGGTGCGGCGGGGTGTACTCGCCGCGCGTCTCGGCCGCCGGCTCGACTTCGGGCTTCGCGGGCGACGGCGTGGGGGCGTTCCGCCAGCGCTCCTCGCCGAAGAAGGTCATCAGCATCACGCGCGTCATGTAGTACGCGGTGACGGCGGCGCCCAGCAGGGCGCAGGCGCCGAGGATCCAGCCCTCGGTGCCGCCCTTGGCGAAGGCCGCCTCGATGATCTTGTCCTTGGAGAAGAAGCCGGACAGACCCGGGAAGCCGATGATGGCCAGGTAGCCGAGGCCGAAGGTGATGAACGTGACCGGCATGTACTTCCGCAATCCGCCGTAGCGGCGCATGTCGACCTCGTCGTTCATGCCGTGCATGACGGAGCCGGCGCCGAGAAACAGCCCGGCCTTGAAGAAGCCGTGGGTCACCAGGTGCATGATCGCGAAGACATAGCCGATGGGACCGAGACCGGCCGCCAGCACCATGTAGCCGATCTGCGACATGGTCGAGCCGGCCAGTGCCTTCTTGATGTCGTCCTTGGCGCAACCGACGATCGCACCGAACAGCAGCGTGACCGCGCCGACGATGGTGACGACCAGCTGCGCGTCGGGCGCGCCGTTGAAGATCGCGCCGGAGCGGACGATCAGGTACACGCCCGCCGTCACCATGGTCGCCGCGTGGATGAGGGCCGAGACCGGGGTCGGGCCCTCCATCGCGTCCCCGAGCCAGGACTGCAGCGGCACCTGGGCGGACTTGCCGCAGGCGGCGAGGAGCAGCATCAGGGCGATCGCGGTGAGCTTGCCCTCGTCGGCCGAGCCCGCGAGCCCGGCCTCCCCGTGGCCGCCGAGCACCGGCCCGAAGGCGAAGGTGCCGAACCACAGGAACATCAGCATGATCGCGATGGACAGGCCCATGTCGCCGACGCGGTTGACCAGGAACGCCTTCTTCGCGGCGGTGGCGGCGCTGGGCTTGTGCTGCCAGAAGCCGATCAGCAGGTAGGAGGCGAGACCGACGCCCTCCCAGCCGACGTACAGCAGCAGGTAGTTGTCGGCGAGGACGAGGATCAGCATCGCCGCGAGGAACAGGTTCAGATAGCCGAAGAAGCGGCGGCGGCGCTCGTCGTGCTCCATGTACCCGATCGAGTACAGGTGGATGAGCGAGCCGACGCCGGTGATCAGCAGCACGAACGTCATCGACAGCTGGTCGAGCCGGAAGGCGACGTCGGCCTGGAAGCCCTCGACCGGGATCCAGCTGAACAGGTGCTGCGTCAGGGTGCGGTCCTCGGCGCCGGCGCCGAGCATGTCGGCGAAGAGGACCACGCCGATCACGAACGAGGCGGCCGCCAGCACCGTGCCGATCCAGTGGCCGACGGCGTCCAGCCGGCGTCCGCCGCACAGCAGGACCGCCGCCCCGAGCAAGGGCGCCGCCACCAGCAGCGCAATCAGATTCTCTGCGTTAGTCACGGTTCTAGCGACCCCTCACAGCTTCATCAGGCTGGCGTCGTCGACCGAGGCCGAGTGGCGGGAACGGAACAGGGACACGATGATCGCGAGCCCGACCACGACCTCCGCGGCGGCGACGACCATCGTGAAGAAGGCGATGATCTGGCCGTCGAGGTTGCCGTGCATCCGGGAGAAGGCGACGAAGGCGAGGTTGCAGGCGTTGAGCATCAGCTCGACGCACATGAACACCACGATCGCGTTGCGTCGGATCAGCACACCGGTGGCGCCGATCGTGAACAACAGGGCCGCGAGGTAGAGGTAGTTCACGGGGTTCACTTCGACGCCTCCTCGGACCGCTTGAAGGTGGCCGGCTCGACCGCCGCGCGCTCCAGGCGCTCCTCGGCCCGCTGCTCCAGCGCCTTGAGGTCGTTGAGCGCGTCCGTCGACACGTCGCGGATCTGCCCCCGGTCGCGCAGCGTCTTGCTGACGGTCAGCTCGGAGGGGGTGCCGTCGGGCAGCAGGCCCGCGATGTCGACCGCGTTGTGCCGGGCGTAGACACCGGGCGCGGGCAGCGGCGGCAGGTACGTGCCCTCGCGGACGCGCTTCTCGGCCAGCTCCCGCTGGGTCGCCGCCCGCTCCGTGCGCTCGCGGTGGGTGAGAACCATGGCGCCGACGGCGGCCGTGATGAGCAGGGCGCCGGTGATCTCGAAGGCGAAGACGTACTTGGTGAAAATGAGGGAGGCGATGCCCTCCACGTTGCCGTTCGCGTTCGCCTGGCCGAGGCCGGTGAACTCGCTGACCGAGGCGTTGCCGATGCCGCCGATCAGCAGGATGCCGAAGCCGAGCCCGGACGCCAGGGCCAGCCAGCGCTGGCCCTTGATGGTCTCCTTCAGGGAGTCCGCCGCGGTGACGCCGACGAGCATCACCACGAACAGGAACAGCATCATGACCGCGCCGGTGTAGACGACGATCTGCACGATGCCGAGGAAGTAGGCGCCGTTGGCGAGGTAGAACACCGCCAGGACGATCATGGTCCCGGCGAGGCAGAGGGCGCTGTGCACGGCCTTCTTCATGAAGACGGTGCACAGGGCGCCGATCACCGCGACGGTGCCGAGGATCCAGAACTGGACGGCCTCCCCGGTCGAGGTGCCGGCGGACAGAGTCGCCGCGGCGGTCAGCTGCGCGCTCATCGGCGGATCACCTCCTCGGAGGCCGGCTCGGTCCCGCCGAAGGTCGAGTCGCCCTCCTGGACGACCTCGCCCTGGGAGTGGGCGACCTGCTGGACGGTGCCGGGCGCGGCCTCGGTGACCAGGCCCCGGTAGTAGTCCTGCTCGTCCGTGCCCGGGTAGATGGCGTGGGGCGAGTCGACCATCCCCTCCTCCAGGCCGGCGAGGAGCTGGTCCTTGGTGAAGATGAGGTTGGCCCGGCTGGAGTCGGCCAGCTCGAACTCGTTGGTCATCGTCAGCGCGCGCGTGGGGCACGCCTCGATGCACAGGCCGCACAGGATGCAGCGGGCGTAGTTGATCTGGTAGACGCGGCCGTACCGCTCGCCCGGCGAGTAGCGCTCCTCGTCCGTGTTGTCCGCGCCCTCCACGTAGATGGCGTCGGCGGGACACGCCCAGGCGCACAGCTCGCAGCCGACGCACTTCTCCAGGCCGTCCGGATGGCGGTTGAGCTGGTGCCGTCCGTGGAAGCGCGGAGCGGTGGTCTTCTGCTGCTCCGGGTACTGCTCCGTGAGCCGCTTCTTGAACATGGCCTTGAAGGTCACGCCGAAGCCGGCCACCGGGTTCAGGAAACCGGGGTCGGTCCCCTTGGGTTCCTCAGCCATCGGACGCCTCCTTTCCATCCGTAGATCCACCTGCGGATCCACCCGTAGATCCGTCACTGTGAGTATCGGGCCCGCCACTGACAATCAGCTCCCGCTCCCGGCGCGGGCGGCGCCTGGGCACCGGAGGCAGCTCCTGCCCGGGCAGCGGCGGTACGGGGAAGCCGCCGGCCATCGGGTCGAAGGCGGCCGGTTCCTGGGCCGGTTCCTCGGCCCGCTTGCCCTTCTCGCGGTACATGTCGACGACGAAGGACAGCACCAGCAGGACCAGGACGCCGCCGCCGATGTAGAGGGCGATGTCGGTGAACTCGTAGTTCTCGTTCCTGAGGGCCCGTACGGTCGCCACGAGCATCAGCCAGACCAGGGAGACCGGGATGAGGACCTTCCAGCCGAGCTTCATCAGCTGGTCGTAGCGGACGCGCGGGAGGGTGCCGCGCAGCCAGATGAAGAAGAACAGCAGCAACTGGACCTTGACCACGAACCAGAGCAGCGGCCACCAGCCATGGTTGGCGCCCTCCCAGAAGGTGCTGACCGGCCAGGGCGCCCGCCAGCCGCCGAGGAAGAGCGTGGTGGCGACCGCCGAGACCGTCACCATGTTCACGTACTCGGCGAGCATGAACATCGCGAACTTGATCGACGAGTACTCGGTGTTGAAGCCGCCGACCAGGTCGCCCTCGGACTCCGGCATGTCGAAGGGGGCGCGGTTGGTCTCGCCGACCATGGTGACGATGTAGAGGATGAAGGAGACCGGCAGCAGCACGATGTACCAGCGGTCGGTCTGCTGGGCGACGATCTCCGAGGTCGACATCGACCCCGAGTAGAGGAAGACCGAGGCGAACGCGGCGCCCATGGCGATCTCGTAGGAGATCATCTGCGCGCAGGAGCGCAGACCGCCCAGGAGCGGGTACGTCGATCCGGAGCTCCACCCGGCGAGGACGATGCCGTAGATGCCGACCGAGGCGACCGCCAGGATGAACAGCATCGCGATCGGCAGGTCGGTGAGCTGCATCGCGGTGCGGTGGCCGAAGATCGACACCTCGTTGCCGGCCGGGCCGAAGGGGATCACCGCGATCGCCATGAAGGCGGGGATCGCCGCGACGATCGGCGCGAGGACGTACACCGCCTTGTCGGCGCGCTTGACGACGACGTCTTCCTTGAGCATCAGCTTGATGCCGTCGGCGAGCGACTGGAGCATGCCCCAGGGGCCGTGCCGGTTGGGGCCGATGCGCAGCTGCATCCAGGCGACGACCTTGCGCTCCCACACGATGGAGAACAGCACGGTCACCATCAGGAAGGCGAAGCAGAAGACCGCCTTGACGACGACCAGCCACCAGGGATCGGTGCCGAACATCGAGAGGTCTTCAGCGGCGAGGTACGGGCTCATGCCTCCACCTCCTTGGGGGCCTCGCCCGCGAGCGTGGCCGGGCCGATGCGGACGAGGGTTCCGGGCAGCACCCCGGCGTCGGAGGCGACGCCGGTGCCGGCCGAGTTCAGCGGGAGCCAGACCACCCGGTCGGGCATCTCGGTGACCTGGAGCGGGAATTCGACGGCACCGCAGGGCCCGGTGACGGCCAGGAGGTCGCCGTCCTTGACGCCCGCCTCGGCGGCGGTCGCGGCCGACAGGCGCGCCCGTGCGGCGTGCCGGGTGCCGGCCAGCGCCTCGTCGCCCTGCTGGAGGAGCCCCTGGTCGAGCAGCAGCCGGTGTCCGGCCAGCACCGCCTCACCGGCGGCCGGCCGGGGCAGCGCGCCCGCGGTGTACAGCGGTTCGCCGGCCCGCGGCCCGTCCCAGGCGCCGAGCCGGTCGATCTCCGCGCGGGTGGTGCGCAGGTCCGGCAGCCCCAGGTGGACGTCCATGGCGTCGGCCAGCATCTGCAGGACACGGGCGTCGGCGGGCGCGAGGCGGCGGGTCATCTGGTCGGGCTTGAGCGCGGCCTCGAAGGAACGCGCCCGGCCCTCCCAGTTGAGGAAGGTGCCGGCCTTCTCGGCGACCGCGGCGACCGGCAGGACGACGTCGGCCAGTGCGGTGACCTCGCTGGGCCGCAGCTCCAGGGAGACCACGAAACCGGCCTCGGCGAGTGCCGCCCGCGCACGCGCCGGGTCGGGCAGATCGGCGACCTCCACCCCGGCCACCAGCAGCGCCTGCAACTCGCCCCGGGCGGCGGCCTCGACGATCTCACCGGTGTCGCGGCCGTAGCGGTGCGGGAGGTCGGCCAGGCCCCAGACCGCGGCGACCTCCTCACGCGCGCGCGGGTCGGTCGCCGGGCGTCCGCCGGGCAGCAGCGAGGGCAGCGCCCCCGCCTCGATCGCGCCGCGCTCCCCGGCCCGCCGCGGGATCCACACCAGCCGGGCGCCGGTCGCGGAGGCGGTCCGTACGGCGGCCGTGAGACCGCCGGCCACGGACGCGAGCCGCTCGCCGACGACGATCACGGCGCCCTCGGCGCGCAGGGCCTCGGCGGCCCGGGCCCCGTCGGTCTCCAGGCCGACGCCGCTCGCCAGGGCGTCCAGCCACTCGGTCTCGGTGCCGGGGGCGGCCGGCAGCAGGGTGCCGCCGGCCTTCTCCAGGCCCCGCGTGGCGTGCGTGGCCAGCGAGAAGACGCGCTGTCCGTGCTTGCGCCACGCCTTGCGCAGCCTGAGGAAGACGCCGGGCGCCTCCTCCTCGGCCTCGAACCCGACCAGCAGGACGGCGGGCGCCTTCTCCAGCGACGTGTACGTGACGCCGCTGCCGTCGAGGTCACGGCCGCGACCGGCGACGTGGGAGGCCAGGAAGTCGGCCTCCTCGGTGCTGTGCACGCGCGCCCGGAAGTCGATGTCGTTGGTGCCGAGCGCCACGCGCGCGAACTTGCTGTACGCGTAGGCGTCCTCCACGGTGAGCCGTCCGCCGGCCAGGACGCCGGTGCGGCCCCTGGAGGCGAGCAGCCCCTGCGCGGCGATCTGCAGCGCCTCCGGCCAGGAGGCGGGCTGCAGCTCGCCCTCGGCGTCCCGCACCAGGGGTGTGGTGAGCCGGTCGCGCTGCTGGGCGTACCGGAAGCCGAAGCGGCCCTTGTCGCAGATCCACTCCTCGTTGACCTCGGGGTCGTCGGCCGCCAGGCGCCGCATGACCTTGCCGCGCCGGTGGTCGGTGCGGGTGGCGCAGCCGCCGGAGCAGTGCTCGCACACCGACGGCGAGGAGATCAGGTCGAAGGGGCGGGAGCGGAACCGGTACGCCGCCGAGGTGAGCGCGCCGACCGGGCAGATCTGGATGGTGTTGCCGGAGAAGTACGACTCGAAGGGGTCGCCCTCGCCGGTGCCGACCTGCTGGAGCGCGCCCCGCTCGATCAGCTCGATCATCGGGTCGCCCGCGACCTGGTTGGAGAACCGGGTGCAGCGGGCGCACAGCACGCACCGCTCGCGGTCGAGCAGCACCTGCGTGGAGATCGGCACGGGCTTCTCGTAGGTCCGCTTCCTGCCCTCGAAGCGGGACTCCGCCTGGCCGTGCGACATCGCCTGGTTCTGCAGCGGGCACTCGCCGCCCTTGTCGCAGACCGGGCAGTCCAGCGGGTGGTTGATGAGCAGCAGCTCCATCACCCCGTGCTGGGCCTTCTCGGCGACGGGCGAGGTGAGGTGGGTCTTCACCACCATCCCGTCCGTGCAGGTGATGGTGCAGGAGGCCATGGGCTTGCGCTGGCCCTCGACCTCGACGATGCACTGGCGGCAGGCGCCGGCCGGGTCGAGGAGGGGGTGGTCGCAGAACCGGGGGATCTCGATGCCCAGCTGTTCGGCGGCCCGGATGACCAGGGTGCCCTTGGGCACGCTGATCTCGGCGCCGTCGATCGTCAGCGATACGAGGTCCTCCGGCGGGACCGCCGCCTCTCCCCCTCCCGAGGGAGCATTGGTGGTCACGGTCATGCCTTCACCTCCGTGCGGTCGGCCCAGGCCGTCGACTTGGCCGGGTCGAAGGGACAGCCGCGGCCCGTGATGTGCTCCTCGTACTCCTCGCGGAAGTACTTGAGCGAGGAGAAGATCGGCGAGGCGGCGCCGTCGCCGAGGGCGCAGAAGGACTTGCCGTTGATGTTGTCGGCGATGTCGTTCAGCTTGTCGAGGTCGGACAGGACGCCCTTGCCGGCCTCGATGTCGCGCAGCAGCTGCACGAGCCAGTAGGTGCCCTCGCGGCAGGGCGTGCACTTGCCGCAGGACTCGTGGGCGTAGAACTCGGTCCAGCGGGTGACGGCCCGCACCACGCAGGTCGTCTCGTCGAAGCACTGGAGCGCCTTGGTGCCCAGCATGGAACCGGCGGCGCCCACTCCCTCGTAGTCGAGGGGCACGTCGAGGTGCTCGTCGGTGAACATCGGCGTCGAGGAGCCGCCCGGCGTCCAGAACTTCAGACGGTGGCCGGGACGCATCCCGCCGCTCATGTCGAGGAGCTGGCGCAGCGTGATGCCGAGCGGCGCCTCGTACTGGCCGGGGCTCGCGACGTGGCCGCTGAGCGAGTAGAGCGTGAAGCCCGGGGACTTCTCGCTGCCCATCGACCTGAACCAGTCCTTGCCCTTGTTCAGGATCGCGGGAACCGACGCGATGGATTCGACGTTGTTCACCACAGTGGGGCAGGCGTAGAGGCCGGCCACAGCGGGGAAGGGGGGTCGGAGCCGCGGTTGACCCCGGCGGCCTTCGAGCGAGTCGAGCAGCGCGGTCTCCTCACCGCAGATGTACGCGCCCGCACCCGCGTGCACGGTGAGTTCGAGGTCGAGTCCGCTGCCCAGGATGTTCTCGCCGAGGAAGCCGGCCGCGTAGGCCTCGCGCACGGCCTCGTGCAACCGCCGCAGCACCGGGACGACTTCGCCGCGCAGGTAGATGAAGGCGTGCGAGGACCTGATGGCGTAGCACGCGATGACGATGCCCTCGATGAGGCTGTGCGGGTTGGCGAAGAGGAGCGGGATGTCCTTGCAGGTCCCCGGCTCCGACTCGTCGGCGTTGACAACAAGATAGTGAGGCTTGCCGTCCCCCTGGGGGATGAACTGCCACTTCATCCCCGTCGGGAAGCCGGCGCCGCCGCGTCCGCGCAGACCGGAGTCCTTGACGTACGCGATCAGGTCGTCCGGCGACATCGCCAGCGCCTTGCGGAGCCCTTCGTACCCCTCGTGCCTCCGGTAGACGTCGAGAGTCCAGGACTCGTCCTCGTCCCAGAAGGCCGACAGCACGGGTGCGAGCAGCTTCTCGGGGCTGCTGCCCTTGATCTCGGCTGCCACGGTCATCACTCCCCCTCCTCGGCGGTAGGCCCTGCCGGGTGGGAAGGGTCGGATGCCGATGTGTCCTGCGGCGCGTCGTGCGAGCTGAGGTGCTGCGTCGGGGACGGGTCGTGCACGGCCCGGTCCTGCGGCGCGTCGTGCGGTCCGCCGTCCCGGGGGTGCACCACGCGCGCGGGCGCGGTCTCCCCCTTGGCCAGGCGCAGACCCACCAGCGAGGCGGGGCCCGCGCTGCCGCCGGCCGCGACCGCGCCGTCCCGCTCGTCGGGGAAGCCGGCCAGGATGCGGGCGGTCTCCTTGAAGGTGCACAGCGGTGCACCGCGCGTGGGCGTGACCGGCCGTCCCGCGCGCAGGTCGTCGACGAGGGCCTTGGCGCTCCCCGGGGTCTGGTTGTCGAAGAACTCCCAGTTGACCATCACGACCGGCGCGAAGTCGCAGGCCGCGTTGCACTCGATGTGCTCCAGGGTGACCTTGCCGTCCTCGGTGGTCTCGCCGTTGCCGACGCCCAGGTGCTCCTGGAGGGACTCGAAGATGGCGTCGCCGCCCATGACCGCGCAGAGCGTGTTGGTGCACACGCCCACCTGGTAGTCGCCGCTCGGCCGGCGCCGGTACATGGTGTAGAAGGTCGCGACCGCGGTCACCTCGGCCGTGGTGAGGCCCAGCACGTCCGCGCAGAACTGCATCCCGGTGCGCGTGACGTGTCCCTCCTCCGACTGCACGAGGTGCAGCAGGGGCAGGAGGGCGGACCGGGAGTCCGGGTAGCGGGCGATGACCTCGCGCGCGTCGGTCTCCAGCCGGGCCCGGACGTCGTCCGGGTAGGCGGGCGCGGGCAGTTCCGGCATGCCCAGGCTGACGCCCCGCTCCGAAGAAGAGGTGGTCACCGGTCGACGCCTCCCATCACGGGGTCGATGGACGCCACGGCCACGATGACGTCGGCGACCTGGCCGCCCTCGCACATCGCCGCCATGGCCTGAAGGTTGGTGAAGGACGGGTCGCGGAAGTGGACCCGGTAGGGGCGGGTGCCGCCGTCGGACACCACGTGCACGCCCAGCTCGCCCTTGGGCGACTCGACCGCCGTGTACGCCTGGCCCGGCGGTACCCGGAAGCCCTCGGTGACCAGCTTGAAGTGGTGGATCAGGGCCTCCATGGAGGTGCCCATGATCTTCTTGATGTGGTCGAGGGAGTTGCCCAGTCCGTCCGGTCCCAGGGCGAGCTGGGCGGGCCAGGCGATCTTCTTGTCGGCGACCATGACCGGGCCGGGCTCCAGCCGGTCCAGGCACTGCTCGACGATCCGCAGCGACTGGCGCATCTCCTCCAGCCGGATCAGGAAGCGGCCGTAGGAGTCGCAGGTGTCGGCGGTCGGGACGTCGAAGTCGTACGTCTCGTAGCCGCAGTACGGCTGGGTCTTGCGCAGGTCGTGCGGGAGGCCGGTGGAGCGCAGGACCGGGCCGGTGGCGCCCAGCGCCATGCAGCCGGCCAGGTCGAGGTAGCCGACGTCCTGCATGCGGGCCTTGAAGATGGGGTTCCCGGTGAAGAGCTTGTCGTACTCCGGGAGGTTCTTCTTCAGCTTCTTCACCAGCTCGCGGATCTGGTCCACCGCGCCCGGCGGCAGGTCCTGGGCGAGTCCGCCCGGGCGGATGTACGCGTGGTTCATCCGCAGGCCGGTGATCAGCTCGTAGACGTCGAGAATCAGTTCACGATCGCGGAAGCCGTAGATCATGACGGTGGTGGCGCCCAGCTCCATGCCTCCGGTGGCGACGCACACCAGGTGCGAGGAGAGCCGGTTCAGCTCCATCAGCAGGACCCGGATGACCGAGGCACGGTCCGGGATCTGGTCCTCGATGCCGAGGAGCTTCTCGACGCCCAGGCAGTACGCCGTCTCGTTGAAGAACGGCGTCAGGTAGTCCATGCGCGTCACGAAGGTGGTGCCCTGCGTCCACGTCCGGTACTCGAGGTTCTTCTCGATGCCGGTGTGCAGGTAGCCGATGCCGCAACGGGCCTCGGTGACGGTCTCGCCGTCGATCTCCAGGATCAGCCGGAGCACACCGTGGGTGGACGGGTGCTGCGGGCCCATGTTGACGACGATGCGCTCGTCGTCGGCGCGGGCCGCGGCCTGGACGACCTCGTCCCAGTCCCCGCCGGTGACCGTGTAGACGGTGCCCTCGGTGGTCTCGCGAGGGGAGGCGTGCGAAGTGCTCATGAGTACGACCTCCGCTGGTCCGGAGCCGGGATCTGGGCGCCCTTGTACTCGACGGGGATGCCGCCGAGGGGGTAGTCCTTGCGCTGCGGAAAGCCCTGCCAGTCGTCCGGCATCATGATCCGCGTCAGCGCCGGGTGGCCGTCGAAGACGATGCCGAAGAAGTCGTACGTCTCGCGCTCGTGCCAGTCGTTGGTCGGGTAGACCGAGAAGAGCGACGGGATGTGCGGGTCGCTGTCGGGGGCGCTGACCTCCAGGCGGATCAGCCGGTTGTGGGTGATCGAGCGCAGGTGGTAGACGGCGTGCAGCTCGCGGCCCTTGTCGTTCGGGTAGTGGACGCCGCTGACGCCGGTGCACAGTTCGAAGCGCAGGGCCGGGTCGTCGCGCAGGGTGCGGGCGACGCGGACCAGGTGCTCGCGCTCGATGTGGAAGGTCAGCTCGTCGCGGTCGACGACCGTCTTCTCGATGGCGTTCTCCGGCAGGAGCCCCTGCTCCTCCAGCGCGCCCTCGAGTTCGTCGGCGACCTCGTCGAACCAGCCGCCGTAGGGCCGGGCCGCCGGGCCGGGGAGCCGGACGGAGCGGACCAGGCCGCCGTATCCGGAGGTGTCGCCGCCGTTGTTCGCGCCGAACATGCCGCGCTGGACGCGGATCTCCTCGCCGCCCCGGCCGCGCTGGCCGGGGAGGTTCTCCGCGGACAGGTACTTCTCGGGGTTCACCCCGTTCGCGTCACCCGCGGCGTTGTTCTTGTCACCCGCGGTGTTGTTCGCGTCGCTCACCGCAGCAGCCCTTTCATCTCGATCGTGGGCAGGGCCTTGAGCGCCGCCTCCTCCGCCTCACGGGCGGCCTCCTCGGCGTTCACGCCGAGCTTGGAGGTCTGGATCTTCTGGTGGAGCTTGAGGATGGCGTCCATCAGCATCTCGGGCCGCGGCGGACAGCCGGGGAGGTAGATGTCGACCGGGACGATGTGGTCGACGCCCTGGACGATCGCGTAGTTGTTGAACATGCCGCCCGAGGAGGCGCAGACCCCCATGGAGATCACCCATTTCGGGTTCGGCATCTGGTCGTAGACCTGCCGCAGCACCGGCGCCATCTTCTGGCTCACCCGGCCCGCGACGATCATCAGGTCCGCCTGCCGCGGCGATCCGCGGAAGACCTCCATGCCGAAGCGCGCCAGGTCGTAGCGGCCCGCGCCGGTGGTCATCATCTCGATGGCACAGCAGGCGAGGCCGAACGTGGCGGGGAAGACGGACGACTTGCGCACCCAGCCCGCGGCCTGCTCGACGGTGGTCAGCAGGAAGCCGCTCGGCAGTTTTTCTTCGAGTCCCATGTCAAAGGCCCCTCAGTCCCATTCCAGGCCGCCGCGCCGCCATACGTACGCGTACGCGACGAAGACGGTGAGCACGAAGAGCAGCATCTCCACGAGCCCGAAAATCCCCAGGGCGTCGAAGGTGACGGCCCAGGGGTAGAGGAAGACGATCTCGATATCGAAGATGATGAAGAGCATCGCCGTCAGGTAGTACTTGATGGGGAAGCGCCCGCCGCCGGCCGGCGTGGGGGTCGGCTCGATGCCGCACTCGTAGGCCTCGAGCTTCGCCCGGTTGTACCGCTTCGGACCGATCAGCGTGGCCATCACCACGGAGAAGATCGCAAAGCCTGCCCCGAGGGCTCCCAGTACGAGGATGGGCGCATACGCGTTCACCGCTCCTCGCTCCTCTCAGTCGGCACTGACTGCTGGCGGTTGCACTGGGCTCACTTCCGCCCCGGCAGTCCCACGAACCCCGCTCGTCCCGGCGAAGATCGCGAACATGTGAAGCAGGTCACAAGCCCAACTGCCTCGCATCTTATGCCCGCCGCTCTGTGATCTGCGACACGGGGTATTGCACAAGCTTTGTGATCTCCACCACCTGACGAAGGATCATGAAGTCGGATGAGCGGTGATCTTCACACAAGAAGCGTTCAGCTGATCACCAGAGGTGACAATTTCGATCGTCACCGCTGGCCAGAGGGGGTGCTCGGCGGGCGTCTCCATATCAAGATGCTTCCCCTGCATGCAAACTGGCGCTGGACGCGATCACTTGATAGAGGGCCCGTTCACACCTCGGAGGGAGGGGCGGGGCGCGATGTGGACACGTGCGCGCGTTCACGAACGTCCGCCGACGGCCGCCGACGCCGGACACGCGTCGCGGACGCGCCCCGCGGGGCAACCGTTCCGTGACCTGCGCCACATCGATGAGAGGCGTCTGAGAACCGGGCTTGGCCAACTGCCCCAACAAGTGGTAAGCGCGGGGCAATTCGGGCGTAACGATCAAAGTCCGTGATCACAGGGTGGTTACGGCCCGCCCGCAATGTCCGTTAGGGCGTCAATAAGGAGCGACACGCCCGGGATTCGGGGGCCGATTGAACAACTGTGGCGCAGCACACGTTTCTTGAAGGTATGGAGGAGCTCCTGATACCGGTTGTCCCTATGTCCCACACCGCTCACATACGCAGCCACCGGAAGCCCCGCCGCAGCGCGTCGACCATCGCGATGCGGGCCGGAGTTGCCGGTGGCGTCCTCAGCACCCTGGCAGTGGCCGGGGCGTCGGGTTCGGCCGTCGCGGCCGAGCCGGTGACGCAGACCCTCGAACTGCCCACCCTGACGGCCGACCTGGCCGCTCAGGTCGCCCAGTCCGCGGACGTCACGCAGCAGGCGGCCGCGAGCTACGAGCTGCAGGCGGAGCGTGACGCTGCCGCCGCCAAGGCCGCGAAGCAGGCCAAGGCGGACCTCGCCGAGGCCAAGAAGAAGGCCGCGGAGGAGAAGAAGAAGGCCGAGGAGGCCGCGCGCAAGGCGGCCGCCGAGCGTGCCTCGCGCACCGCCGAGCGCGCCACCCTGAGCGCCTCCGCGGACACCGGGTCCTCCGAGGGCTCGGGCAGCGTCAGCAGCAGCTCCTCCTCGTCGTCCTCGTCGTCGTCGGCCACCGGTTCGGCCGCCGCGGTCATCGCCTTCGTGCAGGCCCAGGTGGGCGACGCCTACGTCTCCGGCGGCACCGGCCCCAACTCCTGGGACTGCTCCGGTCTCGTCCAGGCGGCCTTCAAGCAGGTCAACATCGACCTGCCGCGCGTCTCCCAGGCCCAGTCGACCGCCGGCACCCAGGTGGGCCTCGACAACCTCCAGCCGGGCGACATCCTGTACTGGGGCGGCGCGGGCAGCGCGTACCACGTGGGCGTCTACGTCGGCGACGGCATGTTCGTCGGCGCGCAGAACTCCTCCACCGGTGTCGTCCAGGCGCCGCTGTCCTACGACCCGCCGAGCGGCGCGGTGCGCGTGCTGTAACTCCGGCACATCACGAGAACGAACGACGCGGACACGTCCGCGCGCGGGGCCGCAGCCGCTCGGGGGCTGCGGCCCCGCACTCGCTCCTGGCATGCTCGGCGCGGGCCGGACCTCCACCGGCCCGTCCACGAGCCGAAGGAGAGACCATGCCCAGCGTGTTCGTACAGGGGCGGCCCACCGCCGCCTACCCCCCGCTCGCACCCGAGGCCCGGCGCGGGTCGGTGCGGCGGGTCACCGAGGCCGGCGAAGAGGTGCTGCACAAGCCCTGCCGGGACGTCACCGAGTTCGGGCCCGACCTCGCCGCGCTCATCGACGACATGTTCCGCACGATGTACGTCGCCGAGGGCTGCGGCCTGGCGGCCAATCAGGTGGGGGTCGGCCTCCGCCTGTTCGTGTACGACTGCCCCGACGACGACGGTGTCCGACATGTCGGGCACATCGTGAACCCGGTGCTGGACGCCCTCGACCCCGCCGGGCGCCGTCTGCTGGACGAGGGGGAGGGGTGTCTGTCGGTGCCGGGGGCCGTCATGGCCGTGCCGCGGCCCGACCGGGCCGTCGTACGCGGCCTCGACAAGGACGGCGAGCCGCTCGTCGTCGAGGGCACCGGCTACTTCGCGCGCTGCCTCGCCCACGAGACCGACCACGTGAACGGTCAGGTGTACCTGGACCGGCTCTCCGCGCGCGACCGCAAGCGGGCGCTGCGGCAGTCGGCCGACCGGCGCGACGAGGTGTTCGCGCGCCGGGCGGCCAACGCCGAGGCGCTCGCCGAGGCGCTCGCGGAGACCGGGTCCGGGTCCAGGTCCGACACCGGGACCGGGGCGGGGACCGGAACCGCGACCGGCACCGGGACCGCGACCGGGAGCTGATCAGGCCTTCGGCGCGACCTTGCTCAGTCCGTTGATGATGCGGTCCATCGCGTCGCCGCCCGTCGGGTCCGTGAGGTTGGCGAGCATCTTCAGGGTGAACTTCATCAGCAGCGGGTGGGTGAGGCCGCGCTGGGTCGCGATCTGCATGACCTTCGGGTTGCCGATGAGCTTCACGAAGGCGCGGCCCAGCGTGTAGTAGCCGCCGTAGGTGTCCTTCAGGACGCGCGGGTAGCGCTGGAGCGCGGTCTCCCGCTGGGCCGGCGTGGCCCGCGCGTGGGCCTGGACGATGACGTCGGCGGCGATCTGGCCGGACTCCATGGCGTAGGCGATGCCCTCGCCGTTGAACGGGTTGACCAGGCCGCCGGCGTCGCCGACCAGCAGCAGGCCCTTGGTGTAGTGGGGCTGGCGGTTGAAGGCCATGGGCAGGGCGGCGCCGCGGATCGGGCCGGTCATGTTGTCGGGGGTGTAGCCCCAGTCCTCCGGCATGGAGGCGCACCATGCCTTCAGCACCTCGCGCCAGTCCAGCTCCTTGAAGGAGTCCGAGGTGTTCAGCACCCCGAGCCCGACGTTCGAGGTGCCGTCGCCCATGCCGAAGATCCAGCCGTAGCCCGGCAGCAGGCGGTCCTGGGCGCCGCGGCGGTCCCACAGCTCCAGCCAGGACTCCAGGTAGTCGTCGTCGTGGCGGGGCGAGGTGAAGTACGTGCGGACCGCGACGCCCATCGGGCGGTCCTCGCGGCGGTGCAGGCCCATGGCCAGGGACAGCCGCGTGGAGTTGCCGTCGGCGGCCACCACCAGCGGGGCGTGGAAGGTGACCTCGCGCTTGTCCTCGCCCAGCTTGGCGTGGACGCCGGTGATGCGGCCGGTGCGGTCGTCGACGATGGGCGCGCCGACGTTGCAGCGCTCGTACAGGCGGGCGCCCGCCTTCTGGGCCTGCCGGGCGAGCTGCTCGTCGAAGTCGTCGCGCTTGCGGACGAGTCCGTAGTCGGGGAAGGAGGCGAGATCCGGCCAGTCGAGCTGGAGGCGGGAGCCGCCGCCGATGATCCGCAGGCCCTTGTTGCGCAGCCAGCCGGCTTCCTCGGAGATGTCGATGCCCATGGCGACGAGCTGCTTGACCGCGCGGGGCGTCAGGCCGTCGCCGCAGACCTTCTCCCGGGGAAAGGCGGTCTTCTCCAGCAGCAGGACGTCGAGCCCGGCCTTGGCCAGGTGGTACGCGGTCGTGGAGCCGGCCGGCCCCGCGCCCACGACGATCACGTCGGCGGTGTTCTCGGAGAGTGGCTCAGTCTCGACGGTCACGGCGGGATCTCCCCAAGTTCGAAATCTGCGTGCCGACCGGCACTGGTCATGGGCAGTCTATTCAGCGACACCGATCACCCGGCTGAAGGGCTGCCCCGTGAACCGAGCTCTGCCCGTTGTACGGTTGCGCGTTCCCACCGACGAGGACGCGGTCGCCTGGCACCGGATCTTCGACGACCCGGACGTCATGGAGTTCCACGGCGGGAGGTCCGCGGAGCTGTCCGTCTACGAGGAGCTGACCGCCCGCCAGCGCCGGCACGACGCGGAGCGCGGCTTCTGTCTGTGGACCATGGTGGACGAGGCGGGCACGGTCATCGGCTTCACCGGCGCCCAGCCGTGGCCGCAGGACTGGGGGCCCAAGGGCGAGATCGAGATCGGCTGGCGCCTGGGACGGGCGTACTGGGGCAAGGGGTACGTCACGGCGGCGGCCCGGCAGACGCTGGAGCGGGTCCGTGCCGCCGGGGTCGCGGAGGTGGTCGCGATGGTCAACGCCCGCAACACGCGCTCCATCGCGGTGACGGAGCGGCTGGGCATGCGCCTCGCCGAGGTCTTCACCACCCCGGCCTCGCGACAGCAGGGGCACTGCTACCGCCTCCCGCTGCACGCACGGTGACGCTCCGCGGGCGCCCGTCGCGGTGAGCCGCTCGGCGCGGCGGCCGACCTGCGCGGCGGGGCGGACCGGGCGCTCAGCTCTCCTTGAAGCCCCGGTGCAGCGCGACGACGCCGCCCGTCAGGTTCCGCCACGCCACCCTGGTCCAGCCGGCCTTGCCCAGCCGCTCCGCGAGCGCCGGCTGATCGGGCCAGGCGCGGATGGACTCCGCGAGGTACACGTAGGCGTCGGGGTTGGACGACACCGCGCGGGCCACCGGCGGCAGGGCGCGCATCAGGTACTCGGTGTAGACGGTGCGGAACGGCGCCCAGGTCGGGTGCGAGAACTCGCAGATGACGACCCGGCCGCCGGGCCGCGTCACCCGGTACATCTCGCGCAGCGCGGCGTCGGTGTCCTGCACGTTGCGCAGCCCGAAGGAGATGGTGACGGCGTCGAAGGTGTCGTCCCGGAACGGCAGCCGGGTCGCGTCGCCCGCGGTGAACGGCAGCCAGGAGTGCCGCTCCTTGCCGACCTGGAGCATGCCGAGGGAGAAGTCGCAGGGGACGACGTAGGCGCCGGTGCGGGCGAAGGGCAGGGAGGAGGTCGCCGTGCCCGCCGCGAGGTCCAGGACCTTCTGCGCCGGGCGGGCGTCGACGGCCCGGGCGACCGCCTTGCGCCACGCCCGGTCCTGGCCGAGCGAGAGCACGGCGTTCGTCAGGTCGTACCGTTCCGCGACGTGGTCGAACATCGAGGCGACTTCGTGCGGCTGCTTGTTCAGGGAAGCGCGGGTCACGGGCCCATTGTTGCAGCACGTGTCCCTTCCGGCGCGGACGGGCTCACGGCAGCAGGCGCGGCCTCCTGCGCGCGGCCACGTCCTCCACCCACCCGAAGAGCACCACGGCCACCGCGACCAGGGCCCAGCCGACCGCCAGCAGGAACCACTGGCTGTCCAGCGGCAGGTACGCCTCGAAGGCGGGCACCTCCCAGAACCGGTCGATCAGCACCACGGCCAGGACGAGGGCGACCTCGTGCCAGAGGTAGACGGTCACCGCTCGGGCGTTGAGGACGGTCACCAGCCGGTCCAGCCGCCGCCGGCGGGCGAGCCACGGCAGGCGGAGGCCGAACCGCGCCTTGGCGTACATCAGCGGCGTCACGAACCCGGCCGACCAGAACGCCTGGGCGAGCGGGATGTCGTCGAGGTCGTAGGTCCCGTACTCGCCCCGGTGCGCGCACGCGTACCAGGCTCCGTACGCGAGGGCCGCGAGCGACAGGGCGACGACCGGTGCCGCCGTGAGGCGGGCCAGAACGCCGTCGCGGTGGGCGAAGCCGAGGATCCAGCAGAAGAGGTACGTCGCCAGGTCCAGCAGCCCGGTCCCGAAGCGGTCGGCAGGCGGCTGCCAGACGTGGCTCAGGACCACGACCGGGGCCAGGGACAGCAGCAGCACCGGCACCGGGGCGCGCCGGAAGACCCGCAGCAGCAGCGGCGAGAGCAGGACGAACCACAGGTACGTCCGCAGGTACCAGAGGATCTCCCACGCCTGCTCGCCCCACGCGCTGCCCGGCGGATCACCGAGCGGCACGATCCAGAAGACGATCTGCCAGCCGGGCATCCAGCCGCGCACCAGCATCGCGCCCACCACGAACAGACCCCAGCACCACAGCGGTGGGAGCAGGCGCCGCAGCCGGCCCCGGACCACCGCGAGGGCCGGCCGGCTGTCGAGCGACTTGGCCATCAGCGTCCCTGCGAGGCCGAACATGATGCCCATGGAGGGGAAGACCAGCCCGGCCCAGGGCCAGCCGAAGGCGTGGTACGCCACGACCCGGACCAGGGCGAGGGCGCGGAGGGCGTCGAAGTAGCGGTCCCGGCCGCCCGCCGCGGCGCCCGGCGTCGAGTCGGTGCCCGGAGCCGAGACCGATCCCGCAGCCGAGATCGATCTCGGAGCCGAGACCGAGCCCGCCCCCGGCGTCGTCGCCCGGGCCGGCGGCGGGCGGCCGGGACCGC
>MUMD01000234.1 GCA_002155895.1 Streptomyces rochei
CCGGGCGCCCGGAGGTCGGCGTGCGCTGGGGCGAGAGCGCCCAGTGCCGGGTCACCCTGCTCGCCGAATCGTTCGGCCGCCCGCACCTGCTGGCCGACCTCACCGAGGCCATGGCCGTCGAAGGCGCCGAGATCGTCTCCGCGACCGTCGAGCCGCCCGACCGGCAGCGGGTCCGCCACACGTACACGGTCCTGCTGCCCGACGCGGCGCTGCTGCCCGGCCTCATGCGGGCGATGCGCGACGTGCCGGGCGTGTACGACGTGAGCAGGGCACAGCCGCAGACCACGGGCGTCTGAGCCGGGCGCCACGCGCGCGCCGTCTCCGGGGGCGCCCACCCCCCCCGGATGCGTACGTGCCCGAGGGGGAGGCACCCGTTCGGGTGTCACGGTCGCGCGTCGGCCCCGCGGCCCACACCCGCGCTGATAGCCGTGGGGCATGCCGCACACCCCGCACCCCCCGGCTCCCCGTTCCCGCACGCGAGGCCGCCGCCGGCTCAGGGCCGCCGCACTGCTCGCCTCGGCCGTCTCCGTCTGCCTGGTCGCCGCGAGCGCCCCGCCGACCCCCCTCGGCGTCGGCGACCGCCTCTTCCCGCACCTGGGCAACCCCGGGTACGACGTGGCGGCGTACGACCTTTCCTTCACCTACTCCGGCAGCAACACCGAGCCGCTGCGGGCCGTCACCACCATCGACGCCCGGACCACGGCCGACCTGGACCGGGTCAACCTGGACTTCGCCCACGGGAAGGTCGACTCCGTGGAGGTCGACGGCGAGCCCGCCGGCTTCGCCACCGCCGGCGAGGACCTCGTCATCACCCCCGAGGACGCGCTCGACGAGGGGGAGTGGACGCGGATCACCGTGCGGCACACCAGCGACCCGGTGTACCCGGAGGACCGCGAGGGCGGCTGGGTGCGCACCGCCGACGGGCTCGCCATGGCCAACCAGGCCGACGTGGCCCACCTGGTCTTCCCCTGCAACGACCACCCCTCCGACAAGGCGAGCTTCACCTTCCGCGTCACCGCCCCGGACGGGCTCACCGCCGTGGCGAACGGCCTGCCGGCGGGCGTGGACCGCACCGGCGGCACGACCACCTGGACCTACCGGACCGCGCACCCCATGGCCACCGAGCTGGCGCAGGTGTCCATCGGCCGCTCCACGGTGCTGCACCGCAGCGGCCCGCACGGGCTGCCCGTCCGGGACGTGGTGCCGACCGAGCACCGAGCGGCGCTCGAACCGTGGCTGGCGAAGACCCCCGGCCAGATCGCCTGGATGGAGGAGAAGGTCGGCCGCTACCCCTTCGAGACGTACGGGCTGCTCATGGCGGACGCCACCACCGGCTTCGAGCTGGAGACCCAGACGCTCTCCCTCTTCGAACGCGAGCTGTTCACCGAGCCCGGCTACCCGAAGTGGTACGTCGAGTCGATCATGGTGCACGAGCTGGCCCACCAGTGGTTCGGCAACAGCGTCGGCCCGGCCACCTGGTCCGACCTGTGGCTCAACGAGGGACACGCCACCTGGTACGAGGCCCTGTACGCGCAGGAGACCGCCGACAAACCCCTGGAGGCGCGGATGAAGGCCGCCTACGGCGCCTCCGACGGCTGGCGCGCCAAGGGCGGACCGCCGGCCGCCCCGAAGCCGCCCACTTCCGGCAGCAAGACCGGCATCTTCCGCGCCAACGTCTACGACGGTGCGGCCCTCGTGCTCTACGCCCTGCGCCAGGAGATCGGCCGCCCCGCCTTCGAGCGCCTGGAGCGGGCCTGGGTCACCCGCCACCGGGACGGCACGGCGACGACCGCCGACTTCGTCCGGCTCGCCTCCGAGACCGCCGGCCGGGACCTGGGCGACTTCTTCCAGGGCTGGCTCTACGGCGAGAAGACCCCGCCGATGCCCGGACACCCCGACTGGAAGCCGACGCCGGCCCCCGCACGGGCGGGCGGGGCATGAGCCGGGCACGGGCCGGGCGGCCCTCCGGTGACGGGCCGCCCGATAAGCCGGTGACGAGACGACCCGTGCCGTGCGACCATCTTCCGGACGGCGCGGTACGGACCGCGGGAATCTCCCCGGCGGCTCGTGCGTTGTGAAGAGTGTCGCAGCAGCACCACCGCGCGACCCGTCGATTCGTTTCCCAGCTACGTAAGGATCCAATGACCTCCTCTTCATCCCCTTCCCAGGCCACCAAGCGTCTCGAGCGGACCTACCCCGAGGGCCTTCGGGCCGATGCCCTGATGGAAGAGGACGTCGCCTGGAGCCACGAGATCGACTCGGAGTGGGACGGCGAGCAGTTCGACCGCTCCGACCGCGCGGCTCTCCGCCGGGTGGCGGGCCTGTCCACCGAGCTCGAGGACGTCACCGAGGTCGAGTACCGCCAGCTCCGTCTGGAGCGGGTCGTCCTCGTCGGCGTCTGGACCTCGGGCACCGTCCAGGACGCGGAGAATTCGCTGGCCGAGCTGGCCGCCCTCGCCGAGACCGCGGGTGCGCTGGTGCTCGACGGCGTCGTCCAGCGCCGTGACAAGCCCGACGCGGCCACCTACATCGGCTCCGGCAAGGCCCAGGAGCTGCGGGACGTCGTCGTCGAAACGGGCGCGGACACCGTCATCTGCGACGGTGAGCTGAGCCCGGGCCAGCTGATCCACCTCGAGGACGTCGTCAAGGTCAAGGTCATCGACCGCACGGCCCTGATCCTGGACATCTTCGCCCAGCACGCCAAGTCCCGAGAGGGCAAGGCGCAGGTCGCCCTCGCGCAGATGCAGTACATGCTGCCGAGGCTCCGCGGCTGGGGTCAGTCGCTGTCCCGGCAGATGGGCGGCGGCAAGGGCGGCGGCCTCGCCACCCGTGGCCCCGGTGAGACCAAGATCGAGACGGACCGGCGCCGGATCCGCGAGAAGATGGCGAAGATGCGCCGGGAGATCGCGGAGATGAAGACCGGCCGCGACCTCAAGCGCCAGGAGCGCCGACGCCACAAGGTGCCGTCCGTGGCCATCGCGGGCTACACCAACGCCGGCAAGTCCTCGCTGCTCAACCGCCTCACCGGCGCGGGCGTGCTGGTGGAGAACGCGCTGTTCGCCACCCTCGACCCGACCGTGCGCCGGGCCGAGACGCCGAGCGGCCGCCTGTACACGCTGGCGGACACCGTCGGCTTCGTCCGACACCTGCCGCACCACCTGGTCGAGGCGTTCCGCTCCACGATGGAGGAGGTCGGCGACTCCGACCTGATCCTGCACGTGGTGGACGGTTCGCACCCGGCCCCGGAGGAGCAGCTGGCCGCCGTGCGCGAGGTGATCAGGGATGTCGGCGCCACCGACGTGCCCGAGATCGTCGTGGTCAACAAGGCCGACATGGCGGACCCGCTGGTCCTCCAGCGGTTGCTGCGCGTCGAGAAGCGGTCCATCGCGGTCTCTGCCCGCACCGGCCAGGGCATGGACGAGCTGCTCGCCCTGATCGACAGCGAGCTGCCCCGCCCGGCGGTCGAGATCGAGGCGCTGGTGCCGTACACCCAGGGCAAGCTGGTCGCCCGCGCCCACGACGAGGGCGAGGTGATCTCCGAGGAGCACACCCCGGAGGGCACCCTCATCAAGGTGCGGGTGCACGAGGAGCTGGCGGCGGAGCTCACACCGTTCGCCCCGGCACCGCTCGCCTGAGCCTGAGCCCCAGAGCCCGGCACAGCCGTACGACTAAGGGCCCGCCCCCTGGCTGGGGGCGGGCCCTCCGTCATGGCACACGCGGGGTCACTGACCGCCGTAGGTCCGGCTCATGTTCTGGTACATCGCCTCGGCCTCCCGACCCAGCTGCGGTCCCGCCAGCCAGGTGTTATCGAGCGGGCCGATCGAGGTGTTCGACACCAGCTTGGTCTCGCCGTCCACCACCCGGAACCAGCCGCCGCCCGACGAACCGCCGGTCATGGTGCAGCCGATGCGGTACATGGTCGGCAGCGACGGGCTCAGCGACAGCCGGCCGGGCCGGTCGACGCACTTGAACATCTTCAGCCCGTTGTACGGCGGGGCCGCCGGGTAGCCCCAGGCGCCCATGCTGGAGACCTCGGTGGCGGAGGGCGCGGAGAAGTCCACCTCCAGTGCGGCGCCGACCGTTTCCTCCAGCGACTTGTCGCCCTGCTCCGGCTTCACGCGCAGCACGGAGTAGTCGTGCGCGGCGCCGTCACCGCCCTCCTCCGAACCGCCCTGGATCCACTGGTTCGAGGTGGACGCCCAGTCGGCCCACCACGTGCCGTACGGCGCCATCTCGGTGGTCGTCGCCCCGGCCAGCTCCGTCTCGGACTTGCCGAGGTCGTTGTACGACGGCACGAACGCGATGTTCCGGTACCAGCCGCCGCTGCCGCCCGCGTGCACGCAGTGGCCCGCCGTCCACACCAGGTTGGACTTGCCCGGGTGGTTCGCGTCCTTGATCACCGTGCCGGAGCAGACCATCGACCCCTCGGGGGAGTCGAAGAAGACCTTGCCGACCGGCGCAGCGTTGTCGTGGTACGGCGTCTTCTCGGCCACGGCCTCGACCGGCTCGGGCTCGGGATCGCTGACGCCCTGGTCGGCGGCGGTGTCCTTGGTGGTGACCGTCTTGTCGGCCTCCTTCGCGGACCGCATCCGGTCCGGCTTCCACAGGCCCTCGATCACCGGATTGACGAAGTCCTTGGCCTCACTGAGCCACTTGTCCTTGTCCCAGTCCTTCCAGCCGCCGTCCTTCCACCGGTCGACGTCGATGCCGTGCTCCTGGAGCCGGTCCGCGAGGTCGGCCGGGACCTGGACGCCGCCGTCACCGGTGTCACCGGCGTCGGCCGCCCGGGAAGCGCCGCCGTCGGGCTTCGCGTCGGCCTGGTCCTTCTCCGAACCGCCGCACGCGGTGGCGGTCAGCGCCAGGGCGGCGACCAGGCCGGCGGCGGCGAGGACGGTGCGCCGCCGACGTGGTGCGGCGGGCATGGGTGCGGAACGCATGGTGGATCGACCCCCGTTGGAACGTGTGAAAGTGGAACGGAACGTACAGATGTCGTCGTGCGCCGGGCTCAGCGCGCGCTCACCGGCCGGCGAACTTGCCGCTCACCGCGTCGAACACGCCCTTGGCCTCCTCGCCCAGCCGCGGACCGGCCAGCCAGCCGGCCGTCACCGGGCCGATCGAGGTGTTGGACACCAGCGCGGGCTCACCGTCGGAGCCGTTCGCGATCCAGCCGCCGCCGGACGAACCACCGGTCATGGTGCAGCCGATGCGGTACATCGTCGGGTCGGAGGCGTTGATCGACAGCCGTCCGGGCTTGTCCTGGCACTGGTACAGCTTCTGACCGTCGTACGGCGGCGCGGCGGGATAGCCGATCGCCTTCATGCTCTCGATCTCCGGTACGGCGGGCGCCTTGAAGTCGACCGGGAGCGCCGCGCCGACCGTCTCCTCCAGGGACTTGCCCCCGCTGCCCTTCTCCGGCGTCACATGGATCACGGCGAAGTCGTAAGCGGCGCCGTCACCGCCGGTCGACCCGCCCTGCTCGATCCACTGGTCCGAGGTCTGCGCCCAGTCGCCCCACCAGACACCGTAGGGAGCCATCTCCTCCTTGGAGGCGTTCGCCAGCTCCTCGAGCGACATGCCCGCGTCGTTGTACGACGGCACGAAGGCGATGTTGCGGTACCAGCCGCCGTTCTTGCCGGCGTGCACGCAGTGCCCCGCCGTCCAGACCAGGTTGGACTTGCCGGGGTTGGCCGGGTCCTTCACGACCGTCGCCGAGCAGACCATCGAACCCTTGGGGGAGTCGAAGAGCAGCTTGCCGGCCGTCGCGGCGCTGTCGTGGTACTTGGGCGGGACGGCCTGCGCGTCCACGGGCGCCGGCTCCGGGTCGGTGACGCCCTGGTCACCCGAGATGTCGCTCTCGTCGACCTCCTGGTCCGGTTCCTCGGCCTCCCGCATGCGGTCCGGGTCCCACAGGTCCTCGATGATCGGGTTGACGAAGTCCTGGGCCTCGCGCAGCCAGTCGTCCTTGTTCCAGTCCTTCCAGGCGCCGTTCCGCCACTTGTCGACGTCGATCCCGTGTTCCTTGAGCTTGTCCTTGATGTGGTCCGGGATCCGGATCTCGCCGTTGCCGGCGTCCGCGGACGCGGAGGCCGACGCGTCGCCGCCCGCCTCGGGGTCGCCGGACTCGCAGGCGGTCGCGGTGAGCGCCAGCGCGGAGACGAGGGCCACGGTGACCGGCACGGGGGAGGTCCTGCGCCGCCCGCGCCGGTGCCCGCGCGTGGTGAACGACGGCCGTATGGATCGCATGGTGATGACTCCCCCTGGTGTGAACTGCACTGGAACGGCACCACACACTATGCGGTCGCTGTGGGGGAGTTCCGACGGTACGGCAACGGTTCGGATACAAGCGGCCTGACCAGGCACGCCCGTTGCGGAGAGGAATCGGGCAACCCGTAACCGGGCGGGCCGTCGCGGGTTGTAGCGGTGGGGGCCCGCTGCCCGGTTGCGGCCCACCGTGCCGAGGGCGCTCGCGAGTCGGACGCGTCCGGACAGCGGGAGGTCGGTGCCGTGACGAAGAGCGCAGTGCGCAGGGGGACCGTGCGCGAGGGAGCCCCGACGCGCGGGGCGGTGCGCGACGCCGCGGCCGACGCACGCGCGCGCGTCCTGCCGGTCGTCCCGGTCCGCGCCCGGGGACTGACCATCGAGGGTGCGGACGGCCGCCGTTACCTCGACTGCGTCTGCGGTGCGGGCGCGCTGGCCCTGGGGCACAACCACCCGGTCGTCCTGCGGGCGATCCGTGAGGTCCTGGACGCGGGAGCCCCCCTCCAGGTCATGGACCTCACCACCCCCGTCGAGGACGCCTTCGTCGCCGAACTGACCCGTACGCTGCCGCCCGGCCTCGCCGGCCGTGCCCGGGTCCGCTTCTGCCAACCGGCCGGGAAGGACCCGGTCGCCACCGCCCTCGCCATCGCCGCCGCGCCGGCCGGTGCCGCCACCGACCGGACCGGGGTGCTCACCTCCACGGACACCGGCCACGGGTCCGGGCCCTCGACCGAGGACCGGGCGCCGGGAGCGGCACGCCCCGCCGGGACCGTCCTCGAACCGGTCCGGGGCGAGGCCGGGGTGCTTCCGGCGCCCGACGCCCGGATGCGGGAGATGCGCCGCGCCACCGCCGAGCGGTCCGTCCCCCTGATCGTGGACGAGACCGAGACGGGCGTCGGTCGGACCGGTGCCTTCTGGGCGGTCGAGCACAGCGGGATCGCCCCCGACGTCATGGTCCTCTCCGGGGCGATCGGCGGCGGCCTGCCCCTGGCCGCCGTGGTCTACCGCGACGACCTGGAACCGGGGGGAGCGCACGCGTTCCGCGGCAATCAACTGGCCCTGGCCGCGGGCGCGGCCACCCTCGCCCACGTACGCGAACACCGTCTCGCCGACCACGCCGCGGCCCTGGGAGGTCGGACACTGGCCCGACTGCGAAGCCTGGCCGAGGAGTTCTCCTGCGTCGTCGACGTCCGGGGGCGCGGACTGATGATCGGCGTCGAGTTGACCGCGCCGGACGGCCGGGCCGACACCCGCCGGCGGGGCGTCCGTTCCGCCACCGCCGTCGCCGTCCAACGGGAGTGCCTGCGCCGCGGTCTGATCGTGGACCGGGTGGGGCCGTCCGGGAACGTCGTACGCCTGCTGCCGCCGCTGACGGTCACCGAGGAGCAGATGTCGGCGGTGCTGGAACGCCTCGCCGAGGCGCTGCACGCGGTGGAGCGGAGTCCGGACGGCCATGGACCGCCGGGTGCGGTGCGGGCCGTGTCCGACGTGCGCGTCTGACGGTCCCGGCCGCGCGGGGGGCCCGGCCCATGCGCCTGGCCCTCAGGTGCCCGGTCTCCGCGTCCGGCCCGTGCGCCTGGCCCAGGAGCCCGGTCCGCGCGCCTGGCCAGGTGCCCGGCCCGCGCGCCCCGCTCAGGCGTCCGGTCCGCGCTCCCGCGCACCTCACCGCGGCCCCGGCTCCACCGCCCCGCTCCGCGACCCGGCCCCGCCGGTCCACCCCCCCACAAGCCGGGCCCGCAGCCCAGGCATCGGCACGTCCCTAGGAACCGCGTTGCACACCACCCCCTCACCGGACCCCGCGGCCACCGCGCACGCCGGGCCGGACACCGTCGCCGTACCCGCTCCCGCCACGCCCTCCGACGCGCCGGGCGAGTTCGTCCCGCACCCCGATCCGTACGCCGAGGCGCAGGCCGCGGCCGTGGAGAACCTGCTGCGCTGCTGGGCCCGTGAGACCGACGCGCCCGCCCCGGCCGACGCCGTCCTCGCGGTACC
>MUMD01000235.1 GCA_002155895.1 Streptomyces rochei
GCGGTGCCGCCGGGCGCGGCGGCAAGACCGCCGTGCCTCAGCTCCGGTTCCCCACCCCCGGGCGGGTCCGTCGGGAGTGGTGTGACCGGGCCGACCGGTCCCGCGCCGGGGATCACGCCGTTCGCGGACTCGGCGGCGTCCTGCGGGCCGGGCCGGGCCGCGACGGGCCCCCCGGCCGGTGCCGTCGTCCTCCTCATGCCGCCCTCCGGGGCTCGTCCGGGAGTCGGCGGAGTACCGCGGCCAGGCTCCGTGCCGTGGCCGCCCAGCCGTTCAGGGCGGCGCGACGGCCGCGCGCCGCCGCCTTGAGCCGGCGCCGCACGTCCGCCTCGCCGAACCAGCAGCGCAGTTCCGCGGCGAGCGCGGCGGGGTCCTCCGGCGGGACGAGGATGCCGGGCACCCCGCCGTCGGGCGCGCGTCCCAGCGCCTCCGGGAGACCGCCGACGTCCGTGGCGAGCACGGGCACCCCGCGTGCGAGGGCTTCGGTCACCGCCATGCCGTACGTCTCGGCGTACGAGGTGAGGACCATGAGGTCGGCGCTTGCGTAGGTGGCGTCGAGTTCCGCGCCGGACCGCGGACCGGCGAGCTCCAGCCGTTCCTGGAGCCCGTGCCGCTCGATCAGCCTCCGCAGCCTGCCGACGTACTCCGGGTCGTGCCCGAGCCCGCCGACGCACACGCAGCTCCACGGCAGGTCGGCGACGGTCGCCAGCGCCTCCACCATCCGGTGCTGCCCCTTGCGCGGGGTGACGGCGGCGACGCACACCAGCCGCGAGACGCCGTCGGTACCGGGTGCGAGGGGCGCGATGTCGGCGCCGGGGGCGGCGACGTGGACGCGGGCCGGGTCGAGACCGTGGTGGGAGACGAGCCGGCGCGCCGCCCAGTCGCTGGTGGCGACGACCGCGGGGACGGCACGCAGCACCGCGCGTTCGCGGGCGTCGAGGTCGGCGGCGACACCGGGGGCGAGGCCGGTCTCGTCGCCGAGCGGCAGGTGGACGAGGACGGCCGCCCTCAGGCGCTCCGCCTCGGGGACGACCACCTCCGGGACCCCGCAGGCGACCAGCCCGTCCAGCAGGACCACGGCGCCGTCCGGCAACCGGCGCAGCAGCCGCGCGAGTTCGGCGCGTGCGGCGGCGTCCGGCCGGGGCCAGGCACCGTCGACGGGCAGCCCGCGCACCCGCCAGCCGAAGCCGGGCAGGTCCAGCCGTACGCGCCGGTCGTAGGCGTTGCCGCCGCTCGGGGCGGCCGGGTCGTCGACCCCGCCGGGCATGACGAAGTGCACGGAGCGCAGGGACATGGGGACGATCCCGCCGTTCCTCGGTGCGGCCGGCGACTGCGCCGGCACGTAGGCGAGGCGAGCGCGCCCCGCCGTGGTGGGATTCACCGGCACGGTGGTCGGGGCGACCACCGGCTCGATCGTCGTGCGACCTGCCGGCCCGATCGTCGTGCGACCTGCCGGCCCGATCGTCGTGGAACCTGCCGGCTCGATCGTCGTGCGACCTGCCGGCCCGATCGTCGTGCGACCTGCCGGCCCGATCGTCGTGGAACCTGCCGGCTGGGACGTCGTGCGCCCCACCGGCTCGGGCGTCTCGGCCACCACCCGCTCGGTGGACGTGTCGGTCACAGCGCACGCTCGTAACTGGCCCAGGCGATGTGCGACTCGTGCAGAGTGACGGTGAGCCCGGCCAGTCCTCTGGCTCCCTCGCCGAGCGCGCCCTTGCGCACGCGTTCGGCGAGCCGGTCGGCGATGACCATGGCCAGGAACTCGGTCGAGGTGTTGACGCCGGCGAAGTCCGGTTCGTTGTCGAGGTTGCGGTAGTTCAACTCGCTGACGACGGCGCCCAGTTCCCGGGTGGCCAGCCCGATGTCGACGACGATGTTGTCCTCGTCCAGCTGCTCGCGCCGGAAGGTGGCGTCCACCAGGAACGTCGCTCCGTGCAGACGTTGCGCCGGTCCGAAGACCTCGCCGCGGAAGCTGTGGGCGACCATGAGGTGATCGCGGACGGTGATGCTGAACAACGGACGACCCTCCAGGTGTGGCACGTCTGGTCCCCCGCCGGTCGGTGCGCGGGGTACCGTCCATTACGGCCCGGCGCCTTCCCGTGTTCAGCGGCCCCCACGTCTTTCTCAAGGTCAGGCGCGGAGGACTCGCCCGTCGAAGCCGCCCGGTCTCAGCCGTCGTTCCCGGCGTACCTGATCCGGTGGCACAGCGCCGGGATCTCGCCCGAGACCAACCCCGGCATCACGTCGGGCAGTTCGGCGAACGCGGACTCGCCGGTGACGAGTGCGTCGAGTGCCGGGTCCGCGAGCAGGTCGAGGGCGAGGGCGAGCCGGTCGGCGTAGGTGCGGGTGCCGGCGCGCGCCGGGGAGACGGTGCCGACCTGGCTGCCGCGCAGGGTCAGGCGGCGGGAGTGGAAGGCCTCGCCGAGCGGGACGGCGACGCGCCCGTCGCCGTACCAGCTCAGTTCGACGACGGTGCCCTCCGGCCGCAGCAGCTCCAGCGAGCGGGCGAGGCCCGCCTCCGTCGCGCTGGCGTGCACGACGAGGTCGAGGTCGCCGAGGGCGTCGGCGGGGGACGCGAAGCCGACGCCCAGCGCGTCGGCGACCTTCGCCCGGTCACGGTCGGCGTCGACCAACTGGACGCGGACGCCCGGGAACCGGGCCAGCAGCGCGGCCACCGAGCAGCCGACCATGCCCCCGCCGACCACCGCGATCCGGTCGCCGACCAGGGGCGCCGCGTCCCACAGCGCGTTGACGGCGGTCTCCACGGTGCCGGCGAGCACGGCCCGCCCGGCGGGGACGGCCGGGGGCACGGGGGTGACGGCGGCGGCCGGGACGACGTACCGCGTCTGGTGCGGGTACAGGCAGAAGACGGTGCGTCCGACGAGGTCCCCGGGCCCCTCCTCCACGACGCCGACGTTGAGGTACCCGTACTTCACCGGTCCCGGGAAGTCGCCCTCCTGGAACGGCGCGCGCATGGCGGCGTACTGGCTCTCGGGCACCCGGCCGCGGAAGACGAGCGTCTCGGTGCCCCGGCTGACGCCGCTGAAGAGCGTGCGCACGAGCACCTCGTCGGCCGTCGGCTCGGGCAGGCGCACCTCGCGGATCACGCCCCGGCCGGGCGAGTCGAGCCAGAACGCGCGTGCGGTGCCTGTCATCGGATGTCCTCCTGAACGATCGGGAAGCCGCCCACGTACCGACGGATGCACGAGCCGCGCACAAGGTAGCGGCGCAGATCGACTCTGTCACTCGGCCGGAGGGTGTTCGGTGGCCCTGAACAACACGTACAACGCCTACGACGCGAGGCCCATTCAGCAGGAGACCGCGGTGGGGGCGGCCGCGCAGCTCCTTCTGCTGACCCTGCTCGCCACCGCGGTCGGCATGGGCACCGCGGGCTGGCTGACCGGCCTGGCCTTCGCACTCGCGTCATGGGCGGTGCTCTCCCGGGCCCTGCACCGCTCCCGGCTGCCGTCGTTCGGCCCGGCCAACCGGGTCACCCTCGGCCGGACCGTCCTGGTGGGCGGCGTGACGGCCCTGGTCGCGGACTCCTTCAGTGAAGCACCGCCCGTCTCCCTCCTCGTCGGCCTGACGGCCGTGGCCCTGCTCCTGGACGGCGTGGACGGCAAGGTCGCCCGCCGCACCGGCACCTGCTCCCCGCTGGGCGCCCGCTTCGACATGGAGGTCGACGCGTTCCTGATCCTGGTGCTCAGCGTGTACGTCGCGACGGACCTGGGCCCGTGGGTACTGCTGATCGGCGGCATGCGCTACGTGTTCGTCGCGGCGGCGCGCGTGTGGCCGTGGCTGACCGCCCCGCTGCCGCCGAGCACGGCCCGCAAGACGGTGGCCGCGCTGCAGGGCGTGTTGCTGCTGGTGGCGGGCGCGCACCTGCTGCCGCGTCCGGCCAACGCCGGGGTGGTGGTGCTGGCGCTCGGGCTGCTCGTGTGGTCGTTCGGGCGGGACGTGGTGTGGCTGTGGAGGACGTCGCGGACGGCCGCGCGGCCGTCGGT
>MUMD01000236.1 GCA_002155895.1 Streptomyces rochei
GCCGCCCTCATCCCCCTCATCCCCTCAGGCCACCATGGGGCCGATCTCCTCGGCGACGAAGCGCACGAAACCCTCCGGGTCGGGCTCGTCACCGGTCGGCTGGAGGATGACGGAGTCCGCGCCGGCCTCGGCCAGGCGTCGTACGGCCGCGGCGACGGCTTCCGCGTCCCCGGCCACGCCGAGCCCCGGAACGGCGTCGTCCCCTTCGGCGACCAGCTCGGCCCGCAGCCGTTCGTGGGCGTCGGCCCCGGTGGCGGCGAGCAGATAGACGACGACCTTGTGGGCGTCCGTCCGCCCGGCCGCCGCACGCCCCTCGTCGATCAGCCGCCGGGCCCGCCGTACGCCGTCCGGCGGGGTGGACGCGGTCAGTACCGTCCCGTCGGCCGCCTCACCGGCCAGCCGCAGCGAACGCGGGCCGGTGGCACCGGCGAGCACCTCGACCGCCTGCCCCGGCGGCCAGTCCAGCGCGACATCGTCGAGCCGGACGTACCGTCCTTCGGTCGTCACCCTCTCGCCCGCCAACAGGGCCCGCAGGGCGAGCAGGTGCTCCCGCAGCAGCGTGACGGGCGATTCGACCCGGGCCCCGACCTGTCCCATCCAGTCCTGCACGCCGTGCCCGACGCCGAGGATCGCGCGGCCGGGGAACATCCGGTGCAGCGTGGCGGCTTCCATCGCGGTGATCGCCACGTTCCGCAGGGGCACGGGCAGCAGTCCCACGCCGACCCGCACCCGCTCCGTCCACGCGAGCGCGGCGGCGGCCGTGGAGATCCCGCCCTCGCGGAAGCAGTCCTCCCAGAGCCACAGCTCCTCCAGCCCGGCCTCGTCGGCGGCGCGGGCGACGGCACGGAGGCGCTCGGGGGCGAGCTGGGGGCGGAACACGGCACCGAGTCCAGTCATGAGCCCTTCCTACCGGGGGGCTCCGTCGCCGGACAACCGCTTTACGGGTCAGTGCCTCAGGGTGCCCAGGGGCTTCTCGAACCGCACCGTCTCGACGACCTGCCGCAGGATCGTCCGGTACTCCTGCCGCCGGGCGGTGGCGGTGGTGCTGAGCGTGAGGACGGCGAGGCGGCGGCAGTCGGGGTGAGGGAGACGGGCGTGGATCTGGAGGAGGGGGAGCTGAGGGAGACCGCTGTCCGCCGCCGGGCGCAGCACGGACTCGCTGAGGGTGAGCGGTCCGGTCGACAGATCGACGTACTCGATGTGTTCGTGGCCCACCAGTTCGGCGGCGACACGGGCCACGGTCGCCGCCCTCGAGGCCGGCGAGGTGTCGCGCCAGGCGACGGTGAGCAGGGAGAGCAACGGCTGCGCGCCCCCGCCGGCCGGTCCCCGGACGTCGTCGCGGTGCAGGCCCACCGCACAGTGAACGGTGCCGAACTCGCGCAGCGCGCCGAGCATCCGCTGGCCGGACGCGAGAAGCGCGACGAACTTCTGCCGGGCCATCTCGGTGGGCGCCGATTCCAGCAACGGCGCGACGGCCGTACGCAGAGCATCGGCCCCCGGCGTCCCCGGTTCGGCGAGCAGGTTGTCCAGCGGGAGAGGCAGGAACCCGGGCGGTTCGGCGAACCAGAGTTCGGCGTGGGGGTCGTCGACGGACTCGTGGACGAGGATGGCGGCGGGCTGCACGGCGTGGCTCATCTCGGGGCTCAGGGTTGGACGGGGCGGACGCCTGCGCGTCGTCCGCGCTCGATGTCGTCGGGAGTAGCGCCCCAGTCGGCGAAACGCCAGCCGCTTCGCACGTGCATCCGCTGCTCCAGGACATGCAGTCGGCGAGGAGCGGTGCCACGGCGGGCAGGAGCGGCGACAAGCCCGATGAATCGGGGATCACCGGCGAACCAGAGGGTTTCGATCTGGGCCTTCAGATGAGGTTTTGCCCGGGGGGCCATGCGGCGGGCCCACCAACTCCTGCGGAGGTGACGTGGGAATACAAGCGGCAGAGGCTGTTCCCGGAATGCGGGGTTGGGGAACTCGAACCAGCCGTACTGCTCACTCACCACGTCGGGCCTTCTGGTCAGCCCTCGCGGGACGCTCCGCAGGATCTGCCACGGATACGCTCGCAGGACACGGAGCATCAAGAAGGCCGAGGCAAAATACTTGCATTGCGTCAACACCCGGTAAGCGCCGTAAAGGAAGTAGGGCATGAAAGCCCATACGACCCAGTCGGGTGTGTAGGTGGAGACCACCAGCAGCAGGACCCAGCCGCCGGCCCAGCCGACCAAGCCGATGATGTTCATGATCATATGCAGGATCCACGCCCGTCGTGTCGGGGGGTGATTCCATGCGACGGCACACGCGACAGGGTCCACTGCTGCTTTCTCTCCCTGTGAGGCATCAGAAGACATGACGAACGAGACCGATGATTCCCCCACTGTCAAGGATTAGGCGGGAACCATCGATGCCTGCGACGGCACCATCCTTGATACCGTCGTCGTCAGCATCCACTGCTTTGGAGTAGAGCCCGAAACCGCCCGTGGCAACGCCCGTTAGACCGGATGCCGCAACCACTACCTTTGCCGCCTTTTCGGGATTGTTGAATCCGCGAACCGCTCGCGCAACAAATCCGTTCTCCAGAGCGACAATGCGCTCAGCTTCATCCATGGACTTGGAACCGTAGGTGGCGGCCTTCTCCCAGAACCCCAGCGTCCGCGCCCCCGTTCGAACAGCGTCCGTGGCTTCGATTCCACCCTTCACTACAGCTCCCAGCCCCGGCAACGCACCGGCAAGGTCCGCACCAACCGAAACGGCGTTGCTCCAGAAGTCGGCGTCGAACTCGCCCTTGGTGAAGCCGTCTCGAAGCGACGCACGGGTTTCCGGATCACTCAGCCGCAGGACGAGTGCTGTCGCGCTCAGTCCCGATGCCGTGAGCATCAGTGCGGCCACCGTCGCGATGCCCCAGCCCAGGGGGCCGGAGAGGAGAAGCGCCACGACGCCGATGAGTCCGGCGGTGAAGCTGAGGATGTCCGGCAGGTTGTCGCCCAGCCAGTCCAGTACCTCGTCGAACCACCCCGGCTCGTGCGGCACGAGCTTCTTCGTGGCGTCGCGGATCTTGCCGGCCCGGTGTCCGGCCTTCCGCTCGTGCTCCTCGGCCAGACTCTTCGCCTTGCCGATGACCTTCCGCAGTTCCGTCTCGGCGTCGTCCAGGTCACCGTTCGCACGCGTCAGGGCCTTCCGCGCGGCCTCGCGATCGGCGCCGTCGGCCTGGAGGCCGGGGTCCTCGCCCGCCTTGTCCGCCCGCCCCCGCGCGCGGTCGACCGCGGCCCGGGCCTCCTTCGCCTCCTCCTCCAGCCTCCTGGCGCGCCGCTGGAAGTCGTCGAGTTCGCCCTCCCAGTGGCCCAGCTGCTTGGCCGCCTTGCGGACGGAGTGGGCCGCGTTCTTGAGGTTGAGCGGCAGCGGGCCGCCGTCGAGCTGCTCGCGGAAGGCGACCGCGGCATCGCCCTGCCAGTAGCTGCCGTCCAGCAGTTTGGTGACCGTGTCGTAGGCGTCCTGCAGCACCTTGGCGCAGCCGCTGAGCTTCTTCCGCAGGCTCCGCACGGTCTCCGTGTCGCCCGGTACGGGGTTGAAGCCGAGGTGCGGGTAATCGGGGTTGGGGATGCGCGGGGCCGATTTGAGGCCTTGGGGCTTGTCCAGGTCGGCCCGGGACCGGGGGTCCAGGGCGGCGCCGTACTCCTCCTGTCCGGAGGTGGCGCTCACTTCGCTCCGCCGCTCTCGGCCTCGCGCGACTTCCGCACCGCTTCCTCGAGCGCCTTGTCGACCTCGCGGTAACCGTCCTTGCTCTTGCCGATGATGTCGGCGAGGTCCTCCGTCTGCTTGCCGATCTCCTCGGAGCCGTACTTCCAGTCCTCCTGGAAGGCTTCGCAGGCCGAGTCGAGGTCGTCCGTGCCGAGGCCGTGGACGGTCGCGTCCGACAACGCCTTGCGGACGCCGTCGAGCGACGTCGACGACTTCCTCAGCGACTTCATGAAGCGCCCCAGCTCGTCATCGTCGACCACCAGCCGCCCCGCCATGGGCCCGTCCCCTCTCCGGTCTCCACTGCACCGAAGAGGGGAACGACGGCATCCGGTTTTTGTGGCGTGTGCGCGGTTCCTTACGCACGGAGGGCTGGTGCGGCCGTCAGCGGTTGACGGCCTGGATCTCCTGGACGACGACGTCCTGCGTGGCGCCGAACGTGCCGTCGGGAAGGTCACCGCCCGCGCCACCGCTACCGGTCCAATGGATCTCCCAGGTGACCGTCGCCCGGAGCGGGAACGTGCCGTCGCCCGAGGACCGCAGGTACTTCACTCCGCACGGCGGTGTGTCGTTCGCCTTGCCCTTCGCGTACGGCTCGCCGATGCGACCGTCCTTGATCTCGCAGACGCCCGAGGCCGGGTACACCTCGGCGTCCGGGGTGCCGGGCTCGATCCGCAGGGAGACCGGCTCCGCCGTGGCCGTCGCCTCGACACCGATCTCCGGCACGGAGGCGGTGACGGAGACCGGCTTGAACTCGGCGCCGTCCAGCCACGCCCAGGTCGGCAGGTTCACCTTGGTGGCCTCCGCGGGGGCGAGTGTCACCTCGGTGCCGGGGACGCGGATCTCGGCGTAGGCGAGCCCGGCGAGGACCTCGGGGGTCACGGCGTTCTCGATGTCGGCGGGAGGGGGATCGCCGAGGTCCACCCAGAAGTAGTCCTCGTCGCAGGAGTCCCAGCCCGGCGGGTAGCTCTTGTCGACGTAGGAACCCCACCAGTAGCCCTTACCGGACTTGTCCTTGTTGAAGCCCTTCTTCTCGTCGTCGGCGTGGTACTTCTCCCGCTGGTCGGCGTCCCACTCGTAGCCCGTGGAGCCGGCTTCCCAGATCGGCTCCAGGTACTTCTGCAGTTGTTCGGGGGTGTACTTCGGGGCGTACCAGCAGGGCGGCGGGCTCCAGGACGTGGACGACGTCAGGGCTCCGACGGAGTCGCCGCCGCCGTTCTTCGAGCGATCGAAGACAACACCACCGACGGTCACGGACACGGTGCCGTCGTCGCTCGCGTCCGCCCGCTGTTCCGTCTGCCCGTCTGTTCCCCCGCCGAAGCCCTTCTCCGCGTGGGCCGGTCCGCCTGCACCGAGGATCAGGGCCGCCAGCACGGCAGGGACGAGCAGGTAATTGCCTCGACTCATGACTGGCACTTCGCGCTCCCCCGTTCCGAAACCAGTCGCTCCGTCACCCAGACGCCCTTCTCGTTCTTGCGCAGGGTGCTCGCGTACAGGACGTAACTGTCCGGGCTCACGTCCGTGACGTCGGTCTTCCCCGTCTCGATGAACTTGTTGAACGCCTTGCTCTGGTCTTCGCAGTACACGAGCGACGCGGTGCCGTCATCCTTGACGTTCACGTCCTCCTGGTAATAGCGAGTGACACCCGTCGTGCGCGCTTTGTGGTCGATGAATTCCTGGATGTACTTCTGGCTCCCGGCGGCGGCTTCGCCCTCGGAGTAGAAGCGATACGCCTCGTGGAGGGCGTTCTGCTCCGCGATCGCCAGGTCCACGGCCCTGATGCGCTGTTCGGCATCGTGCAGCACCGCGTCCTTGACGGGATCACCGGTCTTGTCCCACTCGAACTCGTAGGTCACGTCGGTCGGCAGCTCGATCTTCGGCCGGTCCGGCTCGGCCGGTGCCGACTCGCTCGGCGACTTCGACGATTCGGTGCCGGTGTCCGCGCCCGCGATCTTGTCGTTGTCGCTCGCGGGCTTGTCGTCGCTTCCGCACGCGGACAGCGTCAGGGCCGCTGCGGCGGTCAGCGTGAGCGCTGCGAGGAGAGTGGGGCGGCGGCGATTCACGGTCGGCTCCTGGTGGGGACGAGGCTTCTCTCGAGCGAAGCAACGCTATCCAGCGGGATCGGACGGCACCAGGGTGAAAGCCGAGCCCCCGTGGTGTCCGTGGGACTCAAAACGGCCTTACATGTGCCTTCTTGGGCAGTAACGATTGCGTCACGCAACCGCGCGGCTGCAAAGGGGCCCGGTCGTCCGTGTTGGGCCCGTGGGCCCATGCCGGGGCCGGGACGTGGCCGTTACGTTCGGGGCGGGGTGCGGGCGGGGAGGAGGCCGGTATGGGGCAGCGGTGGCGGGACGGCGTGGGTGAACTGGTGGTCGGCGAGGAGGCAGGGGACGGCGGTGTCCGCGGTCCGCTGGAGAT
>MUMD01000237.1:0-153 GCA_002155895.1 Streptomyces rochei
CCCCCACTCCCCACCGGAGGCCCCATGGACCCCGTACGCCGCCGTACCGGCAGACCGATCGGCAGACAGCTCGGCAGGCAGTTCGGCAGCCGGACGAAGTTCTGGGCGGGTGCCGTCACCGCCGCGCTCGCCCTCTCCGTCACCGCCGTCGGC
>MUMD01000237.1:168-7886 GCA_002155895.1 Streptomyces rochei
GACAACGCCCGCTGCTCCCAGACGGTGAAGGTGAAGCCCGGCTCGACGTACGACCTGAGCGCCTGGGTCCAGGGCGGCTACGCCTACCTGGGCGTCACCGGCACCGGCACGACGGACGTGTCCACGTGGACCCCGGACTCCTCCTCCTGGAAGCAGCTGAGGACGACCTTCACCACCGGCTCCTCCACCACCTCCGTCACCGTCTACACGCACGGCTGGTACGGGCAGTCCGCCTACTACGCCGACGACCTCTCCGTCTTCGGCCCGGACGGGGGCGGCGGTGACGACGGCGGCCCCGAGCCCACGGTGCCGGCCGCCCCGGCCGGCCTGAGCGTCTCCGGTACGACCTCCTCCTCGGCGTCCCTCGCCTGGAACACGGTCTCCGGCGCCACCGGCTACCACGTCTACCGCGACGGCACCAAGGTGACGGCGGTGACCGGCACCTCGGCGACCGTGACCGGCCTCGCGGCATCGACCTCGTACTCCTTCCAGGTCACGGCGGTCAACGCGGCCGGTGAGTCGGCGAAGTCGGCGGCGGTCACGGCCCGCACCACGGCGCCGGACGACGGCGGCGGCAACGGCGGCGACCTGCCCAAGCACGCGGTGACCGGCTACTGGCAGAACTTCGACAACGGCGCGGCGGTCCAGCGGATCTCGGACGTCTCCTCCCAGTACGACATCATCGCGGTGGCCTTCGCCGACGCGACCGGCACTCCGGGCGCGGTGGACTTCAACCTGGACACGGCCGGCCTCGACGGCTACACGGTCGACCAGTTCAAGGCGGACGTCCGGGCCAAGCAGGCGGCCGGGAAGAAGGTCATCATCTCGGTGGGCGGCGAGAAGGGCACCGTCTCGGTGAACGACGCCGCCTCCGCGACCAACTTCGCGAACTCCGTCTATTCCGTGATGCAGGAGTACGGCTTCGACGGCGTCGACATCGACCTGGAGAACGGCCTCAACGCCACCTACATGACGCAGGCCCTGCGCGCCCTGTCGGCGAAGGCGGGCCCGGACATGATCCTGACGATGGCGCCGCAGACCATCGACATGCAGTCGACGTCCGGTTCGTACTTCCGCACCGCGCTGAACGTGAAGGATATCCTCACGGTCGTCAACATGCAGTACTACAACAGCGGTTCCATGCTGGGCTGCGACGGCAAGGTCTACTCCCAGGGCACGGTCGACTTCCTCACCGCCCTGGCCTGCATCCAGCTGGAGAACGGCCTCGACCCGTCCCAGGTGGGCCTCGGCCTCCCGGCCTCCACCCGCGCGGCCGGCGGCGGCTACGTCGCCCCGTCGGTGGTCAACGCCGCCCTGGACTGCCTCACCAAGGGCACGAACTGCGGCTCCTTCAAGCCGTCCAAGACCTACCCCGGCCTGCGGGGCGCGATGACCTGGTCCACGAACTGGGACGCGACGGCGGGCAACGCCTGGTCCAACGCGGTGGGCCCACACGTGCACGCGCTGCCGTAATCACGCTCGCTCCCACGGGAGGCCCCTGGCGCCCACGGCGCCAGGGGCCTCCCGTGATCACCCACAACGTGCGATCCGCCGGCCGTCACTCGTCAGGCCGCGACCGCGGCGGCCCAGTCCTCGGACCGTGTCAGGATCGGCCCCTCCACATCCGCGGCGCCTGAGACGTACAAGAGCCACCGAAGTTCGTCGCAGGCGAAGAAGGATTCCCCCCACGAGTCCACCCACAAGCGCGCCTGCCTCTCGCCCGCCCGGGTCAGGTCCCACCACGCCCAGCCACGGAACTCGGACTCAGGGTCGAACTGGTAGAGCCACTCCTGGAGATCCCACGCCCCTCGACCCACCGCGGCCGCATAGCGCTCAGCACCCCGCGCCGCGAATTCAGGGGGTGCCACCCCACTCCCCCGCGCGGCGGCGGAGAACCAGTCGGGGACCTCGTCCACCGGAAGGTCTTCGCCCTCGTACGGTTGCGATTCCGCCAGCCGCAGTGCGGGACCGAGCACGGACCGCACCCTTTCCCCCAGCTCGGAAACTTCGCCGCTGGTCCGCACGTCGAAGGCACACAGCACGGGCGGCACATCCCGCACCGACGGTCTGCGCGACAACCGGAGCCGCTCCTGCTCGATGTCCTCGATCTCATGCAACATGCCGAACGCGCCCTATCCTTCCCGGACTACCCTGCCCGGATACTTTGCCACTTCTTCCCTGAACTCATTGAGCATCCCGCTGGGAATGCCGTACAGGTCATCACCCATGGTGGGGTCCGAGATTTCCGGGCAGATCTTTTTCATCTGCTTCCACTCGGCCCTGCTGAAGCCGAGGCCGGGCTCCTCCTGAGGCACTGCGGTACGTCTGATCTTCTCTCGGAACTCGGCCGATACCTGAAACTCGACGATCTGTCCACCTTCACCGCGGAAACGCACGGTATGCCCAATGTCTCCGCTCAGATTGACATAAAGGGCCCCCTTCCCGGTGATGGTGACCTTGCCGTCCTCGCCGATGTGTATCCGCTTGCTCAGCGGGTGGTCGGTCTGCTTTCGGAAACCAGGGATCGTCTCCTCGCATCGCGGGGCCAGGCCGAGAGGGTCGGCCCAGGTATGCGGGTTGTGCACGTACATCGACGGGTTCGGTGCGGGCGCGAGGCCGAGAGGGTCGGGTGTGAGGTAACGCCCGGTCTCAGGGTCGTAGAGACGGTGATAGTTGTGATGGAGCCCCGTCTCCGAGTCGAAATACTGACCCGGAAACCTGAGCGGGGTGTACGACGTGCTGTCGGCCGTCCAGGCCGTGGTTCCCCATACCGTCGTTCGCGTCCGCCAGGCAACGCCGCCCGAGGGGTCAAGGAGTTCCGTCGGCGTACCGACGAGGTCCGTGACGATGGCGAAGAAGCGGGAGTCGACCTCTCCTTGAGACGCCGCGGCCGCCCCCACACGCTCGGTCTGGGCGACCGGATGCAGCCCCTGGTGGTCCCACGTGAGCGTGACCGGTCGGGGCAACCGCGCCGACATAGTGGTCTCTTCGCAGAGGACGGCACCGTCCCAGGTGAAGTCCGTCCGCTCGGCGACGCTGACGCCGTCCGGCTCCATTCGCAGTTTCGCGATTCGGCGCCCGAGCGGATCGTGGAGATAGCGCCACTCAGTACCGTCCGGTGTGGTGACCGAGACAAGGCGGTCCTCACTGTTCCAGGTGTAGTGCCAAGTGTCCCGCCTGCCGGACAGTCGGGTCTTTCGGCGAAGCGTGATTCTCCCCGCCGTGTCGTGCTCGTACCGTACGTTCCCGGCCCGGACGATCCGCGTACCGGTGTAGCTGCGGGGGCCAGTGGCCTCGTTGCCCGGGTGGGCCGCCGGCCACTCGGCGTGGGTCTGGTTGCCCGCTTCGTCGTAGACGTAGCTTTCCGACCACCCTTCGGCGTGGACGCCCGTGACCCGGCCAACGGCATCAAGGGCGAAGTGCCGTGTGCCGGTCATGTGATCGTCGATACCCGCCAGGTAGCCGTCGGCCCGGTAGGTGTACCCCCTGCCCTGGGTGATCTGACCAGTGGCGTCCTCCCTCACGAACTGGCGCGTGAGGCGCCCCAGTTTGTCGTAAAAGCGGGCCAGGGTCACCGTACCGACCGAACGGCTCACCTCCCGGCCCGCCGCGTCGTGGGTGAACGTGATCACGCCGCCACCGGTTATCAGCTCGGTGTGCCGCCCGCCCGCATCGTAATTCCAGACGCTCACGGCTCCCGTCGGGGTGACGCGTTTCGTCCGTCGGCCCAGCAGATCGTACTCGTAGGTGGACGTACGGCCGTTGACCGTCTCGGAAAGCAAGCGCCCCAAGGGGTCGTGAGTGAGAACCAGCGACGAGTCGGCCGTGTCTGCGGTGGCGATACGACCGGTCGGGGTGTATGTGAAGCAGGTTTCCCCTTCAGGTGACCTCTTGGCGGTAACGAGACCGAGGACGTTCCGGCGGAAACTGACTGCTTGTCCCGATGCGTTGGTGCTGGCCACGAGCCGACCGGCAGCATCGTGAGAATAGAAGATCGTGCGCCCGTCGAAGTCGCTCTCGGACTCGAGTCGGCCTGCCGGGTCGTAGAAGTAGTTCCAACACCGCCCTTGAGCATTCGAGACCTCCACCAGGCGCAACTCGGTGTCGTAACCGAAGTTCTGACGAGCGCCGTCCGGCCCGACACGAGCTGTCAACACGTCGAAGGGTCCGTACTCGAATCGGGTCCGGGCTCCGGTAGGACTGGTGTGACTGGTGCAGTTGCCTTCCGCGTCGTACGTCCAGACCTCGTCGGTTCCGTCAGCCATGACACGGCGAGTCAGCCTGCCCTCTGTGGTCCACTCCTGCCGGGTCTCGTTCCCGGCGGCGTCCACAAATGTGCTCGGGCGTCCGAACAGGTCTCGGACGTACCGGGTGCGCCCCCCGAGAGCATCGATGACTTCGACGGGCAGACCGGCGCCGTTGCACCGGACCCGTGTGCACCGACCCAGTGCATCGGTGACAGAGACCAGGTGACCTGCGCCGTTGTAGGCGAATCGTGTAGTGGCGCCCAGCGGGTCGGTGACGGATACGCGGTCACCTCGATCGTTGTACTCCTGCGACCAGGCGGTCCCGTCAGGGCCTCTGATGACCGTGGGCAAGCCGTGGGCGTCGTACTCGGAGCACAGTTCCGTCTCGTCCGGCCGCACTACTCGTGTGACGTTGCCCTGCTCGTCGTAGACGTACCGTCTGGTGGCTCCCAGCGGATCGGTGACGGCGACCAGCCGCAGGTGCTCGTCCCAGTCCTGGGTCGTGACGTTGCCCAACGGATCCGTTTCCCGCACCAGACGCAGAGCTTCGTTGTGCTCGTAGACCCGGACCTGGCCGAGGGAGTCGGTCACACGCGTGATGCGGGCGCTGCTGTCGTATTCGAGGGCCGACGCGAGGCAATCGCCGCTGCCACCCGTCGCCACGACTCGCCCTTGGGTGTCGTACGTGTACCGGTACGTGGTTCTGTTGCGGTCGGTCCAGGAAGTGACGCGCCCGTCGCCGTCGTATGTGTAGCGCATGGGCAACCCGGAGGAGTCGATCTCCTCGGCCAAACGGCCCTGCGCATCGTAACCGAGGGTGAGGAGGGTGATGCCCCGGTCATCCGGAAACGACGGGTCAACGAGGCGCAGACCGGTGATCCGCGAGAGCGTGGGGTGGTGATCCAGGACTATGCGGTACCCACCCGAGTGGGTGATCGCCCCAGGGATGTCCCCCTCGTGGTAACAGACGGTGATGCAGTTTCCATTGCGGTCCGTGACATGTTGCAAGGGAAGGTCAACCGCCTCGTCTCCCACCGCGGCGACCGGACTGTGGAAGACGTACGCATGGCCGGTGTCGGGATCCGTGATGCGTACGGCTCCGTCAATGTCGTCGTCCCAGCACAGGGACAGCCGAGAGCCCGGGGTTCTCGGCCTGACCGCTTCACCGGTCTGCGGGTCGGGGAACGGGAAGCAGATGCGGGCACCGTCAGGGGTCGCGTAGACGATGCCTTCGTCGTCCACCTGCACGCGCTGGTCGAGCGTCGAGGCCCAGGAGGGGCCGAACCAGCCTCCCCATCGGTACGAGGAGACATGCGTCCGCTCCAGGACCAGCGGAAGCACGCCCGGCAACGACACATCGGTGCGGGCCAGCATCATGTCGCCGGTGGCCACGTCGATCGGGTCTCGGACGAACTTCTTGATCTCGTTGCGGATCGACGCCGGCAGCTTGTCGAAGCCCGGGTTGAGCCTCAACCGCTCGAACGAGGCGCAGTTCAGCTTGAGGCCCTTGCTGAGCTTGGCCAGGTCGGCCGGCTTGAGTGCCTTCAGTCCTTTCCCCAGGGCCTTGCCCAGCGCGCCGAAGCCCACCCCCAGGAGTGCCCCCTCGGTGAGGATGACGGCGAGTTTGTCAGGGTCCTTGAAGGCCTCAGGATCGCGCAGCAGGGTGTCGAAGGCGGAGAACTTCATGCCCTCCTTCGCCATCTTTCCGGCCGCCGCGATGCCGCGGATCTCCTTCAGCGTCTTCAGCGCCCGCTCCACCGCCCGGACGACCTCCATTACCCCGCGGATCGCGGACGCCAGGACGGTGCCCTCCTGCTCGATCCGGGTGACCAGCGCGACCACCTTCGCCGCACGCGAGCCGGCCATCAGCGTGGAGACGACAGCCGACGTGCCGCCGGTCAGCACGGACAGGGCGAGCCCCGCCAGCTCCAACTCGGCGATCTCCACCAGGATGACGCCGATCTCCGAAAGCAGTTCGTGCGCCTTGTCCGCGAAGTCGTCCAGCGCCTTCGCGCCCTCCCTGAGGGAGTCGGCCATCTCGGTGGCCTGCTGGCGGGCCGACTTGGCCCGTTTGTGGAGGGCCTTGGCGGACTTGCCCTCCCATTCCACGTCCGCCAGTGCCTTGCGTGCCGCCTCGGCAGCCTCGTCCAGGCCCGTGGCCAGGGCACGCCACTTCTTGGCGATCTCCCGGATGCCGTCCGGGTCCACCGCCGGGTCGGAGATGCCCAGGAACTCCAGCCCCTCGGCGACCGTGTCACCGAACATGTGGTTGAACTTGTTGATGTAGTGCAGGGGGTTGAGGTCGACCACTCCCGCTCAGCCCTTTTCGGCGCGGGCCGCAGCCGTCAGCAGCACGTCCAGCAGGTCGAACGCGTCAGAGACGTCGCCCATGAACTTCGCTTCGGTCTCCCACTCCTCGTTCAGTTGCTCGGTCAGCTTCGCGAGCGTCGTCATGCCCTCCTGGATGTCGTCCTTCGCACCGAGAAGTGCGCCCAGGGCCCCCAGGGCCGACAAGTCGTGCGAGGCGGACTCGAACTCCTGCAACGGCTTCGCCGTGTGCCGGCCCACCGCCCGCAGCCCTTTTGCCGCCTTGTGCAGCGACGCAGCCTCTTTCGCCAGGTCCGCCATGCGGCCCCTTCCCCGTGATCAACCCTGTGCACAAGCCAACCCACGACCGTAGTGAGGGCGGATATGCGGGAGGTATGGGTGGTGCCAAGGGCGAGTAAAGATCGACTGTGCCGTACGCCGTCGCGCTCGCCGGCGGTGTCGCCCACGTCCCCCTACCACCGCCGGGCCCCTCGCCTCGCCGAAGCCGGCCGCCTTCTGTGAAGGCCGTATGAAACATTTTTCGGGGCCCACCGCATCAGTGAGGTGAAGGCAGTACTCGACAGCGGTGAGTGCGGGGGAACGCGAGTATGAGACAGGGGCGGGCGGACGAGTACGCCGAGTTCGCGGTGGCTCGGGCCGGGCATCTGTACCGGTCCGCGTGTCTGCTCACGGCCGGGGACACGCATCTGGCCGAGGATCTCGTGCAGGAGACCTTCGGGCGGCTGTACGTGCGGTGGGGACGCGTGTCCCGGGTGGGGAACCCCGCCGGGTACGCGCAGACCGTGCTCACCCGGACCTTCCTCGCCCATCAGCGGCGGCGCAGCAGCCGGGAGCGGGCCACGGACGTGTTCCCGGACCTGCCCGGCGCCGGGGACGGCGACGCCTCGCTGCGGCTGACGCTGCTGGACGCGCTGGCGCGGCTGCCCGCCAAGGACCGGGCCGTGGTCGTCCTGCGGTACTGGGAGGACCGGTCCGTCGAGGAGACCGCCGACGTCATGAACGTCAGCTCGGCGGCCGTGCGGACCCGGTGTTCCCGGGCGCTGGGCCGGCTGCGTGAACTGCTCGGCGAGGATCTCGCGGAGTACGCCGGGTCGTGACGTGACCGGCGGCCGCGTTCTCTCTCTCCCCCCCCCAGTCCCCGAC
>MUMD01000238.1 GCA_002155895.1 Streptomyces rochei
TCGTCGTCGCCGGGCCCGGCGCCCGCCCCCACCGGCACCGTCACCACGGCCGTCCCCGCCCGCCTGGACCGGCTGCCCTGGTCACGGTGGCACTGGATGATCGTGATCGGCCTGGGCACCGTCTGGATCCTGGACGGCCTGGAGGTCACGATCGTCGGCAACGTCGCCGGCCGCATCGCCGAGCAGGGCAGCGGCCTCGACATCAGCGCCGCGCAGATCACCGGCCTCGCCGCCGCCCTGTACGTGGCGGGAGCCTGCTCCGGCGCCCTGTTCTTCGGCTGGCTGACCGACCGCTACGGCCGCAAGAAGCTGTTCATGGCGACGCTGGTGGTCTATCTCGCGGCGACCGCGCTGACCGCGCTCTCCTTCGAGTCCTGGTGGTTCTTCCTCTTCCGCTTCCTCACCGGCTTCGGCATCGGCGGCGAGTACGCGGCCATCAACTCGGCGATCGACGAGCTGATCCCGTCCCAGTACCGCGGCCGGGTCGACCTCATCATCAACGGCAGCTACTGGCTCGGCGCGATCGGCGGCTCGCTGCTGTCCATCGTGATGCTGGACACCGACATCTTCCCCAAGGACCTCGGCTGGCGGCTCAGCTTCGCCCTGGGCGTCGTCCTCGGCCTGGTCATCCTGCTGGTCCGGCGGCACGTGCCGGAGAGCCCACGCTGGCAGTTCATCCACGGCCAAGGGGAGAAGGCCGACGCGCTCGTCACCTCCGTCGAACGGGAGATCGAGCAGGAGAAGGGCGAGAAGCTGCCGCCGCCGGCCGGTGAGATCACCATCCACCAGCGCAAGAGCATCGGGTTCGGCCTGATCGCCAAGACCGTCTTCCGCCGCTACCCGCGCCGCGCGGTCCTCGGCCTCTCCCTCTTCATCGGCCAGGCGTTCCTCTACAACGCCATCACCTTCGGCTTCGGCACCATCCTCATCACCTTCTTCGACGTGCCGACCGGCTCCACCGGCTACTACTTCGCCGTCATCGCCGCCGGCAACTTCTGCGGTCCGCTGCTGCTGGGCCACCTCTTCGACACGGTCGGCCGCCGGATCATGATCTCGGGCACCTACCTGCTCTCGGGCATCCTGCTCTTCGGCACCGCATGGCTCTTCGACCGGGGCTCGCTCACGGCCACGACGATGACGGCCTGCTGGTGCGTGGTGCTGTTCTTCGCCTCCGCGGGCGCCTCCAGCGCCTATCTGACGGTCTCCGAGATCTTCCCCATGGAGACCCGCGCCATGGCCATCGCCTTCTTCTACGCCCTCGGCACCGCCGCCGGCGGCATCAGCGGCCCGCTGCTCTTCGCCGACCTCACCGAGTCCGGGGTGGTCGCCGACACCGTCCTGGCCTTCCAGATCGGCGCCGGGCTGATGTGCGCGGCCGGCCTGGTCGCGGCCTTCCTGGCGGTGAAGGCGGAGCGGCGTTCCCTGGAGGACATCGCGGAGCCTCTGTCGTCGGTGGGGGCGGGCGCCGCACGACCGGCGGGAACTCCGGGCTCCGGCACGGCGGGCGCGTAGCGTCGGTCCGTACCGTCGCCCGTCTGCCGGGAGGAGCCGCCCGATGACCATCCGCAGGATCATGCCCGACATCCAGGTCGAGGACGAGGAACAGCTGCACACCAGCCGGGACTTCTACGGCCTGCTGGGCTTCGAGGAGGTCATGGACATGGGCTGGGTGACGACCCTGGCCTCCCCGTCCAACCCCACGGCCCAGATCAGCCTGTTCACCGAGGAACGCACCGCGCCCCTCGTCCCCGACCTCAGCGTGGAGGTCGAGGACGTGGACGCGGTGTACGCGCGGGTGACCGCCTCGGGGGCGGAGATCGTACGGGAGCTGAAGGACGAGGAGTGGGGCGTACGCCGCTTCTTCGTCCGTGACCCGACCGGCCGGGTGGTCAACGTACTGACCCACCACCGGAACTGAGCCCGCGGGCGCTCAGGACTTCCGGTCGGCGACCGCCCAGGAGGCCAGCGCCACGGCCCCGGCGACACCGAGGACCGACGGCCAGGCGCCCACCTTCTTGGCCAGCGGGTGCGACCCGGCGAACCCGGCGACGTACGCCGCCGTCAGCGCACCCGCGGCCAAGAAGG